>JAKQCM010000426.1 GCA_029559155.1 Chloroflexota bacterium
ATTGTTTTCTTAAAGACCAAAAGGGTTTTTGCCGAACCAGGATGTTTTCCAGAGGTCAAAAAACCCTCAGGGTTTAAAGACAATATCATTAAGTTTGCCGGAAATTGGCAAACCAGGCATCTCATTAACTCCCAGGAATAATCAACGCCTGTCCGGCATAAATGACGTATGGCGACGGAATGTCGTTGGCCTCAGCGATAGCCAACCAGGGCACGCCATACTGCGCCGCAATGCCAAAAATGGTTTCGCCAAATTTGACGACATGGGTAAATTCAGGCGTGGGTCCCGGCGCGTTCACCGGAATCTTCAGCGTTTGCCCGGCGACAATTTGATTGGGGTTTACCAACCCGTTGGCTTCGGCGATTTGCACCCAGCTTACGCCAAATTTTTGGCCGATGCGAAAAAGATTATCGCCTGGCTGCACGGTGTAGTAAGTGATGCTGCCTGGTGGCATGGCGGTGGCGGTCGGCGATGGCACACTGGTGGGAGGTTGTCCGTTGGCGGGTGGTATTTTAATGGTCTGCCCGGCGACAATGCCGTTGGGGTTGGTTAGTCCGTTGTATTGGGCCAGCGTTACCCAGGAAACGCCATATTGCAGGCCAATGCGGAAAAGGTTTTCCCCTGGTTGGACGACGTGGGTTATTTCTGTCGTGGCGCCAGCGGCTGCGGTTGGCGCTGCCGCCACGGCCGTTCCATCGGCCGCCACGGCCGTTTCCACCGTCGGCGCGGGTGCATTCTCAATGGGCGTCGTGGCTGTGGGAACCGCCGGAAGCGCGGTGGGCATGGGGGTAACGGCCGTTACCGTCAACGGTTGGGTCGCTGGCGGCATGGTTTCTTCCGGCGCAGCCGGGTAAGCCGCAACAATCGTCGGCGCAGCATCTCCGGCAATCCCGCCGCCAACATTGGGGTCGCTAAAATCCAGGCCGGAAACGGCCGTGGGCGAGACACTGGCATCCGGAGACGGCCGTTCACAAGCCGTCAGCAGCCAGCCAGCGCCTAATAAAAAGATCGTTACCCATATAAAACGATGTCTAGAAACCATAACCTTACCTCCACAGCGCGCCCCGGATTTTCGTCCGATGGTCAAAATCCGAATCACTGCTTGACAACACCCACATCACTTTGCCAATCCATAATTTATCACCTTTTTTGCTTTACGTAAAGTAAAACCAACCTTTCAAGAAGACCCTAAGGGTTTACATCTCATAAGGTCTGGCGCCTCAAGAACAAACCCTTAGGGTCTGCACACATCCCGTTACCCTGATCCCATCTTGCCAGAAACCGTTCCCGTTTGTTACACTACATACCATCATGAACGAACAAGAAATTTTGCACGAACAGGCGATGATCCTGTTTGATAGAGCAGTCCGCCACCACCTGAACGGCGAACTCGGCGACGCCATCGAACTATACCGCCGCTCCATCGCCATCCACCCTACGGCCGAAGCCCACACCTACCTTGGCTGGGCCTACAGCATCTTCAACCGCTACGACGAAGCCATCGCCGAATGCCAAAAAGCCATCGCCCTAGACCCAACGTTTGGCAACCCTTACAACGATATCGGCGCGTATCTGATCGAAAAAGAAGCGTGGGAAGAAGCTGTTCCCTGGCTGGAAAAAGCGGCGCGCGCGACCCATTACAAGACCCCCCATTACGCTTATGTAAATCTAGGCCGCGTCTACGAGCATCTGGGCGAAGCGCGCGCGGCCCTGGCCTGCTACCGCCACGCCCAAGAATTATCTCCCCTTTACCTGCCGGCCGAATGGGCCAAAAACCGTCTCCTGGGAAAACTCAGCTAACCCATGCCGCGCCCCATTGGCCACATCGACTTGCTAGCCGTGGGCAAAATCCGCAGCAAACATTGGCGGCTGGCGCAAGCCGACTATGCGCAGCGGCTTGGCTTTTACACGCGTCTGAATCTGGTGGAAGTAAAGGATTTTGTAGGCCAGGGACTGCCGGATATGGCGGCGATGCAAAAGGAAGGGGATTTGCTGCTGAAAGCGGCCGGCAGCGCCAACCGCATCATTTTGTTGTCGCCGGAAGGGGAATTGTTGAGCAGTCCGGAGCTGGCGCAGTTTTTACAAAAGCAGATTGAGGTACACGGCCGTCTCGCCTTTCTCATCGGCGGCCCGGTTGGATTTTCTACTGAGGTTATCGCCGCTGCCCACCACCAGATCGCCCTCTCCCCGCTCACGTTTACCCACGAACTGGCCCGCGTCATCTTTCTGGAACAGCTTTACCGCGCCTTCACCATTCTGAACGGCGAAAATTACCACAAATAACGCCGCAGATTAGCTAGTCACGCCGCCAATCACCACCACATATTCGCCGCGCGGCTCCTGGGACTGCACGGCCGTTAGCAATTCCGACAACAACCCCCGCTGCACACCCTCAAACAATTTGGTCAATTCATTCGCCAGCGCCGCCGGACGGTCGCCATACACGGCCAGCGCATCGGTTAAAAAACCTGCCAGACGGTACGGGCTTTCGTAGAAGATAAGCGTGTGCGGCGATGCCGCATCGACAGCCATGAAACGCTGCCGCTTGCCGCTTTTGCGCGGCGGAAACCCACGAAACGTAAAGCTGTGCGCCGGCAGCCCGGACAGCACCAGCGCCATCACCACCGCCGACGCGCCGGGAATCATCGTGACGGCCACGCCCGCCTCGACTGCGCTGCGCACCAGGGTGTAGCCAGGGTCAGAAATCCCCGGCGTACCCGCGTTGGACACCACCGCCACCGACTTGCCATCAGCCAGCAAAGCCATGATTTTGGCCCCGGCCTGCGCCTCGTTGTGTTCATGGAAGGACACCTGCGGCTTGCTGATCTCAAAGTGTTTGAGCAGTAAACCCGTTTTGCGTGTGTCTTCGCTGGCCACCACGTCCACCGAGCGCAGCGTTTCCAGCGCCCGGAGCGTCATATCGCCTAAATTTCCAATGGGAGTTGCCACAAGATACAACATAGTTTCACTTAGGGGCTGATGTACCGGCCGCCCGGTTGACCAGTTAGCCCCACTCTCCAATTAATTGCATCGACAGCGCGGCGCTTACAATGGCCGCCGTTTCGGCGCGTAAGATACGCGCGCCAAGGGTCACAGGAATGAGGCCCCGCGCACGGCCGTTTCCCACCTCGTCATCCGTCCACCCACCTTCTGGCCCGATGAGAATAGCGATGGTCGACGGCCGTTTCCCTGCCAGCGCCGCCGCCAGCGTCTCCTGCGCCGCCCCTTCCCAGGGCAGCAGCGCCAATTCCGCGGCTTGCGCCTCAGCCCAGGCGTCTGCCAGGCGCACTGGCTCCGCCAACTGCGGAATCCGCCCGCGCCGCGACTGCTCCGCCGCTTCGGTGAGAATGCGCTGCCACCGCTCCAGTTTGTGCGGTGGATGGGCCACCGTGCGCTCGGTGATCAGCGGCACAAAGCGCGTCACGCCAATCTCCGTGCCCTTTTGCAGCACCCACTCAAAATTGTCTCGCTTCAACACGGCCTGAAACAGGGTCAGGTGCATGGCTGGCTCGTTGGCCGCGGGTTGTCTGGCGTGTAACACGGCCGTTACCCGCCGCCCCACTTCCACCAACTCCGCCTCATATTGCCAGCCCGCATTGTCCAACACCATCACCCGTTCGCCAGGGCGCAGCCGCAGCACGCGCCCAATCTGGTGCGCCTGCTCATCGGAAAAAACAACCTGGTCCTGGTGAATGTCGCTAACAAAAAAATGGTGCATACCGAATGGTGTAATCAGACCCAAGCCCTTAGAAACAGGGATTGAATCGCTTGTGCGAGACCGGAGACTGGTTCAATCTCCAGTCTCCAATGGATTTTGTAGCCGCGTCAATGACCTTACAAAGCGCTTATGGTTTGTCTTCGCTCTTCTCAATACAAAAAACCAGTTCCCCGTCAAACAAAATTTCCGTGGTTTTCCAGGGGAAGCCATCGGTTAACTGGCCCATAAACTCGCGGTAGCGATGGGTCAGGTTGCGCCCGCCATGCGTGCTGACCTCCGGGTAAGAGACCACCAGCCAGCGCACGTTGAGCGCCTGCAACAACGGCCGTCCCAAATCGCCATAATTCCGCGTAAAGCGGGGCATCTCCTTCAAAAACAGAGCCACATCGGCCGTTTCCTGGGGAAACACATGCGCCACATCCTGCACTTTGGCCAACGGCGCCAGCCCTTGCGCCCGAAAATAATGGTTCAGGAAATCAATACGCGGCTCGTGAATGTCGTAGGCGTAAAATTGGGTGCTGGTCGGCAGCCCCATCCACGGAAAAGCCAGCGGATTCAGCCCGCAGGCGATGTCCAGCAGGCTGGCCGGTTTGCCGGTCACCGCAAAAATCTCGCGGTAAAACCTATCCAGCAGCGGCAGCCGTTCACGCGTGGACAGGTGCGTGCCCAGAATGTCGCGGCACATCGTTTTGATTTGCGCCTCGTCGTTGGCAGCGAACACGGCCGTTACCGCCCGTTTCACCGCCTCATAATCCGGGTCGCCCAAATATGGGGCCATGATGCTGTGCAGCTGCGCCCGCACCGCTTTCAACGCCTGCTTCGGCTTTTTATACCGCTGCAGCGCATCCACCGCCAGCGCCCGAATCGTCGTTTCGGCTGTGTCGCCATATTTTTTGGATTCTTTTACGGCCGTTACAATGGCCTCTACCTGCGCCTCATCCGGCTTCATACGTGGTTTCCGTTCGGAAGTATAGCCCCTTAACCGCTGCGTACCAGAAAGGCTAGTTCCGTCTCAAAGGCAAATCGCTGCACCTGCCAGCTGCGCCCCTCGGCCCAGCCATAAAACTGCGCCTCGTAATTTTCCACCATGCCCTTGCTGCGCCCGCCCAGGCTTTTGGCGGGAAAACTGATAAGCAAATACCGCGCCTGCAGCGCGTCTAAGAGGCGGGGCACGGCCGTTTTGTCCGTTTGCGCCAGCACCGGCAGCGTCTTCAGCAGCAGAACCAGGTCCACGGCGGCAAACGACGCCGCCCCGCCGACGTCGGCCACCTGCGTCGCGCCGTTCATGCCGCTCAGGGTCATAAAGTCGCCCAAAAACGCCATCATATCGGCGTAAATATCCACCGCCAGATAGGAGCTTTCTGCGGCCAAAGGCATCCACGGGTGCGCCAGAGGATTCAGACCACAGGCAATATCCAACACGCTGCCGATGGGCGGCAGCCCCGCCAATGTCGCGGCATAAAATTCAGCCAAAATTCCCAGACGCTCGTTGGTCGATGCGTGCAGCCGCATCACCGCCGCCAATGCTTCTTTCTGCGCTTCTGCGCCTTGGCGCTGCGCTGCGGCAATACGCGCCAGCGCTGCTTCATAATCGATGGCCGCCGTAAAATACGCGCCGCCGATCTGGTGTAATTTATTCTTGGTAGCCTTCACCGCTTCTTTCAGACGCGGCCGTTTGGCCAGTTCCCCCGCGCCGATACGCCGCACCAGGTCTGGGCTGATATGCTGGTATTTGCTGGCGGCGCACACGGCCGTTACCAATTCATCTAAATCCGCCATGGCAAAAAGGAACCGAAGATTGGAGATTGGAGATTGGAGATTGGAACAATCGCAAATCGCAAATCGCAAATCGCAAATCCCAAATCGCAAATCGCAAATCCCAAATCTCTAATCCCTGCCCCCCAGACTGTCCATCAACTGCATCATAAAGCGCAAATTGTGCAGCGTGGCCAGGCGCGGGTACAGGCTGTCGTTGATCTTAAAGAGATGGTGCAGGTAGCCCAACGAATAATGGGCGCACACCGGACACGCGCAAAAGGCGGAAACCGGCCGGTTGGCCTTGATGTGTTTGTCGTCTTTCACGTACACGTAGCGGAAAAACGGGCTGTTCAACGGCCCCGCTTTCGGATCGACGGTGAACGAATAGAGACGGCCGTGTCGCGCATCCCGCGTCGGCATCGTGCTGTCGAACAATTCATACCCCATGCGCGCGCAGGTCGCCACATAATCCGGGTGTCCCACCCCCAGCGCATGAACCGTGAACTCCGCCGGTATCGCGTCGCGCACGGCCGCCAACATATCGGTGAGCAGATTGCCCTCCGCATCCAGCGGCCAGCCGCCATAACCGTAGCCGTCGAAGCCAATTTCCAGCAGTTGGTCGGCGCATTGACGGCGCAGCGCCGCCGAGCCGCCTCCCTGCACCACGGCCACCAGCTTCGGCCTGTGCGCTTCGTCGAGTTTCTTTTCGGCCGTCAGGCGCACAAATTCATCCTTGCAGCGCCGCGCCCAGGCGACAGTGCGCCGCACGGAGGCCGCCTGCACGTCGTCCGAATCATCGACATGCGTGCAGTCGTCCAGGCAAATCACCACATCCGAGCCATAACTCATTTGTAGTTGGATGCTTTTTTCCGGCGTGAAATTGTATTTATGCCCTTCCACCCGAAACGACGCCCCTTTGTCGCCAATGGCGCCGTTTTTGGGATTTTGCCGGATGAGCGAATAGACCTGAAAACCGCCGGAATCGGTGAATAACGGCCGTTCCCACCCTGTCATCCGGTGCAGCCCGCCCAACGCCTGAATCGTCGACGAACCCGGCCGCTGCATCAGATGGAACACGTTCATCTGCACCGCCTGCACGCCGACCGTGTGTAAATCCTGGGCATCTACCGCCCGCACCACCCCCTGCGTGCCGTCCGGCAAAAAAGCCGGCAGGCGCAAACGGCCGTGCGGCAAATCAAACGTCTCTTTCATCATCCACCCTTACGGCCGTCAGCCGTTCATCAGTAACCAATGACTGTTGATCATGGAGTCTCTTGAAAAAAGCCTTTTTAACTGCGAAGGCGCGGCGTTTTTCTCTGGAAATTTTTACCCTCCGCGTTCTTCGCGCGCTCCGCGGTTAGTTATTTCAGCGGTCTCACTACCGGCCGTTAACCGTCGGCTCCCGGCTATCACGCCGAATAACATCCAAAAAATAAACCCTGGTTTCGCGCCCAGCGCCACTGTGTCCAACAGGCCATACACAAAATAGGCCGCCAATGACCCGGCCAGCCCGATCACCAGCGCCCGGTACCACCTGGACTGCGCCTGCTGCGCCGCCGCCCGCCACACCTGCCACAACATCGCCGCGCTGCCCAGCCAGAGCGCCAGATAAGCGATCAGGCCGGGGATGCCCAAATCCAGCGCCGCTTGCAGCAAATGGTTGTGCGCGTGGGCGATGTCGGTATCGGGCGAAATGAGGAACAGCGGGTATAAAATATGCACCACCCGCCGAAAATTGTTCATCCCCATGCCGGTGAAGGGAAAATCCTGAATGCCGTAAATGGCCCGCGACCAGATTTCCATACGGCCGTTCAACGTGTTAATCCCATCAGCCAGCGCCGCTTCATCGCCGGTTGGAATGCCTGCCTGAGCAAACACGGCCGTCGTCACCGTCGACGCGCCCTGGGTATACAACAAGACCGCCGCCGCCAACCCGGCAACCACCACCCCCGCCGCCAGCCAGCGCCAATACCGCCGCAGCGCCAACCCGGCCATCAGCAGCAGCCCCACGCCGTACCCCAGCAGCCCGCCGCGTGACTGTGTCAGCAGCAGCGACCCGGTCAGCGTCACAAAACTACCCGCTAAAAACAACAGCAGCAAAACGGCCGTTGGCCAGCGCAGCCGCCGTTTCATCGCCCCAAAATCAACCACAGCCATGGCCACCAGCGCCAGCGCCAGCGGTGCGACCCACAACAGCACCCCGGCCACCTGATTCGGGTTAAAGCCACCGTCCGGCCCGCCCAGCGTCAGCAGCCGCGCCGGAATCCTGGCCTGCACCGCCGCCACCACCTGCCCCAACAGCGGCAGTTTGCGCGGCCAGCTCGTCCCCAAAAAACTCAGCCCCACAACGCCCAATCCGGCCGCCAGCAAACCCAACACGGCCCAGCCCAGCCGCCCCGCCGACCGCCCCGACCAATCCGCCCAGGCGAAATAAATCCCCACGCCATAAAAGACGCCCACCACCTTGCCAAAACTGAAAGCGATGTCAAACGTGGCCCACAGGCTCACCAGAACCATCATCAACAGCACAAGCAGCGAGGTATTGAGCGGCGTTGGCGGCACAAAATGTCCGGTTCCTATCCGGCGCAGCAGCCAGAAGAGGAGGAGGATGAGCAGAACGGCCGTTTGCCATGTCACCCCCAAAAACGTAAGCGGCAGCACAAACAGCAGGAACAACCATTCCCAGTGGGACACAGCAGCGCAAGCTCGACGAATCATAAAACCGATTGTATCCCATTGTCCGCAGGAAAAAAGAATTATGGCTGTCCGCCATTGTGTTCTATAATAACCTGCGCCGGTCTTTACGTAGACCCTAAGGGTTTACCTTCCAAAAGGCCTGCCTGCCCAACACCAAACCCTTAGGGTCTCTATCAACGGCCCTAAGGGTTTAAATGCCAAAAGGCCCGCCTACCCAAGACCAAACCCTTAGGGTCTTTATCAACACTATATTATGACCAACGAAACCCAACCCAACCCGTTACGCAGCGTCTACACCAGCAACTTCCCCAACATTCTGGAAGCCTTTGGCATCAGCCTGGCCGTTTCCACCTACCAGGCCGGCCGCGTCATTTTGGTGCGCCGGGAGCAAAACGGCGGCCTCAATACCCACTTCCGCAATTTCCACAAGCCAATGGGCATTGCCGCCGACCATGCCACCGGCCGCCTGACCATCGGCGGAGCCAACACCGTCTGGTATTACCGCAACATGTCGGCCGTGGCCCGCAAATTGGAGCCGCCCGACCAGCACGACGCTGCGTTCCTGCCGCGCCAGATTCATGTCACCGGCGACATCGACATCCACGAAATGGCCTATGCGGCCGACGGCCGTCTCTGGCTCGTCAACACCAAATTCTGCACCCTCTGCACCCTCGACCCCGACCACAGCTTCACCCCCGTCTGGCGGCCGCACTTTGTCACCGCCCTCGCGCCCCAAGACCGCTGCCACCTCAACGGTCTGTGCATGGTCAACGGCGTGCCTACCTACGTCACCGCCCTGGGCGAAACCGATACACCGGGCGGCTGGCGCGAGAACAAGAAAAACGGCGGCATCTTCATGGATGTCGCCCGCAATGAAATTTTGCTGCGCGGCCTGTCCATGCCCCATTCGCCGCGCGTCTACAACAATCGGCTCTGGGTGCTGGAATCCGGCCAGGGGACGCTGGCCCAGGTGGATTTAGCCGCCCAAACGTGGCGCACCGTCGCCCAGATGCCCGGCTTCACGCGCGGCATCGATTTCATCGGGCCGCTGGCCTTCATCGGCCTGTCGCAGGTCCGTGAAAGCGCCGTCTTTAGCGGCATCCCCCTGGTCGAACGCTTGCAAGAGCGCACCTGCGGCGTGTGGGTGGTCAACATCCAGACCGGTGAAACCGTCGCCTTTCTGCGTTTCGAGGAAGGGGTACAGGAGATTTTTGCCGTGCAAATTGTGCCCGCCCGCTTCCCGGAAATGCTGGAATGGGGCGACAAACTGCTGATGACCTCTTACGTCATCCCCGACGAAGCCCTGGCCGACGTGCCCAAATTTGAAGACCCCCAGTGAGATTTGTCCAATCTTGGAGATGAGATTTGTCCAATCTTGGAGATTCGACAAATCTGGGTCCTTGGGATTTCATGCGGTTTGGTTTGAAACGTGATGCGTGAAACCTCACTGGTCACGCCTCACGCCTCACGCCTCACGAATCACGCCTCACGCATCGGGACTGTCACCCCCCTGATTCCCTGAAACCACAACTCTTGCTCAAGGCCTTGCGCCTCTTCGTTGCCAAACAAAAACGGGTGGGCACGGCCGTTTCCGACCATACCCACCCGTCCTCATAACCATCTAGCCGCAGCTCTCGGTGTTCACCCTTCGTCGGGCTGCTCCGATCGCCGTTTGCGCCACCACAAGCCGCCCAGCCCGGCGC
>JAKQCM010000206.1 GCA_029559155.1 Chloroflexota bacterium
TGATGGCGCGGCCCTGGGCGGCTTTCAGCGCGGCGACGAACTTGTCGGAGAGATTGGGGCGTTTTTCGGTTTCAGCGGCTTCCAGTAAATCGACGGGGGTTTTATTTGGATAAAGCCATAGCGGAAAAACGTTTACGCCTCCGCGACGAAAAACATTTGCATCCAATGGATAAATAGCTACTGTTTGTAAAGACCAAACTTCTTCGCTTACAGCATTCCCTGCCCTACCAATACCGATGCAGATATTCTGTTTTCCTGCTACATGCTGAATTATTTCTTTGCGTGGACGATCTATTACTATCTCCGAATAATAACTGTGACGAATGTCAAATGGCCGATATGCAACTGGATTAAATCTAGTCTCCCACTCATCGTCAACAGTTAATAATTTACGTGCCGCTGAAAGACTCCACTCTGTGCTGTCGTTAATTTTATATTTCTCAGCAAATTCGTTTTCTGTCAGCTCTTCATCCCGCATTTCAACAATACGGTTTCGCAACGCGGTGCTATCCATATCAATCGCAAAGTCATCGCGGTGCGTCTGGAAACCCAAGACATTTACCGGCATCGCCTCCGTCACCTTCCAGCCACGCTCGTATTCGGCCAACAGGCCAATATCCTGCGGCACAAAATAGTAGTTCGGCGTGGCAGGCGCCAAGGGTTGCCAGGGGGTGCTGTTTACGTCCTGGCTGTCGAGCGCGGCGTATTTTTCCTTGCGCAGGCCATACAAGTCGGCATGGTGGACGCGGGCCAGACGGGCGCTGCGGCGTTTTGCATCGGGCCGGCGCACAAACAGGCCAATGGCCACGCCCTGCTGGATGTCGAACACGTTGTCGTCCTTGCCGCCGCCGGGCGTTTTTTCTTTCTTTTTGCTGTTGCCGTGCAGGTCGAGCAGGTAGATGTCGTCAAAGCTCTGCATCAGGCTTTGGCGCATGCCGCGAAAGGTGGGGTTGTCCAGGTAGCCGTGGTTGGTGACAAAGGCCAGCACGCCGTGGCCGGTGCGCTCGATGCGCCACTGCGCAAAGCGGATGAACTTGACGTAGTCGTCGTTGAGCCATTTGGGGTTGCGCTCGGCAAGTTTCTGGCCATCCACCGCAAAGTAGTTGCCCGTGGGGCTGCCGCCCTGGCTGCTGTCCACGCCGCGCAGCAGGTTGGCAATCCATTGGCCGGTATTGGCCGAATGCCCCGAATACGGCGGGTTGCCCAGCACCACCATGACCGGCGCGTTGCGCTTGATGTCGCTGGCCGCGCGCGATTCTTCGGCCAGCCACTGGGTGAACAGCGGCAAGCCGGTGAGTTCGTGCGCTTCTTCGAGCGAGTTGGTCAGAAAAACGCCCAGGCGCTGGTCGCTGGCAAAGTCGTAGCCGCTGGCCTCCAGCGTCAGGCCCAGCTTCATGTGGGCCACGGCATAGGGGGCCATCAGCAGCTCGAAGCCGAACAGGCGCGGCAGCAGGTGCTCGGCCACGTAGCCGGGCCAGGCGCCGTCGTTGCCGACGAAGTGCTGGCGAATCTGCTGAATGACGGTGTGCAGGAAGGTGCCGGTGCCGGTGGCGGGGTCGAGGATTTGCAGGCGGTGCGTTTCGCGCTCGAC
>JAKQCM010000450.1 GCA_029559155.1 Chloroflexota bacterium
GTGCGAACAAGGTAATTTCTTCGCAATTTACGCTGAACTGTCTTGCTGAGCGGAGTCTTCGGAGCGAAGCATTCCGCTCCACCAGAAGAACGGGATGCTTCGGAGGACCTCAGCATGACACATTTCTGGTTAAATTGAGAAATGCTGCCATCGCCCAATCGCTCACGCAGCTCGCCCCAGGCCCGATTATTTCCATCGCGTTAAGATATTTTCCCGCTGGAAAAGTTTGATGGTCAAATAAACCAAAACCACATCGGCAACCGCAATAATCAGGCCCAGCCATAACAGCATCTGTTCATTGATTAAAATCAAACCAACCGACTGCCCCACCACCAGCAAAATCAGCGGCAAAATCACCAGCGCCGACAATTGTTCGGCCACACGAGGATCCGTTACCCGCGACGAAACCATCACCGCAACGCTCACGGCCAGCAAAGTCAACAAAGGACTTACGGCAAATATCGCTAGCCACCACATCGGCTTCATCGCCTCGGCAAATACGACATCGCTCACCATAAACCGGGCGGCAATAGCGTAAACCAAAAATGCCAACCACGTCACGGCCACAGCCGGTACACAGGCGGCAATCATTTTCCCGACCAACAGTTCCGTGGTGGTGATCGGCGTCGCTAAAAGGGGTTCCAGGCTGCGAGACGTTTTTTCGCCGACGATGCTGTAGGCGGCTATCGTCACCGGAATCGCTACCGGCAAAATCATGAACATGAGCGTGTAGAGGTTCAGCGTGTAAATTTCGGTGCACTGCATTTCTGTCAGCCCCTGGCACATATCGCCAAAAAAGGCCATCGACTCAGCGCTCATGGCATCGCTCATCTCACCGGAGTAGCGGCTGGTAAAGTACATGGTCACCAGCGGCAGCGCCGTGAGGATGATTGGCAGGAAGGCAACGGTAAACAGCACGAGGCGATTCTTAAACACCTCGGCCCATTCTTTACTGATGATTGTCCAGATTTTTATCATGAGGATACCTGTTTGGATTTAGGATTGTGCCACGGCAGAAAACTCGCCCACCTTTGGGCTGAAAACGCATCACTATCATGCCTGATTGACTAATTGCAGGTAGATGTCTTCCAGGGAATGGCGCAGTTCGCCGACAAATTGGATGTTGGCTCCGGCTTCCACCAGCAAGCGGATTAATTCAGGGTTATATGTTTCCGGGTTGTCCAGGGCGATAACCAGTTTGTTGTCGATGGCTTCGGCGCGGTGCAAATAGGGTTGGGTTTGGATGAGGGGTAGGTAAGAAACGGCCGTATCCGCCAAATGAAACACCACCTGACGGCCGTACATCTGCTCCCGCAGCCCCTTCGTCGTATCCACCACCCGCAGCCGCGTCTTAAACACCGCAATCCGATCACACAGCCGGTCCGCTTCATCCAAATTATGCGTGCAAATAAAAATCGTCCGCCCTTCCCCGCTCAGCTCTTCGATAAAATCACGCACCAGCTTCGCCGCTTCCGGGTCCAGACCCGACGTCGGCTCATCCAAAAATAATATACGCGGTTCGTGCAAAAGCGCCCGCGCAATCGCCAGCTTTTGCCGCATCCCCTTGCTAAACGTACCCGCCTCGTCATGCCGCCGGTCCCACAAACCCAGCATCCGCAAATACTTCTCCACCTGTCCCGGCACATCAGGCACTTCATACAGCGTGGCAAAAATCGTCATATTTCGCCAGGCAGAAAGGCGATCATACAGACCAGGCGTCTCAGTCAGAACGCCAACGTTGCGCCGAATCTCGTGGTCGTCTTTGCCCACCTCGTAGCCCATCACCCGCGCGCTGCCCGCCGTAGGGGCGATCAGGCTCGTCAACATGCGCACAGTCGTCGTTTTGCCGGCGCCATTCGGCCCCAAAAAGCCAAACACTTCGCCTTCGCCAATGTCCAACGTCAGGCGATCAACCGCCAAATTGTCGTTAAATTTTTTTGTTAGATTTTCTGTTGAAATCATCGTACACCCCACACCAAAGACCGGGTCTTAAGCAATACCCATCATGAATAGCGGCTCTTTTCCAAAACATCATCGGACAGCGGTCCAGATAACGGCCGTACCGGCGCGGCAGGCGGCAGCGGTTCAATGTCCGGCTCCACCGGCTCCGGCGTGCGCAGCCAGAAGATAATGCCCACACTGAGCAGCGCAATGACGCCGATCAGCGCCTCGGTAACATAAGCGTTCCAGGTGGTGACGGCAAATACGGCCACAAAATTCAAAAAGGCGTGCCAGCAAATTGCCAGAAACAGCCACCGGCGCTGCCCACGCACAAACACCTGCATGACCATCAGCGATAAGGCCAGGTGGGCGCATACGGCAAACACGCGCTCCAATGGCCCCAGCATCACCATGCTCAGCGGCGCGGCGCGCATGGCCGAAATTTGGCTTTGCACCAACGCCGCTTGTTCAGCAGGCACCAAACTGGTGAACCCGCCCTGACTGATTCCGCCTAACACAATCGCATTCAGGCCAACAGACATGCCCACGAGCATGGATTCCACGCCGCCATGACCGGCGCCGACCATCAAGCCGCTGCCCCAGGTACGCGCGTCTTTGGCCCAGAAACGGTAGGTGAGATAACGCGCGCCTTCTTCGAACACGCCCGCGGAAAAGCCGAGAAACAGGGACAAAATGATGAGGTTGGAGAGAACGGCCGTATCCGTCGGAATCAACTGCCATTTCTGCATCACCAGCCAGTTAAACGGAATATGCAGCAGCTGCGAGCCGATAAACGCCACCATCCCCATCAGAAAAAAGCCCCAACGTATCCCGCGTTTCTTGTGGATCCACCAGCCCAAAACCAGCGGCAGGGTAATCATAAACAGGGAAGCAAGATAATAAGGCCAAAAAGCAATCATGATCTTTCAACCTTTGGCTGGGCCAATTTGGGGCAGCCAATGTATGTCCGACAAAGCACCTACAATACGTTGGAAGTGTATCAAAGTTCTTCAGAAATGCCCCTGAAACCCTCCATCACCCCCACCCTTCGGATTATCCGATGGCCTGATTCAAGGTATAATAGGACTTGTATCGTCGGCGCGCATTCTGGTTCACTCTGTAACCAGTGAATCAGCTTCGGAGAACAAACCCATGAACGAATCAGCCAATAGTTGGATAGGCCAGCAGATCGGACCCTATGTCATTCAAAAACTTATTCGTCAGGGAGGCATGGCCAATGTCTTCTATGCCCTGGATCAAGGGCTTGACCGCCCGGCAGCGATCAAGATCCTGTTCACCGATCTCAGCACAAACACGGCCCTGGTTGAGCGGTTCAAACGCGAAGCCCGTTCTGTCGCTAAACTCAACCACCCCAACATCGTCCAAATCTACACCACCGGAACCACCGCCGACAATCATTATTACATCGCCATGGAGTACATCAACGGCGGGTCATTGGGCGACCAACTACGGCAGTTGAACGAACAAAAGCGCGTGCTGCGCACAGAAACGGCCGTCACCCTCATCCGCCAGATCGCCAGCGCCCTAACCGTTGCCCACCAGGCCGGCATCATCCACCGCGACATCAAACCCAGCAACATTCTCCTGCGCAGCGATGGCTCGCCGGTACTCACCGACCTGGGCATCGCCAAAATCCAGGGCGAATCCGCCCTCACGCGGGTCGATGAACTGGTCGGCACGCCTTACTACATGTCTCCGGAACAGGTCAACAGCCGCCCCATCGACGCGCGCAGCGATATTTATTCCCTGGGCATGATCTTTTATGAAATGCTGGCCGGGCATCCGGTTTTTACCGGCGACACGCCCTGGCAAGTGCTAACCAAACAGGTTAACGAAGCCCCGCGCCCCATCACCGAACTACGGCCCGACATTGCGCCGCAAACGGCCGTCATCATCCATACCTGCCTGCAAAAAGACCCGGCCCAGCGTTACCAAACAGCCGAAGCGTTGATGGCGGCTTTAGACACGGCTTTGCTGGCGGAACAAAGCGGCGGCGCCAAAACGGCCGTGGCCACCAAAATTTCCAGCGCCGGTCAAACCATCGTCGAACCGGCCGGCTCCACGCCTGTCGCCGGACCGCTGCTGGGACAATACGCCACCCCGCCTAAAAAACGCCCCTACTGGCTCCTCGGTTTGGGTCTGTTTTTGCTGATTGCCATCCCCACGGCCGTATTTCTTGCGCCGTCTTTACGCCAGTTGGGCCAGAACAGCCCCACGGCCGTGCCCACCAATGCCCTGGCGGCCGCGCCAACCGAAGCGCCCATCGCCGCCGCCCAAGACACCGAAACGCCGACGGCCGTGCCCACCAACACCGATCCGGCGGCTACCGACCAACCAACAGAAACGGCCGTACCCACCGTCACCAACACCAAAATCCCCAGACCAACCGACACCAGCCAGCCGACCAACACCAGCCAACCCACGGCCACTCACACGCCATCAGCTACCCGCACGCCATCGGCCACGCCCACCCGCAGCGGCAACCCGACCGGCAGCGCCAGCACCGGCGGCGGCCTCCCCTTCAACTTTGAAGCCTTCGGCGTTTGGGTGCGCGGCGATGAAGACAACGGCGCTTTCACGCGCAGCACCGAACAGACTCACAGCGGCGCAGCGTCCGGCAAACTGACCTACAACTTTGCCACCAGCGACAATGATTACGTCGTTTTCCAACAAAATAATCCGATAGACGGCCGTCCCAACGCCCTGCAACTCTGGGTCTACGGCGACGGCTCCGGCCATTTCCTCAACGCCTGGATTCAGGACGCCGAAGGACAAACCTGGCAAGTCCCCTTCGGCCAGATCACCCACACCGGCTGGAAACAACTCACCGGCTACATCAACACAGACCAGGACTGGCCCTGGGGCCACATCAGCGGCCCCAAAAACGACACAGTCGAATACCCGATCTCCTTTCGCGGCTTCGTTCTGGATGATTTCAACAATGCCTACACAGGGCAGGGCAGCATCTACCTTGATGATCTGACTACCGCTACCCTGGACACCGTGCCCATTACCGGCCAAAATCCGGTTCAACCCACGTTTACACCCGGCGGCACGCCGGCGGCAACCGGATCACCGGCGGCTGCCGGCACAATCGGCCGTATCCTCTACACTTCCGGCGCCACCCTGCTCACCACCGATCCCGCCTGGAGTGCCCCACAAGAAGTCGGCACAATCGCCAGCAACAGCTGCAGCAGCCCCGCCAGCACTGTAACCGGCCAAACCTTCCCGCTCTACCTGGGTAACTTCTGCTACATCGGCACGGGAACCGATGTCTGCACCGCGCCTGGCGGCCAGTACGAAGTGATCACAAATGCCGTCCCTGAAGGAAACTCCATCGTGGTGCGCCCCGTGGGCACACAAAACCTGATATTTGTTTACCAGGGAATCATCGACCGCGCCGAAGGCATTCGCTGGTCGCCATCCGGCGATTCTTTCCTCTTTGTGGTGGGCGACGCCGTGCAGCGTGGTTTCCCTAACGGCAGCTTCAGTCAGGTAATCCCCACAGCCTATAACCCCATTTTTTCGCCAGACGGCAGCCTGATTTTGTATCTGAAGCCCATCGGCGCAGGCGTAAAAGATGTTTTTGTGTCCAATGCCGATGGCTCCAACGCCCGCAACGTAACCAACGCTGCCAATATCGACAAAACGTGCGCCGCCTGGCGCAATTAACACCCACCATGATAATGAAGACCCGAAGGGTTTGAAACCCAGGATACTCGACTAAATTGATGCAAAACCCTTCGGGTCTATACCCACTTGATTGAAGGAGACGCCTACTTGGAACCTCAAGGTGTGACCATACCAACCGTAAACGAGCTGGAAACGCTCATCGACAATCACGCGTTTACCCAATTACGCCAGCTTCTGATCGCCATCCATCCGGCCGACATCGCCAATTTGTTGGACGAACTGCCGCCGGAGAAAGCCGTGATCGCGTTCGAGTTGTTGTCGATTGAAGTCGGCAGCGAGGTGCTGGATGAGACCGGTAGTCTGGTGCGTCAGGAGCTGCTGGACAAAGTCGATGATGAAAAGCTGGCCGACCTGCTCGACGAACTGCCCATGGACGACGCCGCCGAGTTTCTGGATGACCTGCCGGATGAGCTATCTGACCGGTTAATGAAGCTCATGGAGCCGGAAGAAGCAGCGGAAGTGCAGGAACTGCTGGCGTATGAGGAGGAATCGGCTGGCCGTTTGATGACGCGAGATGTGGCCACGCTGCGCCGCTTTTGGACGGTGGACGAAACTTTCCAACATCTTCGTTCATTGGATGAAGATGAATCATTACATTACCTGTACGTGGTGGATAGGGAGGATAAGCTGCTTGGCGTTGTGCCGCTGCGCCGGTTGATCACGGCCCAACCTGAGGCGACGTTAGAATCCATCATGGTGGATCAGGTGGTATCGGTGCGGGCGACGGCCGATCAGGAGGAGTTGGCGGAGATGGTGGCCCGGTACGATTTTGTGTCGATACCGGTGGTGGATGATAACGGCCGTTTCCTGGGCGCAGTTACCGTAGACGACGTGCTGGACATCTTCGAGGAAGAGGCCACCGAAGACATCCAACGGCTCGGTGGTTCCGAACCACTCGATCAACCCTATTTTGCCGTTTCGGTATTTCAAATGGTCAAAAAACGCATCGGCTGGCTGCTGCTTTTGTTCATCGCTGCCACCCTCACCGGCTCTGTCATTAAACTATTCGAGGCCGAATTGAACACCGTCATCTCGCTGAGTTTGTTCATTCCCCTGATCATCGGCACAGGCGGCAATGCCGGTTCGCAAACAGTCGCTACCATCATTCGCGCCATCACGCTCGATGAAGTGCGCCTGGGAAATATGTGGCAAGCCGTCCGCCGCGAAGTGTCCGTAGCCATCATTTTGGGCAGCGTCATGGCCGTGGCCGGGTATCTTCGGGCCATTTTCTGGGTGTACGACACCGACCCCAAGGTCGCTTTTGTGGTCGCATTTACGCTGCCGGTGGTGGTGGTGTGGGCGATCACCGTCGCCACCATCATTCCCATCCTGGCCGACCGGTTCAAAATCGACCCCACAGTGATTAGCGGGCCGATGATTACGACCATTGTAGACGCCACCGGTCTGATGATTTATTTTCTGCTCGCCAGAGCCATATTGGACGTTATTTGAGGTACAAATGAACAAACCGAAGGGGGCAACGGCCGTGCCCCAACCCCTCATCGCGGCCCTGCGCGCGGCGCAAAAAGTGGCCGTGCTCACCGGCGCCGGCATCTCCGCAGAAAGCGGCGTGCCCACCTTCCGCGAAGCGCAAACCGGTCTGTGGGCGCAGTATGACCCGCAAGAACTGGCAACGCCAGAAGCGTTTCGGCGCAATCCGCGTCTGGTGTGGGAATGGTACGCCTGGCGGCGCGAACTGGTCGCCCAGGCTCAGCCAAATCCCGGCCATCTGGCGCTGGCGGCGCTGGAGCAACTCGTGCCGCAGTTGACGCTGATCACGCAAAATGTGGATGGGCTGCACGCCCGCGCCGGCAGCCAGCGGGTGATTGAGCTGCATGGCAATATCATGCGCACCAAATGTTTTGCCGACGGCCGTATCCACACCTCCTGGCCCGCCAGCGAAGAAATCCCGCCGCGCTGCCCAGACTGCGGCAGCTACCTGCGGCCAGATGTGGTCTGGTTTGGCGAGAATTTGCCGTATGATGCGCTGGGAACGGCCGTTAACGCCGCCCGCGCCTGCGACCTGTTCCTGTCAATCGGCACATCGGCGCTGGTGCAACCGGCGGCATCGCTGCCCCTGGAAGCGCTGCAAACCGGCGCAACGCTCGTCGAAATCAATCCTCAGACAACGCCAATCAGCCATTATGCCACCTACATGCTCACCGGTTTGGCGGGCGAAATCCTGCCCCAATTGGTGAATTTAGTCTGGTCGGATTCCGCCGCGCCCGGCTCGCCCGAAATCTTTACATAAGCGAAGTTGTCGTTTATACTACGGGCATGTCGGGACAATCATCCAATCCTAAAAGTGAAGCGCGGGTTCCCCTTGGTCTGGTGCTGATCAGCATTGGGCTGGTTATTTTGCTGGCAGTAACGGCCGTCTGGATTCTTATCCCTACCAGTATGCCACGGCCGTTGGTAACGGCCGTCAACAGCCTGCTTCCCCAGGAAATGATGATTCCCACACCGGCGGCGGTAGCTGTGCTGCCAACGGCCGTGCCCCAACCACCCATCCAAGACGCCCCACTCATGCCCGAAACGCCGCCCGAAGCAGAATCCAGCAACGGCGCAAACATCATGACCATGGCCGAAGCCCTCAACCAGGGGCCGCGCGCCGGCATGCCCGTGCGCATTGTAATTCCAACCATCAACCTGGATGCGCCCGTCGAAGAAATTGGCGTCGTGCCGGTAGAAAGCGGCGGCGAAACCTATTATCAATGGCTGGTGCCCAATGATTACATCGCGGGCTGGCACGACAACAGCGCCTTGCTCGGGCAGGTAGGCAACACCGTCCTCAACGGACACCACAACGTCTACGGCGAAGTCTTCCGCGACATCATCGACCTGGAAGAAGGCGATCAAATCATTCTCTACGACGCCAATCAAGCCTACAAATATCAAGTCACCGACAAACAAATCCTGCTGGAACGCGGCCAACCGCTGCAAGTTCGGCTGGATAATGCCCAATGGATTGCGCCCACCGACGACGAACGCATAACCCTCGTCACCTGCTGGCCCTACACCGACAATTCACACCGTCTGGTGGTCGTCGCCAAACCCAGCGCCATCGCGCAAACCACGATAAATCCGTAAGATAATTGAATTTTTAGAGACAAATCAAGGAGGTTAGGATGAAGAAAGTTTGGATGATTAGTTTGGCGCTGGTGGTACTGCTGGCGTTATTTGTCGGCGCGGTCAGCGCGCAGGAGAATGGTTCCATTCGCGGAGCCGTGTATGAAGACGTGAATGGCGATGGCAAATGCGTCAACACAGGCGTGGCTGGAGAAAACCCGGTGGCAAACGTGAATTTAGAATTCACCAACACCGGCGGCGACTGGAAAGTTAACCTTTACTCTGGCAGCAACGGGACGTTTGGCCTGGTAGCGGCCGGATTTGGTTACTGGCGCGTAACCGCTCAACCGAATTCTGATTGGTTTGTAACCTCCCAAAACCCGGTCGTTGTGGCCATCGACACAGACAAAACGGTGGCGCAGGATGTGAATTTCTGTGTATCGCGTGGGTTGTATTACCCCATGCTGCCCGTGCAGCCAATTCCCCCAATTTATATACCGCCGGTTGTGCTGCCAGAATCTGGCGCGCCGGCTAATGCGGCGGGTGGTATGGGCACGGCCGTTTTTGCCCTGGTCGCTCTTGGTTTCATAACCACGGGTATCGGGTTGGAATGGCAGCGACGTCGTAGCGCCTGACCCCCATCAAAATAAAAAAGGCGGAGTGAGCCAGTCACTCCGCCTTATACCTTCAACAACACCTTGCCCGTATTCCGCCGATCCTGAAGATAATGGTGCGCGGCCGGCGCATCGTCAAAACGAAATATTTTGTCGATGTGTGGGCGAAAAAGCGCTTCGTCGTACCAGGCCACAATTTGTTTCATCCACTCACGCTCGATATCTACATAATCCCACAAATGGCCTAAATTAACGCCTGATACCGACTTATTATCGCTCATCAACTTAAATGGCGTGTAAAAAGGCACTTGCAGCGCAGTTTTGATTGTTTCCCAGCGCGAGCGTTTTTTGCCGTTGACAATGGCGCTGACGCCAAAATGCACCAGTCGGCCCGTGGGCATGAGCAAGCGATAGTTTTTCTGCCAATGTTTGCCGCCCAGGCTGTCTAGCACAATATGGACCCCTTTCCCGGCCGTCAGATCATTTATCACGCGCTCGTAATCCTGATTGCGATAATCGATCGCATGATCCAGACCACGCAAACGGAGAAAATCGTGTTTTTCTGGCGAGGCTGTGCCGTATGTTTCTGCGCCCACAATGCGACAAATATCCAACGCCGCCAAGCCTACCCCGCCGCCAGCCCCATGAATCAGCACTTTATCTCCATCTCCGGGGTGCAGCGCGCCCATCACCATCAACATCTGGTAGGCCGTGAGGTAGTTCACCGGAAGGGCCGCGCCGTCTTCGGCAGGCATCCATTTGAATCGTTTGAAAACCTGTTTGTAGGGCACGCAAACCACGTCGCTGTAGCCGCTAAACCGCGTAATGGCCAGGGCTTCGTCACCTTCCTTAAGATTTGGCACGCCCTGACCGATGACGTCGATGACGCCGGCTACTTCATAACCGGGTACGTAAGGGATTTTGGGCGCGTCGGGATAGATGCCCATGCGCCCCAGAACATCGGCAAAGTTGACGCCGATGGCCTGCACACGCAGGCGCACTTCACCGGTGCGGGGAATGGGGTCTGGGCCGTCTTGAAGTCTTAATACTTCCGGCGCGCCAGCCTTGCTAATCCAAATTTGTTTCATGTTTATCAATCCGAATTGGCTGTGATGCGGGGCGAGTATAGCGGGTACGGCCGTTCCATGCCAAACACCTATGTCGCCCTCAGAGCAATTGCCTATTCAGTTAGGTCTCCGGCTGTCCCGTCCGGCAACAAAGCAGAAGGCGAGGGGCAGCATTTTAGCGGTCCTGGTGGGAGTGTGTTTGCGGGTGGGAGAACGGCCGTTTAGCGCAAATACCTATCCTTTCCTCCGAGCCAGATTGACAAGCCCCAAGCATTATGCTAATTTTCCACCAGACTATCCACTAAATCAGCGCCCGAATCGCCCCGATAGCTGCCTTATTGGAAACGACATGCAATGGAGATGACATGCCGCGTATCGAAGCACTCGAAAACAGCTCTTCGCCCCAACGTGACAACCTGAACCATCAGGCAATCGAAGATTACCTTAAAACAATTTACACCTTAGCTGAAGTTGAAAGCCCGGTGAGCACATCACGGATTGCTGATGCGCGGCAGGTAAAACCCGGTTCGGTTACCAGTATGCTGCGCCGTCTGGCCGGTCTGAATCTGGTCAATTACGAAAAGCATTACGGCGTTACCCTGACCGACAACGGAGAAAAAATCGCCCTGGAAGTTATCCGCCATCATCGCCTTTTGGAATTGTATCTTATGGAGGCCTTGGGGTTTGGCTGGGACGAAGTGCATGAGCAGGCAGATTTATTGGAACACGTGATCAGCGAAAAACTGGAGGAGCGCATCGCCGCCGCATTAGGCTACCCCACATTG
The DNA here is from genome assembly GCA_029559155.1 of Chloroflexota bacterium. Lineage (GTDB taxonomy): Bacteria > Chloroflexota > Anaerolineae > Promineifilales > Promineifilaceae > Leptovillus. The sequence goes on from JAKQCM010000450.1 coordinate 11,191, forward strand.
GACCCACACGGCGATCCGATTCCCGATCGAGATGGCAGCATGATGGTGATGCATACACGGCCGTTAAGCGACGTATCTCCGGGTGAACTGGCCCAGGTCGCCCGCATTCCGGCCGATAACAACAGCGAAATGCTGCGCCACCTGGCCGAATTGGGTCTCACGCCGGGCGCGCTGGTGCGGGTAACGGCCGTTGCCCCCTTCGATGGCCCATTCTCCATAGAGATCAACGGGCAAAACAAAGTCATCGGGTTTACAGTCGCCCAGGCTGTGCTGGTTGTCGATGCCTGAACAATCCGCAACCTCGCCTAAAAACAGAAATGATCGAACCGACTGAAGCCCTCCTCTCCTCCTCGCCTGGCGAGCAGCCAGCCAACGGCCGTGTCTTTGTCGGCCGGGAGGAGGTGTTTGGCTGGCTGGAAAAACATCTGGCGCGGCGTTCGCCTACGCAGCCACTGCTGCTGGTGGGCGCGCCGGAAATGGGTAAAACGGCCGTCTTGCAAGAAATCGACAACGGCCGTCTCGGCCCACACGTTCTCACCATCACCGTCGATTTTGCCGGCCTGCTGCGCGACAGTCTCTCTATCTTCCTGCACGATCTGGCGCAAACGGCCGTGGCCAAGCTGCGGCAAAAAGGCATCGACATCGCCGAACCCAACCAGGCAGACTTTGTCGTCAATCCCTACAAATCCTTTCAAGACCATTTCTTGCAGCCAGTCTTAGCCCAGCGCGACGGCCGTAATCTGCTCTTCCTCTTTGACAACCTCGACGTGATTCTGGCCCAAATCGAAGCCGAAATTTTCGCCCCCAACACATTTGAAGCTTTTTATCGGCTCATCCACGCCCACGCCCACGCCTACTCTCTATTTACCCTCACCTATCCCAACAAAAACAACAAACCGGAAAACCTGACCTCGTTTGAAACCATCCCCACCTTTGAACTGCCGCCGCTTTCCCAGGCCGATGTCATGGCGTTGTTTCGCCAACCCACGCAATTCGCCACCGTTAAAGACGTAGTCGCCTACATTTACCAGCTGACCGGCGGGCATCCGGCCGAATTGCAGCGCTTGCGCCAGGCGCTTGACGCCTGGCAAACCCAGTACCACATTCGCCAGCTCACCGTGGCTGATGTGGCCACCGTGTACCAATCCATGACCGGCACGGCCGTTCCGCCCACCATTCCTCCCTTTGCCATCAACCGCAAACCAGGCAACGGCCGTACGGTCTACCGCTCCCCTTACCAACCATCCCCCACATCACGCAACATTTGGGTCATTGGCGGCGCGTTGATGATGATCGCGGTCGCTATCGTGGTAGTAGGGCTTCTATTTCGCAACATGGCCAACCAACAAGCCGCCAATCCGCCGGCCGCAATTTCTGAAACGGCCGTCGCCCTTACCTCCGAAGCTCTCGCCGCCGCCATCATCGCCCAAACACCCACCGTAACGCCAACCGAGCCACCCACCGCTACCTTCACACCTACAGCCACAGCTACAGCCACAAGCACGCCCACCCCGGAACCTACAGCCAGCGCCACGCCCACCATCACCCTGACGCCCACCCCGGAGGACAATCCAACCTACCTCACGCGTGAAGCCGACGGCATGGCCATGCGCCTCATCCAGGCCGGAACTTTCATGATGGGCTCCACCGACGAGGACATCATGGCCGCCTCCGATGAAAAACCCGCCCATCCGGTCACGCTGGGCAATTTTTACATGGATCAATACGAGGTGACCGTAGCCCAATACGCGGCGTTCCTCAATCGATTGGGAACCTACCGCCAGGCGTGCGAGGGCTTCGACTGCGCCCTGCCGCGCAATCGCACCGGCGTCATCAGCCTGCTGTTAGAAGATGATTTAGGTGACGGCAAGCTTCAGTACATCCCGCTGACCGGTTTCGCCAATTATCCCATCAACCATGTGAGCTGGTACGGGGCAAAGGCTTACTGCGAAGCCATGGGCGCGCGCCTGCCAACCGAGGCGGAATGGGAATACGCGGCGCGGGGAGACGACGGCCGTCTCTACCCCTGGGGCAACGAAGCGCCCAACGAAACACGCGCCGTCTTCAACAGCGAAAACTTCGACAACCTCAAACCGGTCAACGCCCTGCCCAACGGCCAGAGCGCGTTTGAAATTTTTGGCATGGCCGGCAGCATGTGGGAGTGGACCGCCGATTGGTACGGCGAAGATTATTACGCCAACAGCCCCACAACCAATCCCACCGGCCCAGAAACCGGCCTGATGCGTGTCATTCGCGGCGGCGCCTGGCCCTTCAACATCGAAGCCGACCGCGTGCGCGCCGCCAACCGCAGCTCGCTTACCCCCGATTTCATCAGCAGCACCATTGGCTTTCGCTGCGCCCGCACCCCATAACCCACACAAACCATGACCGCCATCTCATGACAAATGTCATACGACATGGGTGACATTTGTCGTATACACACATGACATTCATCCCTTAAACTTAATCGTATCTTGAGGGTAAAAGCTCAAGGTACTGAGGAAGCTCCGAGAAATTGGAAAGCCCTCCTTACCAACAAAACATTTACCTCAATCACACTCAGGTTCGGTTTCGATTAGTGATTAATTGGTGGAACTGGGTGCGTGGTAGATGAGTCAACCGAAACATCTGAATTTTAGCTTCATCAGGGCAACAACCCCTCTGGAGCAGAAACAGACAATCAGGAAGACGGCAAGTTTTATTGCGTCCATGTCTGGGCCAGCATACCTGGTTCAGTTGCAAAAAATTTGTCAATACGGGAAAGGAAACGCTAGAAGGTTACTTGGGGCTCCTCTTTTTTTGTGGGCGATCAGGCGCCGGCGGAGGAAGCATTTAGTTTTTCAGCCCAGGCTCGGAAGTGAGCCTGGGTTTTTGCGTCTAAAAAGGGGTTTTCCAGAGCGGACTGGCAAATTCGTTGTGCGGCGTCGTACTGCCGCCGGCGCACGTAGATGACGCGCAAATGTTCATAGGGCAGGCGACTGGCGATTTGGTCGGCAACGGCCGTTTCATAAAACAACATCGCCTCATCCGTGTGCCCGGCCATTTCATGCGCCCGGCCCATTTGCAAACTGTGAGCCAATTCCGAGCGAAGTTGCGCCAGAGACGCATCCAGGGCATACAACCGGGCGCGCGTTTGGGGTGTGGGCGGCTGCTTTTCCAGGGCGGCCACTTCTGCGGCCAGCTGGTTCAGCAATGCCTGGCGCGAGTTTCCCGCCGCCAGTTGGCGTTCGATTTCCTGGCCAAGAGCCGTTTGCGCGGCGCGCATGGTTTTCATGTCTACCGCTTTACTTTCTTTTTTCTGAAAGGGCCACCAATCGGGCATTTGTAATCTGGGTACCTGGTTTATGGATTAGACCAACGCTTTGTACACAATTTTGGGATACTTTTCGCGGTAGTAGTTAAACTCATGTTCGGAATTGAACAGGCCAACCAAACGGCCGTCGCTGTCCCGAGTTTGCATCATGCCGCTGTAACGCCAGGGCAATTTTTCAATTTCCTGCTCGTCGCCCTCTACAAAACGGCACAACTGATGCGGCAGCATCTCCAGGCGCACCGCCACGCCGTACTCCGTTTCCAGGCGCGCCTTCACCACGTCAAACTGCAGCACGCCTACCACCGCCAAAATCGGATCGCGCCGCTGGGCATCCACTTCATACAAAACCTGCATCGCGCCTTCGGTTTCTAATTGGTGAATGCCTTTCTGAAACTGCTTTTGTTTGCCAATATCCAGGTTAATCAGCCGGGCAAAGTGTTCGGCGGCAAAACGGGGGATGGGCGCAAAATTAAACGCCTTCCCGGCGCTGATCGTATCGCCAATGTTGAAATTGCGGTTGCCCGGCAGGCCGATGATATCGCCGGCATAGGCTTCTTCGACTACCTCGCGCTCGTCGGCAAAAAATTTATAGGGGATGGGCAGGCGGATGGATTTGCCCAGCCGGGTATGGTTCACCACCATGTTGCGCTCGAAACGGCCGCTGCAAATCCGCAAAAAAGCCACGCTGTCTCGATGTTTGGGGTTCATGTTGGCCTGGATTTTGAAGACGAAGCCGGAGAATTCGTTGTGGATGGGGTCGATACGGCCGTTATCACTCGGATACGCGCCCGGCCCCGGAGCAAACTGCACAAAATCATCCAAAAATAACTGCACGCCAAAATTAGTCAGCGCGCTGCCAAAATAGACCGGCGTCTGCTCGCCGCGCAAAAAGGCATCCAATTCAAAATCCATACCCATTTCGTCTAACAGGGCGACGTTGGTATAAAAATCATCAATTTGCGTTTCGTTAAGGCTTTGGCGGATACGGCCGTCATCCAGCGTGGTGATTGTTTCCGGCGAAATCGTCTGATTGCGCACCGTGCGATCATACAAATGCACCTGCTTCGTGCGCCGATCATACACGCCTCTGAAGCGATCTCCATCGCCTACCGGCCAATTCATCGGCACCGGCTGCATCCCCAGCACCGTCTCCACCTCATCCAGCAGCGCCAACGGGTCCAAAGACGGCCGATCCAGCTTATTGATGAACGTGAACATGGGAATACCGCGCTGGCGGCACACTTCAAACAGCTTGCGTGTTTGCGCTTCCACACCCTTGGCCGCATCCAAAATCATCACCGCACTGTCGGCGGCCATCAACGTCCGGTAGGTGTCTTCAGAAAAATCCTGATGACCGGGCGTATCCAGCAAATTGACCATGTGGCCCTGATAGGGAAATTGCAGCACCGTCGAGGTGATGGAAATGCCGCGTTCCTGCTCCATCGCCATCCAATCCGAGGTGGCGCTGCGCTGATTGCGGCGCGCCCGCACGCTGCCGGCCAGGTGAATGGCGTTGCCGTAAAGCAGCAATTTTTCGGTCAGCGTGGTTTTGCCGGCGTCCGGATGCGAAATAATGGCGAACGTGCGCCGGGTATCAATGGCCTCTTGAAGGTCCATATTGAAGGTAATCTGTTGTTCCGTCATGACTATGTCTCCCAAAAATCGTTTCCCCTACCTGCAAATTCGGGGGACGATGTGTCCCAAGGCGTAAAAAACGGCCACGGTAATGGTTGCCGTGACCGTTTAGGGCCGTGGTGCAGGGACAAAATATAACACGAAACCGGCGAATGGGGAACTGCGTCAAGAGGAAACGGCCGTTTTTCAATTTGCCACTTATCTTTAAGTTGCGTATGATCGCCCTTTAACCAACCACAATAAATTTCACGTTCCGAGGAGAACATTATGAGCGACGAATCACTCCCCATTAGCCCTGAGCTGTTAGAAATATTGCGCTGCCCCAAAGCGGTCCAATCCAAAGAATATGGCGATGATCCCGGCCGGCTGGAACTGGTTCACGGCTGCTGGCTGGTTTCGGCCGATTCCGGCCTGAAATACCCCATTCGGGACGGCATTCCGGTGATGTTGATAGATGAAGGGGAGAAATGGAAGGATACGGCCGTTGCCGACCTGCCCGTCCCGCCGCCCGCCGCCTGATCCTCTCCTCGCTTCACAGACACCATGGAGTCCTGCGAAGATGAAAACCATTCTACAAATTGAAGACAACCTGGCGAACAAACTACTAATCGAACGCGTATTGGAGCCACATCCCTACCACCTGCTCCACGCAGCCGACGGTGAAACCGGCGTATCTCTGGCAATCGAGCAAAAACCAGACCTCATCCTCATCGACATGGGGCTGCCGGACCTTGATGGACAAACCGTCGTCACCCTGCTCAAACAAATCCCAGACCTGGAAAATGTGCCTATCGTCGCCGTAACCGCCTGGCCAGCCGAAGTTGCCGAGGACATGGCCAGACGCTACGGCTGCGATGGTTGCATCACCAAACCGATTGATATCAGACAATTCCCAGGGCAAATCGCCGCCTTCTTTGCAAATGACTGACGTGATGGTTCCAAGACGTATCCCCGCCATCTGTCTGAGGCAGGCATGAAGTTAGTACCTGCCAGCGACTTTTCTTACGAACAACTTGTAGACGCATACAACCGGACACGCGTTGATTACGTTGTGCCCATGCCCATGAATGCGGCGCGTCTTCAAGAGTATGCCCGCGTCTATGATGTTATCCTTTCCCGTTCCACCGTGGCGATGAACGGCGATGTGATGCTGGGATTGGGGATGTTGGGCGCGCGCGACGGCCGTAGCTGGATCACCCGTCTTGGCGTCCTACCGGAAGGCCGTCGCCAAGGAACCGGTCAGGCCATCATGGACGAACTCATCCGCCAATCCCACCTCCTGGAAGTCGATACCATCTGGCTGGAAGTAATCAAAGGCAACGCCCCCGCCCACGCGCTCTTTTGCAAATATGGCTTCGCCGAAACAAGAGAACTGATCGTCGCCCGCCGCGCCCCCAACCTGCACGCCGAAATCCCCGACGACATCCGCGTCAAAAGCGTCACCCCCCTGGATCACGAAGACGCCATCATCCTCTTATCCCATCGCCGCCAAAAACCCAACTGGCTCAACGAAATCGAATCCTTTCACCATGTTAAAAACCTGTCCGCCCTCGTCATTGAACTGCTGGATGGCGGCTGCGGCTGGGTTACATACCACGCCGGCCTCTTACAACTCACCCGCGTTTGCGTAGAAGTCACCGCCGGCGACCCGGCAGAAGTGACGGCCGCCATCCTCCACATCCTGCACCAACGCCACAAACGACAAGACACCATCACCGAAAACCTGCTCGATGACGAAATCTGGGAAGGATTCAAAACCGCCGGTTATTTCGAAGCCTTTCGCCGCATCGAAATGAAACGCCCCATCCACCTCGCTAACCCATAACAACATCAGGTAAATTTCCCATGAACCAACCAACCGATATTGCCCTCGCTGCCAGCCGATTGGCCGGCATTGTCAAACAGACCCCGGTCATGACATCGCGCACACTTAACCAACTAACCGGCTGTGAGATTTATTTGAAGTGCGAAAATTTCCAGCGCGTAGGCGCGTTTAAGTTTCGCGGCGCGTACAATGCCGTCAGCCAGCTCAGCCCGGCGGAAAAAGCGGCCGGAGTTATCACCCACTCCAGCGGCAACCACGCCCAGGGGTTAGCCCTGGCAGCCAAGCTTCTGGGCGTCAAAGCTGTCATTGTCATGCCGGACAATGCTCCCGCGATTAAAAAAGCGGCCACGGCCGCATACGGCGCAGAAATTGTGAGCTGCACGGCCGTTACCCGCGAACAAGTCACCGCCGACCTCGTTGCCCAACACGGTTACACCCTCATCCACCCCTACGACAACGACCAGATCATCGCCGGGCAAGGCACCGCCGCCTGGGAGCTTTTCGCGGAAGTCGGACCGTTAGACGCCCTGTTTGTCCCCGTCGGCGGCGGCGGATTGATCAGCGGCTCGGCGCTGGCTGCCGCGGCGCAATCGCCTGGCTGCCGCGTGGTCGGCGTCGAGCCGCAAGCCGGCGACGACGCCAACCGTTCCTGGCGCGAAAACCGCATCGTCGCTCTGGATGATGCCCCCGACACCATCGCCGATGGGCTGCGCACCCGCTACATCGGGCAGCGCAATCTGGCCATCATGCGCCAATATGTCAGCGACATGACGGCCGTTTCCGAAACCGACATCCTGACCACCCTGGAATTTCTCTGGACGCGACTGAAACTACTCGTCGAACCCAGTTCGGCCGTCGCCCTGGCTCCGCTGTTCACCGGCAGTTATCCGCTCCCCGGCCAGCGTGTGGGCGTGCTGCTCAGCGGCGGCAACGCCGACATTCCCGCCGTCGCGGCCCGGCTGTGGGGCGGCAGCGGCGCTGCCGCCGAACCCACCCAGACCTCCACCTTCCGCCGCCCAACGGAAAAACGACAAAAACGGCCGCGCGTCCTCATCTGTGATCCGTTGGACGCAGCGGGCATGGAGATTTTGGCCAAAACGGCCGTACTCGATGTAAAACCCGGCCTCTCCCCGGCCGAACTCCTGCCCATCATCGGCCGCTACCAGGCGGTTATCGTCGGGCAGGAAACACGTCTCAGCGAACACGCCATCGAGCAAGGGTACAATCTGCGGGTCATCGGCTGCGCCGGGCCGCGCCTGGACAATATCGACGTCAGCACCGCGCGGGCAATGGGCATTGCCGTGGTCAACGTGCCCAGCAGCAGTTCCGTGGCCATTGCCGAGCATGTGCTGGCCTGGATGCTTACCCTGGCCTCGCGCTTCGCCGACGGCCGTCTCGCCGGTAAAACCCTGGGGCTGATCGGCTTTGGGCAGGTTGGGCGGGAAGTGTCTCGCCGCGCCCGCGCCTTCGACATGCGCGTCCTCGTCAACCAGCCGCGCCTGACGCCCGAACTGGCCCTCTCCGCCGGCGTAGAAGCCACCGACCTCGTCGCTCTGCTGCAAGAATCCGATTTTGTCAGCCTGCATGTGCCCTTCAAAGCGGAAACCGAAACCATCATCGGCGTGGATGAGCTGGCGCTGATGAAACCATCCGCCAGCGTGATTAATCCGGGCCATACCGACCTGATCGATGAAGCCGCGCTGCTGGATGCTTTGGCAAACGGCCGTTTATCCGACGCCGCCGTGCCCGAACTGCCCGCCGAAGTGGGTGAAGGTGGGGAAGCCGCCCGCCAACTGCGCGCTTATCCGCGCGTGATGGTGGTACCCCACGTCAGCACCATCATCGGCAACCGCCAGCGCGACGCCGCCCTCACGGTTGCCCGCCAGATCGCCAACCTGCTGGAGAAAAAGCAGCCCGGCGAAACGCTCTCCCTGGAGCTTGTGCCCACGCATCTGGTTATCCCCCACGAGCAGGTAGACGAAAAACGAGTCGCCCGCCTGATGGGCCGTCTGGAAGAAGACGGCCTGCTGGTCAACCCGCCGGTGACAACTTTTTGGAACGGCCGTTACGTCGTTTTGGATGGCGCGACGCGTTCCACAGCTTTTAAATGGCTCGGCTACCCCCACCTCATCGTCCAGGTTGTGCCGCCCGACGACAACCGCTTTGAGCTGCACACCTGGTACCACGTCATTTCCAGCGGACAAAAGGTAGCGAAACGGCCGTTTGCCGAACTACACGATCACCTCGCCGCCATCCCCGGCCTGATCCTGCGCCCCCTGCCCGCCGCCGACATCCACAACGTCTTTGAAGACCCGGCCACCCTCTGCTACTTTTTGGATCGCGAAGGCGAAACGGCCGTGGCGCAAGCCGCGCCCGACTTCCCCCGCCTGACCGTGATGAACGAATTGGTTGCCAGTTACACGCGCTGGGGCAATGTAGAACGCACCCTGCTAACCGATTTACCGCGCCTGCTAGTGCAGTTTCCGCAGATGACGGCCGTTGCCGTCTTCCCGCAGTTCAAGCCGGAAATGATTTTCGATGTGGCCAGCCGCGGCGAACTGGTTCCCGCCGGGCTGACCCGATTTGTCATTCCCGGCCGCATCCTGCGCCTGAACGCCGACCTGTCGCGCCTGAAACAAGAGGAGCCGCTGCCCGCCAAACGCGCCTGGTTCAATCAATTCCTCGAAGAAAAACTGGCCCACAGCCGCCTGCGTTATTATGAGGAGCCGGTCATTTTGCTGGACGAATAACAGTCGGGCAAGCGCCTGGATCGGCTTACCAAAACAAGAAAAAGGTGTGGTTACTTTTGGTGTAAAAGTCTTTGCCTGTGCCGGAAAATCCAACGATGATCCCTCCAGGGTTGCCCTTTTGGGGACTGTTTCGCCAGTTTATCAGCTAGGGCAGTCAATCGTTGACAATCGGCCTCGGTTACGAATTCGGGCTGCGGTGCTTTGACTGCTGCTTGTTTCTTCTTTGCCGGCGCACCATACTGTTGCTGGTGCACCTGGGCGACAATCT
>JAKQCM010000465.1 GCA_029559155.1 Chloroflexota bacterium
GCCCACAAAGAATAGAAGCCCCAGCAGAGCCGCCAGCAAGTAGGATTGGGTAAACGTCTTGCGGTCGCCATACGTCATCGCCGTTTCGCCGCGATAGACGAAAAAGCTGCTCAATAACAAAATGCTGGTGGTGATCAGCCCTAATTCCTGGCTCAGTTCCGGCCGTGTCTGTCCAACTCCTGGCACATTCCAGAGATAAAAACGAGTGATCAGCAAAGCGCCGAATAAGAAAAACTCAGATATAAAAAACAGCCACAGACCTAAACGATTTGCTCTAACCTGAGTTGCGTAAGGTAACTCGTGCGCGCGATCTTCGTCATGCGCTTCGTGATGGCTTCCCGGTTGGGCTTTTGTATAAGCACTCATCAATGACTCTCCTCACGCCACAAACGGGACACATGCATAAATACCTGCACGATGATGGCCGCTTTGATCAGGGCGATGATGAACAGGAAAACGGTCGATCCGCTCATAATGGCAATCGCAAACTCCGCAATGGTCAGGACTGCCAGTAATAAAACCACGATATTGCCCTGTCTAAAGGCAGCTTTCTTTTGTTCGTCCACGCTACATTCTCCTCGTAGATTTAGACACCTGAAGGCCAAGAGTCGGCATTAGTCACCGGATGGCACAGGCGCCGTTTGCGTGTGCACATATTCGGATCCGTCTAACCCATAATCATAGGGGTCGCCAACAACCTCGAAGGGCACGTCATAATTAAATTCGGGTACAGGATAGGGGATTTGCCATTCTGGCGAGCGAGATCCCCACGGATTTGTGGCGGCCATTTCTTTTGACCGCGCGCTGCTGACCAGGTTGTAAACCATGATTAAAACCGACCAGCCAATTACCAGAGCGGCAATGGTGATGAGTACCTGTGTGCCCTGAACGCCCAAAACTGCTTCGTAGTCGGCGATGCGGCGGCGCATCCCCAAGAGGCCAATTTGCATTTGTCCCAGGCTCATCACCCAAAAGCCGGGAACCATGAGCCAGAAGTGCAGTTTGCCCAGAGATTCTTTATACATGCGCCCGGTGATTTTGGGGAACCAATAATAGATGGCCGCAAAGAAGGGGAAAATAAACCCACCAAACATCGTCGCATGGAAATGCCCAACGACCCAGTAGCTGTCGTGCAGGTGCAAATCAGTGGGGATGGTGCCCAAAATCGGGCCGGTTACGCCGCCAATCAGGAAGACCGAAATAGCGCCGAGGACAAACAGCATAGGTGTTTCAAACGTGAGTTTACCTTCCCACATCGTGGCCACCCAGCTGAAGAATTTCACGCCCGTGGGGATGGCCACAAACATAGTCGCCATCATGAAAGGGATTCGCAGCGCATCGTTCATGCCGGAGGTGAACATGTGGTGGGCCCAAACCAGGAATCCAACGAAGGCAATGCCTAAACTGGAAAGAGCGATCCATTTGTAGCCGAAGAGCGGTTTACGGGAGAAAACCGGCAAAAGTTCGCTAATAATGCCCAACCCGGGCAGCACAAACACATAAACGACGGGATGGGAGTAGAACCAGAAAAGGTGTTGGTACAAAATGGGGTCGCCGCCGTTTGTGGGATTGAAGAAAGTCAAACCGGCGACGCGTTCCATGACGTTAAGCGTCAGGGCTACACCAACGGTTTGGGTAGCGGTGAATTGGATCAGGGATGTGGCAACGGCCGCCCACACAAAAATGGGCATCCGGAAAGGCGTCATGCCTTTGGCGCGCATAAACGATACGGTGACCAGCAAGTTAATGGAGCTGGCA
>JAKQCM010000486.1 GCA_029559155.1 Chloroflexota bacterium
CAAATCAATCAGGCGCTAGATATTCTTCAAAAAGCCAGACACGTGGTCGCCCTGACCGGAGCCGGCATCAGCACTCACTCCGGCATCCCCGATTTCCGCAGCCCGGAATCGGGTCTGTGGGATCGGTACGACCCGATGGAAGTGGCCACCATCACAGCCTTCAAACAAACCCCCCAGCATTTTTACGAATGGATTAATCCCTTGCTGAAAACCATCATGACTGCCCAGCCCAATTCGGCTCATCTGGCGCTGGCGCAATTAGAAACTCACGGCCCACTCAAAGCCGTGATTACGCAAAATATAGACGCCCTCCACACCAGAGCCGGCTCCAAAACCATCTACGAAGTACACGGCCATTTGCGTGAAGCCACTTGTATGCACTGCCTGCAAACGTACCAGACCGAAGTGGTAATGGCCGATTATCTGGTTAATGGGCAGGTCCCCCGGTGTCCGGCCTGCGGCGGCATCCTGAAACCCAACATCATTTTGTTTGGCGAGATTTTGCCGGTGACTATTATGAATCGGGCCAAGCGCCATGCCCGTGACTGCGATGTGATGATTGTGGCCGGGTCATCTTTGGAAGTGGCTCCGGCGGGTGATTTACCTATGCTGGCAAAGTATGCCGGGGCCAAACTGATTATCGTTAATTTGAGCGAGACACACTTAGATTATTTAGCCGATGTGGTGATTCATGCAGATGTGGTAGATATTTTGCCGCGTTTGGCGGCCAGTTATGCGCCGCATGGCCTGTAGTAAAGGGAGAATCTGAGGTAGTAACATGACAAGTAGTGAGGAGAGCCAGCAACGGCCGTTACCCACCCCCATTCACGCCGATAGTTTGCAGCGGTTGTTGGAAATCAGCGCCCGGCTTAGTTCTACCCTGCATTTAGATACCCTGCTGGCTCTGGTAATGGATGTCTCCACCGAGTTGACCCACACCGAGGCCGCATCGATCTTGCTCCTGGATCAAAAAACGGGCCAGCTGCACTTCGTCGCCTCCACGGGCAGCCTGATGCCTGAAAACATCGTTGTGCCGCTGGATGGCAGCATTGCGGGATGGGTGGTGCGCAACGGCCGTTCCCTTGTGCTGGACGACGTGCAAACCGATGACCGTTTTTTTGCCAACGTCGATGAAGACCTGAAGTTTTTTACCCGCTCCATGCTCGCGGTTCCCCTGATAACGCCCAAAGGCATTATTGGCTGCCTGGAAGTGGTCAACAAGATCGATAACAGCCCCTACAGCGCACAAGACATGGCGATCTTGGAAGCGCTGGCCTCCCAATCGGCCGTGGCCATCATGAACGCCCGCCTGTTTTTGCAATCCGACCTGTTGGCGGAGATTATGCACGAGTTAAAAACGCCTCTCATGGCGATTACGACCGCCAGCGAACTGCTGGCGCGCCCCGATTTCCCGCCGGAAAAACAGGGCGAAGTGGTGCGCATGATCCAACATGAATCGGGGCGGCTTTCGCGAATGACCAAGGAATTTGTGGATTTCGCTCGTTTGGAATCGGGCCGGATGCACCTGGAACGGCGGCCTGTGGCGGTGGAAGAAGTGGTGCAAGATGTGGTGCGTCTCTCGCAGGCCCAGGCCGATGTGCGGGGAATTGGGTTAACGGCCGTTTGCCACCCCAATTTGCCCGCCCCCACCGATTCTCCCTGCCTGCTCGGCGATCAGGATCGTCTGAAGCAGGTGCTGTTGAATCTGGTCAGCAATGGCATCAAATACAATCGGGAAAACGGCCGTTTGGCGGTTTCCGCCGGCTGCCAGGATAACATGGTGGTGCTGACAGTGGCCGACACGGGCCACGGCATCGCGCCCAAAGATCTACCGCATCTGTTCGAGCGTTTCTACCGTATCCCCGGCAGCGAAGGGCAGGCGGAAGGCAGCGGGCTGGGCCTGGCCATTGCCGAAAAAATCATTCGGGAGCATAACGGCCGTATCGCCGTTGCCAGCGAAGTAGGAACCGGCACCACCTTCACCATCGAACTGCCGCTGGCGTCGCCGGTTTAATTTCCCCGCCTACAGCCACTTGTTGGGGCTAATTTCTACCCAGGAGAACCGACACCAAAAATCTTGCCCGATGGGACTGCACGCATAAGGTTTTATTTCGATTTGCGGCGGACCGGCGTGCAAGTGCGTGATGCGCATTTGCTGCCAGGCCTGGCCATCGGCCGATTGTTCCAGCAGGAAATCGTTGCCATTGCGGCTGAGACGGTACCATCGTTCGCCCACCTCTGAGCTAATGTCCTGTGTTGCCCAATCGGAATAGCCTAAATTTGTCACCACCGAGCCGAGGCGGCTGACGGCCGTATCCTCATACTCTATGCCCATCTTGATCCAGTTCTCGGCGTTCAGGCGCAGCATCAGGCCGCACTGATCGTACTGGCTGCGCGGCGTAAAACTGACGTGCGTGCTGATGGTGAAATCACCGGTGATGCGCGTGAACAGGCAGTGCCCGTCATCGCGCTGAAAGCCATAGTGCGTTGTTTGCCAGAAATCTGTCTCTGGTTTGGTTTCAATCTCCAGGCCATTGCCAAAACGACTGGCGGCGGGTGGATTGAACCAGTAAAAGCCTGCCGGAATCTCCGGCCCGTTGAATGTTTCTAACCGTTCCATACTGCCTCTTGCGCATTGTTTACATAAACTGCTATTGGGTGATGGTAAAAGACGCCGCCAATTGTTGTACCCCATTTAGCGAAAGAAGCAATTCATAATCGCCGGGCGGCAGGCCGGTTTCAAAGTCATAAATGGAGACATCGTTCACCATGCCTTGCGGCCCGTAGTGCAGGTAATCCCAGGTGTCTTCGCGTACCAGCCAGGGCTGGCCATCTTTCAGCCAGGTACGCCGGACCACGTCGCTGACGCCCATGTTCTGGTAATTCCACACGGCAAAAATCTGGCGCGTCCAGGCGGGGAAGCTGGTTTGCGGTTGGCCAACGGCCGTTTCCGCAAAGTGCAAATTAGCGAAGGACGGGTTTCCGGGAGCGGGGCGCGGCAAAATGGTGAAACGGCCGTTCGCCTGCCACGCGCCATTGACATAAAGCTCCACTTCGTACAGACCCGGGTCCAACCCACCCAGGCTGCGGTCATAAATAGACACGTCTGTGACCACGCCGGTGGGTCCGGCGGTCCAGGCTTCTTCGCGGTTGAGCCAGACCGCGCCATCCTTGCGCCAGATGCGCTGCACCGTGTCGCCGTTGTTCATGCCGCTAAAATCCCACAGGGCAAACACTTCTTCTGTGCCCACGGGAAAATCGGTTTGTGGCGGGTTGGCGGGGCTGCTGGCAAACCGCAGGTTGCTGAAGTGGGTTGTTGGGCCGGGCACGGCCGTTGCCAGATTAGGCACGGGCGGCAGGCTGGTGGCCGTGGGCTGCGTGGTGGCCAGGGCGGTGGCCGTAGGCAGCGGAGCCAGAGTAGGCGTGGCGGTTTGCGGCAGGACCAGAGAGCGTGTAGGCATGGCGGTGGCAAAAGGCGTGGGGGTGACGGCCGTCGCCAAATTACAGCCCAACAACAGGCCAATGACGGCCGTTCCCACCCATCGCGCCAACCATCTGTGCGTCATCGCCACTTCCCCGACAAACAGCCAACGGCCAACAACGTCCTGTCAACCGTTGGCTGTTCCTTGTTAATGGTTTACCGCCGTTCCCATTTCACCGCATCCCAGGCCAATTTTTTCGACAGATACGGCTCGTAAGTTATGTCCGATAACGACACATAATCACTGCGATTGCCCTGGAACGTATACGTGCCCAATGACACCCAGCTTGCGCTGTAAGCGGCCTGGTTGATCGTTCGCAGGGTAAACCCGTCTCGATGCGACACCCAATACCGCGCCTGCGTGGTCGAGGCATATTGTTCGGGAATGTAAACGAAGACCTCATACCGGCCCGGACTCAGCGCGGGATACCAGCGGCCCCAGTTGTAATTGTCGCGCGGCGTATCGTTGTTTTGTGTCCAGGTGAGACGGCCGTTATACCCCACATTGGCATACGCCCAGCCAGAAGCCAACCCACCCTTCACAAAACCGGCGTCTGCGTCATCCACAAGCACCGTGCCGGTGGGCGGCGGCCCGCCGCTGTCGAGTTGCCAGCTTAATTTGGCCGAAGCCATGCCGACGTTTTCATAATACTCCATCACCAACGACGTATCTCCGGAAATGTAAATGACGTTAGAAAGCGTGTTCGCCGGGTGATCGGTCCAATCGTCGATTAAAGGGTGCCCATTTACAAACAGGCGCACACCATCGTCGGTGATTGTCGTAAAACGATAGCTGCCCGCCGGAAAATTCACCGTCCGCGTCCAGCGCACCGAGAAATTATCAGCCGGCACGGCCGGCCCCGGCGAGCCGTAGCCCCAATCAAAATTCACGCTCGCGTCGTCGCGCACCATCACCGGTGAGCCGGATAGAGTGCGGTTGTTGAAGTATTCGCCACGAAAACCTTGCGGCGGCGCGTCCCCTGGTTGGAAAGTGAAACTCATGGACGCGGACCCTGCTTTTTCGAAGTATTCCACGATGAAGGTGTGCGGCCCGGCCGTCAGCGTCATGTTGGCCCGATTTTGTCGCGCCGGATGTTCGGTCCAATCGTTGATCAACAGACTGCCATCCACATACACGCGTACCCCGTCATCGCTGACTGTGGTGAAGACATAGTTGCTGTTGGCGGGGATGTTTACCGTACGCGACCAGCGGACGGAGAAATAATCCACCGGTAAGCCGGGCGCGGGCGAGCCAAAACCCCAATCAAAATTGATCGCGGCGTCGCTGCGCTGCAAATAGGGTTGGCCGCTCAAGTTCATGTTGTTGAAATAGTCGCCGCGCCAGTTGTTTTGATCGGTTATCAGGGCTTCCCAGTAGACTTTGGCTACGGCCAGACCGGTGTTCTCGTAATACTCCACCCGAAGTTGATGGTGTCCTGCGCTCAGATTCACATCGGCCGTAAAGGTGAGAACGGCATGGTCATTCCACTGATCGATCACCAAGCGGTCATCGACCCAGAGGCGAATGCCGTCGTCGCTGGTGGCGTAGAAGCGGTAGGGTCCGGCCGGTGTGTCGATGTACCGTGTCCAACGAGCGGAAAATTGGTCGGCGTTTACCCCGCCGCCGGGTGAGCCTGTGCCCCAATTCCAGTCAAGATTCGGTTCAGCTTGCTGCAAAACAGGTGTGCCGGAAAGACTCATGTTATTCCAATAGGTTGCCTGCCATGCGGGGTCGCTGTGCTGTGGTCCGATAGGTGGCTGACCGTCGTCTTGCGCCACTGCGCCGCCGGTTAATGCCAGCCATAAAACGATTACCAAAGGATAGAAAAGTTTCCGTTTCATGATCTAACCTCCTTAATTGGTCAATCAAAATCGGTACGGACTTATCCTCTATCTTTGATCACCAGACGCATGAATTCTGCACGGCCGTTCGCCTGCATGATGACGATTCCCCCACAATCATGTGAATTTGGCGTGAACGATAACCCCAAAATGCCACCAAAATGCCCGGTTTTGCGCCGATGAGCGGAACGGATTTTCTGTTCCGCTCATCGGTTGCGCGGCGAGGAGTAAAGTGATGCTTTACGGTGTCGGGGTCGGAATAAAGATTGGCTGGATTGGTAAAATGGGTAGATTCGGTTGCAGCGTCACCATGATAATCGGCGGGATAAAGATGATGTTGCCCTGATTCAGGCAGGTGGAGGGTTCCGGCGCGCCGCTGCGCTGGCCGCACCAGGCATTGTCATTGTCCCAGTTGCCGTTGAACTGATCGCCGTTGCCGATCATGAAATATTCCAATGTGCCAGAGCTGCCGTTGCGGAACCAATTTCCGGTAATCAGCGTGCCGTCAATAGTTCCACTAACAGTGCCTTGTCCGTCAGCGTAGGTGCCTTCAAATTCCGTGCCATGTTGGACGATGGTGAGTGTCTGATAGGTGGTTGTCCAATCGCCATACCAGCGAGCCAGGCCGCACGGTAAGGGAAAATCAAACGCGCCGGGGTCTCGGGTGCCGCACCAACCAGCCGTTCTGTCCCAGTTGCCCTGCCAGGTATTCCCGTCTGGCGCTAACCAGAAATCAAACGTGCCGTTGCTGCCGTTTAGCGACCAGGTTCCCGTCAGGCGATCTTCTTCAACAATGCCAACGAGTGTGCCCGATCCGGCCACTGCCTGAAAAGATCCGGTGACGGTTTCGCTACCTTCGGCTTGATTGAGCGTGACGTCGCTGCAATCCAGATAGGCGCAGGTGCTGGCCCAGACGCCATCCCAGGGGCCAACGGCCGTTTCCGGCGTTACACTAGGCGTTGGCGTAAACGTTGGCGTCACCGGGTCCGGTTTTGGCGTCAGGGTGGGCGTGGCCGTTGGCGGCAGCAGTGGGTTGCTGCCGGCCGCGACCTCAACGCCGTCCGGTGTGCCATCATTGTCGGTGTCCGGGTTAGTGGGCGACGTTTTGTACTCGTTCACCTCTGCGCCGTCCGGCAGTGTGTCGCCGTCGGTGTCTTTATTTTTGGGCTGCGTGCCAAACTGGTTCACTTCGGCCCCGTCGTTCAGGCCGTCGCCGTCGGTGTCCGGGTTGTTGGGCAGCGTGCCCAGGCTCAGTTCTTGTTGATTGCTCAAGCCGTCGCCATCGTCGTCGCCCTGGGCAACGGCCGTTGCCGCCAGGGATGTCGCCGTCGCCGCCGCCGCTTCTTCCGCGCCGCGCGTGCCCAAAGACGCGGCCGATACCAGCGCTTCTTGCGTTTGAGTTGCGGCCACCTGAGCGTTAGCGATGGCCTCGGCCGTGGCCTGAGCGGCCTGATTTTGCTGGTTGACGTAGGCGTAGCCGGCAACCAGGGCAATGCACAGAATCACCAACAGCGCGATCAAAACCCCAGGAACCCAGGCGGGAATGATGGGCGTCACGTCTAGCTGGCCGGAGATGCTTTGTTGGTCGCTGGAGGCGGTGCTGACCTGCACTTCAAAGGGCAGGGTTTGTTTTTGGCCGAGGAACGGCCGTTTCTTGGCCGACAGCACCAGGTCGAGCGTAGACGAATTGCCGGCAACGATGGGGATTCGGGTGTGCGGCGTTTGGAATTTAATGGCCTCGCCCGGATCGCGCCCGACAACATTAAACGTCGTGTCAAAATTGCCATCGTTGCGGATGAGCAGGCGGCAGGCGCCTGAACTTTTGAGCTGTTTGGGGCGCATGTCCAGGCTGAAGCGAGTGAAGGGCTTCACCGTAACGCTGCCAGAGACGGCCGCCGATTCTTTCTGGTCTGAGCGCGAGGTGACTACCAGCCGGTAACGATGCTGGCCGGAACGGGCCGTGCTGTCGGCCGGGGGGTGAATGGCTACCGGCTGGGAGCCGCGCGCGCCGGGCATTAATTGCAAGGATTCGGTGGGCAGCGTGACCCAATTGGCCGGCAATCCTTCCATGTTCAAATTAAAATGATCAACCGTCATGCCCTGATTAAAGAGTTCCACTTGCATGTCGGCGCGCTGGCCGGGCGTTACGTCCACATGGGTGGGGTGGACGATCATGCCGAGCTGACCGCTGCTGCTCTGGATTTGCGATGAGCCGGGCGTGGCGGAAATAGGCATGGTGGCCTGATAGGTTTGCCCGCCCAGTGGTATGCCGGGCTGCGGAACGGCCGGTTTTTGGCCGGCCTGCCATTGCAAATGGAACGAGCCGATACGCAGAGTTTCCCCGGCGGCCCAGTTTTCGGCCACGTCGGGCAGGAGTTTGCTGCCTTCCAGGAAGGTGCCGTTGGTGCTGCCAAGGTCGGTAACTTGCCAGCCGACGGCCGTTTTTTCCAGCCGTGCATGGCGGCGCGAAACGCCTTTACCGGGCAGCACGACGTCGTTTTCATCCGTGCGCCCGATGACGAGCGATTTTTTATTCAGGTCTTGCGGCCGAGTGGTCTCGTTTTCCGTAGCGATGATCAGGCGGTCAGCAGCGCCGGGCGCAGCGGCGGCCACATCCCACTGAGATGGTTCGGCAATGTTGCCGGGAGTTTCCAGTTGGGTCATCAGGCTGATAACGTTGCTGGCGGCGGCCGTTTTAAATACGGTCACGTCTTCTGCTGTCAGGCCGGCGGCGGCGGCGCGCAGCGCCTGGGCCATCGCTTCGCCGGTTTGGTAGCGGTCAGCGGGATCTTTGGCCAGCGATTTAATGATGACGGCTTCCAACGCTGCGGGCAGGCCGGGTTGCAGCGTGCGCGGCGGCGGCGGCACTTCGTTGAGGTGTTTGAGAACGGCTTCGGTGGGGGTTTGGATATCGAAGGGGAGTTTGCCGGTGGCCAGTTGGTAGAGGACGACGCCCAGGGAATAGATGTCGGAACGGCCGTCTACCTCCTTTGCCAGCGCCTGCTCCGGCGACATATAGGGCAGCGTGCCCATAAACGTGCCGGACTGGGTCTCAATCCCGCCTTGCAGCAGCTTGGCCAGGCCAAAATCAGTCACCACAGAACGAACCGGCGGCTCGCCCTCTCGTTCCGGCTGATCCAGCGGCTTGATGATGACGTTGTCCGGCTTGATGTCGCGGTGGACCACGCCCTGGCGGTGGGCATATCCCAGCGCGTCGGCTACCTGAGCGATAATGTGGGCCGTTTCGCTAAGCAGCATCACCTGGTTACGCTGCGCCAACTGCTTGATGTATGCGCCCAGGCTCAGGCCATTAACGTACTCCATCACGATGTACAGGTAGCCCTGTTTGTTATCGAAACGGTGGATGATGACAATGGCCGGATGACTGAGGCGGGCAATCGCCTGGGCTTCTTGCATGAAGCGGCGTTGGAATTGGGGCTGGCTGGCGAACTGCTCGTGCATGATCTTGAGCGCCACACGCCTGGCCAGCGCCATGTCGTAGGCGCGGTAGACCGCGCCCATGCCGCCCGCGCCCAGCCGGGCTTCGATACGATAGGTGTCGATTTGTTGTCCGATTATGTTATTCATGGCCATGTTTTTTCTGTAGTTGGTGAGTTGGGGATAAAAGATTGTATCTGTTCAAGTTTCTCTGGCAAGACCCCAAGGGTTTGATAGCCCAATAATTCAAATTCTCAGGAGCAATCCCTGGGGTCTGTAGATACAAAAGGTTTTCTATTAGCTTAATGGCTGAAGTGCATGGGCGGTGTAACCTATGTAACTTTTATCTGTGACTTTTACGCCTTGAAACGTAATTTGTAGGTGGTGTGGGCTGGTTTGTTATTGTCTATGATATGCTCAATTAAGGTTCGATTCAACTCTTTTTCTCGAATGGGTATATTAACTATAAACGTAAACGGGTCGAGTTTTTCGGCTTTGTCGTCGATTTGGGGGGCGTGGCCGGTGTAAATTTCCAGCAGGCGCGTCATGGCCCAACGGGTGCCGCGACGGCCGTACAACGCCGCCGCCTCACCCAAAAATAACCGCCGCTGCCGCTCATTCCAGGTGTCATCAAACACCACGTCGAACCAATTGCACAGCCAGGGCAAAAACCCAACCGGCGACGTTTGCGGGTCCAGGTACAGGTCAAAGTTATCGATGTTCCACTCAATCGGGATGAGGATCGATTCGAACAAGGCCAAAAAGCGGCTCATCAGGTCGGTGTGATAGATGCCGGGCAGATAAGCCAGCAGGCGCGTGGAATGGGTGGAGAGGCCGGGAAGAGGGGTGGGGGTGAGCGGGTATGGGAGTGATGGGGTGACGGGCGGCGGCGGCGGTGGGGGCGATGGGGTATCAGGGTGAGCGGGTGTAGGGGTGGCGGCAATGCTCGCTTCCTTTTCTTCCTCTATCTCTATCTCTAGCTCTAGCTCTTCCTCTCGCTCTAGCTCTGGCTCCACGGCCGTTACCCCCACCACAATCTTAAACGGCCCCATTTCCACCACGTCGTTGTGGTTGAGATAAGTTGGCGTGTTGGCAGGCAGGGCACGGCCGTTTAGCCGCGTGCCATTGCTGCTGCCCAAATCGGTCAGTTCGCAGGTGGTGGGCGTAACCGCCACCTGCGCGTGCCGCCGGGAAACGAGCGGGTGCTCCAGCAGAACATCTACCCCGGGCTGGCGGCCGAAAACGGCCGTGCCCTCCGCCAGGGTAATCGTGCTGGACAAATCCGGACCAACCACGTTCAATTGAAAAATAAACTTTTCACTCATGGCAATCTTTCTCTCGATAGCTCAGCGTCAGCCGTTCCGTCTAAACACCGCCGCCCCCGCCGCCCAGCCAGCCGGGCGGCTGCGTGGGCACACGCGGGCCGGGGCTAAATTCCACCAAAATATCCACCCGGCGGTCATGCTGGTCGTCGCTGTTCAGATCGCGCCCTTCGGCCAACGCCGGCGCCGAGCCCTCGCCGCGCGCCAACGAATCCCAGGTAGGATCATCCACCGTCACGGCTTCCGGCGCGCAGGTTTGGATGTGGAAGTCGCAATTCCCGCTGCCTTCCGCGCGAAAAGCGTTTTGGATTTGCGCCAGCGTGGCGTCGGCGCGCTGCCGCGACAGCGCCTGGTTCAAATCGGCCGGCATTTCGCCCCGGCGCGGGTGCTGCCAGCGCGGGCTGGCAAAGCCGGTTATGGTCCAGCGCAGGTCATAATCGGGGTGGTCGGAGCGCAACAAATTGGCCCGATCCACCAAAATGCCGATTTCCGTGTTGGCCGTGCCGTCCAAAGCCGCGCTGCCGGTCGCAAAGAATACTTGTACCAGGTCCAGCCGCTGGAAGACACGCGGCGCAAGACCGCTGGTAGTGAAACTGTTGACATAAGCCTGGGCGGCATCGTAGCGCGGCTGCAAGCTGGCACGAATGGTGGGGTCGGTGATGCGGCTCCAATGGTCGTCGCGCAGGCGGGTAAATAATTCCGTCACCTGTTCGGTGGTCAGGCCGCTGGCCCAGGCCTGCTCGATGCCGTTGAGATACGCGTCGGCTTCGGTGGCCGCGTCGCGGTCGGCCATGGCCATGGGCACGCGGAACTGCTGCACGTGCCGCCATTCGTGGATGACGGTGGCATAGAGCCAGGGCACGTCGGCCAGGGCGGCCGGGCCGATGGTGACTTCGAAGGGCAGCATTTTGGCGTCCGGGTGGGTGGCCGGGTCTTTGTCCCAATACGACGTGGTATGGCCTTCGTCCGTCATGGACGCGCCGTAGCGCATGATGCCGCCGTCGAGTTCGGCCGTGTTGATGCGGCCCTGGGCGGCCAGGGCATTGACCACCAGATTAATGGCGCCCTGCGGATTGCTGTTGTCGATGGCGTCTTCGACCTGGATGACGATGGCGTCATCCAGGCCGGGGACACGGCGGCGCGGTTCGCGCGGGCAGTCTGGCGGGCAGTCGCGCTGGATGTCGGCCGCGCCCTGAGCCAACCGGCGTTGGACGTAGGTATTGCCTTGCTGCCGCTGCCATTGGAGCACGGCCGTTTGGGCAGTTGTCAGGTCGGGCTGGGGGGTGGAAACGGCCGTACGCGCCTCTTTCCTCGCCTGTTTAAACCCAGAATGTGCGCCGGGTGTTTTCTTGTTTCGCTGCTGTTTCTCGTTCATAGGAACCTCGGGGGATGGAGATTAGAGATTGGAGATTGGAGATTGGAGACTAGAGACTAGAGACTAGAGACTGCAAGCAATCTCCAATCTCCAGTCTCCAGTCCTCACTCTCAAACAAACGCCACCTCATGCCGCCCAGACACCACCATGCCATGCGCCACCAGTTCCACCGATTCCACCGGATCGCCCTGTGGGCTGCCGCCGGGCGTGGTGATGAACAGGTCCACGTTGCGAATAAACTGCACGTTGGGCAAGCCCTGGAGCGTCTGGTACACG
>JAKQCM010000218.1 GCA_029559155.1 Chloroflexota bacterium
CGGTCTATGGCTCGTATCGCCCGGCGTTGAAGCGCCGGGCTGCCAAACGACGCCCCGTAAACGGGGCTTTTTCATTTTTTAGCCGGTTTCAACCGGCGTTGTTGCGCAGACGGGGCGTTTACGCCTCGGCGAAACCGTCCAAGGCATTTAAATTGCGCGAGTATGCGATTGCCCTATCGATAGTCACAGCGAATCGTGCGAGGGGGACGATTTGATGTTACAATTTTGGCACTCGTGAAATGAAACGCTAAAAAGGGAAGACAGATGGCACAAATTCGCGCACTTTATCACTTACAGCAGATAGACAGTGAAATTAAGGAAAAGAAGCAGCGTCTGGGCGAGGTTTTGCGCGCCCAAAAGGAAATAACCGAGCTGCAAACGGCGCGCCAGCGGGCGGAAACGGCCGTGAACACCCTGAAATCCGCGCAAGCCAAACGCCAGAGCTTGAACCTGGAGTTGGAAAGCCTGAACGCCAAAACCAAACAATCGGAAGATCGGCTTTATTCCGGCAATGTGAAAAACCCCAAGGAATTATCTGATTTGCAAAAGGAAATCGCCTCGTTAGGACGGCGGCGCAGCGCGTTGGAAGACGAGATTCTGGAAGCGATGGTGGTGGTAGAAGACGCGGAGACGGAAAAAATTGTGGCGCAAAAGTCGTTAACGGCCGTGGAAGATCGCTGGCAGCATAAAATCGCCGAATGGCAGCGAGAACAGCAAGAATTGGCCTTGCGTCTGCACCGCCTGATGGGCGACCGGGAGAAGCAGGCAGCTTTGCTGACACCCGATTCGCTGACGCTTTACAACACCCTGGCCCAGCGCAAAGGCAACGTCGCCGTGGCCGGGTTAAAGGGCAACGAGTGTCAGGCCTGTTTTATGACCGTTTCCGCCAGCCGGGTCAAAGCCGCCGAGCAAGGCGAACTGGCTTACTGCGGCGGCTGCGGCCGGATTTTATGCCCAATTTGATTTTTGTGTTCAGGCGCATCTGAACGCCTGAGCATCTCATCACGATGTAAGTTCCCCCAATTTTTCTTGCAATAATTCCCAGGCTTGCCGGACATGGCTTTCCGCAGTGCGGATATTGCCAATCGCCAGGCGCAGCGTGTAACGGCCGTTTAGTTTTGTGTGCGAGATAAAAATCAGGCCGGTGTCGTTAACGGCCGTCATCAACCGTTCGTTCAGCGCGTCCAACTGCGCCGGGTCATCCAGACTGCGAGGATGGGCGCGGAAGCAAACCGTACTCAGGGGCGTAGGGGCCAGGCGCTCGAAATCAGGCGCGTCGTCTACCCAGCCGCCAAATACCTGCGCCAGCCGAATATGCTCGCGCAAACGAGCCACCAACCCTTCTTGCCCATAAGCCCGCAAGACAAACCACAGCTTTAAGGCGCGGAAGCGGCGGCCAAGCTGCACGCCGTAATCCATGTAATCGATCACCGCGTTGGCGTCGGTTTCGCTGCTGCGCAGGTATTCCGGCAGCAGGCTGAAGGCGCGTTTCAGCACATCCGGGCGGCGGGTATAAAATGCGCTCAAATCCATTGGCGTAAACAGCCATTTGTGCGGATTGGTGACAAAAGAATCGGCGCGGGCAACGCCGTCCAGAATGTGGCGTTGTTCCGGGACCATGGCCGCCATGCCGCCGTAAGCGCCATCAACATGCAGCCACAGGCCAAATTTTTCGGCCACATCGGCGATGGCGGGCACGGGGTCTATACTGGTGGTGGAGGTTGTGCCGACAGTGGCGCAGACAAAGAAGGGGCGGTAACCAAGGGCGAGGTCTTGGGAAACGGCCGTTTCCAACGCCTCCGGTATCATCCTGAACTGCGCATCGGTGGCAATTTTAATCACGTTCTCCTGCCCGATCCCCAGGACAATTGCCCCTTTTTCCACCGACGAATGCGTCTGGTCGGAGATGTAGACGCGCAGCCGCGGCGTGTCGCTGCGGCCGGCCAATCCCTGGCTGCGCACATCCAGGCCATCCACAGCCTCGCGCGCGGCGGCCACAGCGATCATGCTGGACATTGACGCGCCATCCATGATGACGCCGCTAAATTCGGCCGGCAGGCCCAGCAATTGCGCCAACCAGCGCAGCGTAACTTCCTCTAATTCCGTGGCCGCCGGTGAGGTGCGCCACAACATGCCATTCACATTCAACGCCGCGATCAACATTTCCGAGAGGATGCCCGGCACGGAGCCGGTGTTGCTGAAATAAGCAAAAAAGTTGGGGTGGTTCCAATGGGTAATGCCCGGCATGATAATTTGCTCGAAATCGGTCAGGATGGCGGCCAGCGATTCCGGCGTTTCGGGGGCAGCTGGCGGCAGTTGAGCCTTGATGTCGCCTGGTTGGCTGCGGGACAAAACCGGAACCGCTTCCGGGTGGGCCAGATATTCGGCGATCCACTCAACAAGCTGATGGCCTGTCTGGCGAAATTCTTGTAAATCCAGTTCGCCCTGGTATGGGTCTGACATGATATCCTCCATGTGATTGATGTGAGTGTGTAAGAGAGTTATACCTCTCCGATGGGTCTTTTGCACATGTCGAGCCGGGCGCCTCTCTCATTCTTCTGTAACATTTTGGCTTGTTTGCCCTATTTTTATCGTGGTATTATTAAAAAGCACTCTCTTTGACCGCATGTCGGTGGACGAACGGTGGGTTTAACCGTTGAATTTCAGGTAAACTTGGGAGTGTGGTGATAGAAATTTAGCGACGATACAGACTCCAAGGGTCTGCTGAATACGAAATTTATTGCTCAGGAGTAATTGATTGGTTATGACACGATTGATGCGTGGAACGGCCGTTTTAGGAGTGCTAGCAGCCGCCTGGTTTCTGATGATAAAGCCAGCCCTGGCGGCGAATTGTTATACCTACACCGAAACGATAGGTCTGGTGTGCGAGGCGGAACCGTCGCAGCCCACCTTTGTCCAGCCGCAATCTCCGGTTGGCAGTTTTATTCCCACCCAACAGTATGCCCGCCTGAATGACAATATCTGGGTCTACCCGGAACCAACAACAGCATCTACGCCCATCCGCAATGTGGGAGATGGGTATTTGTTTGTGACATTTAGCTGGTGGATAGACGGCACGGATGGCGGCCGTTGGTACGTGATCAACCCTGGCGAATATGTGCGGGCCGAAGATTTGCGCGTGTATGATGATTCAGAGTTTTCGGGGTTTGAGATTCATCAGCAGCCGCAACGGCCGTTTGGCTGGGTGCTGGTCGATTATTGGCCCAGTCGAGAACCGGGCGCGGAACCAACCCCCGGCGATCCGAAACTGCCGCGCTACACCTTCTTTGAAGTCTACGACGCTCAAGTCGACAGCGAAGGTTGGATTTGGTACGACATCGGCAGCGGTTATTGGATGAAACAGACCTATGTCAGCATCACCGAAATTGAACAGCGACCGGCCGAAATTGGCCCTGACGAATATTGGGTAGAAGTTGACCTCTACGAGCAAAGCATGGCCGCCTATGTGGGCGACCGTATGGTCTACGCCGGTCTGGTTTCCAGCGGCCTGAACCGTTGGCCGACGGGTGAAGGGCTTTTCCAGGTCTGGGACCGGTTCGAAAAAACCAAGATGTCCGGCGCGGAAGGTAAAGTCGATTACTACTTCATCGAAGATGTGCCTTACACCATGTACATCGACCGCGTGACGGAAATTGCCCTGCATGGCGCATTCTGGCACGATCGGTTTGGCTACAAACACAGTCACGGCTGCATCAACATGCCTCCCCGAGATGCTGAGTGGGTATTCAACTGGTCTGAAAACGCCCCCAATGACCTGTGGGTTTGGGTGCATACGTCGGATCCCAACCATTATTTCGAGCGATACGATCCGGTAGAAACATTTGTCGGTCCGTAGGTTGCAATTGGACCAATCTTGGAGATTGGTCCAATTTTAGGCGCAATCAAAAGAGCGCGGCGAAAAACTCGCCGCGCTCTTTTTTAATTGGTTCGTGGGGAAGGGGCCTTAGATGATCAGGTTGCTCATGGTGTGGGTCAGGTGCAGCTCGCCATCATCGGCGATGAGGGCGGCGGCCAGGTGCGGCTGCTGCTGCAAGAAGCGCAGGCCATCTTTTTGGCCTAAAAGCAGCGCCGTGGTCGCCCGTACTTCCGCTTCGGCGGCGTGGGCTGCCCACACGGTAGCGGTGATCAGGTCGGTTTCGGCGGGCAGGCCGGTGTGGGGGTTGATGAGATGGTGGGCGGCACGGCCGTTTACCATCCAGCGCCGATAATCTACGCCCGAAGTCGCCAGCGCCGCATTTGCCAACCACAGGCTGAGGGCATTGTCGGCGGCGACGGCCGTGGCTTCGGCCAAATCCTCCGATGGCAAAGCGACACCCACCGGCCAGCCCGGCAGTTCAGCGGGAGCATCGCCGGCGACCAGGTCGCCGCCGGCGTTTACCAGGCACGGCCCCAGGGTCGAAAGATAGTCGACGGCCTGCTGCGCCGTGTACCCTTTGGCAATGCCGCCCAGGTCCAGCCGCACCCCTTCCGGCAGGCGCACAGCCTGCCGTGACGGGTCTAACTGGACGGCGGACCATTGGCCGTTTAACAGGTGGTCGGAAGGGAAACGGCCGTGCGCCTGCACCCTGGCCATCGCCTCAAAACTCACTCCGTAACCGGCCGCTTCCAGGGCATTCAGGCAGGTTGGGTCAAACAAGCCATCCGTTGCCGAGGCCCAGATGAGCGCTTCTTCCAATACATCCCAAAGCAAATCCGATACGAGAACCCATTGCCCGGAACGGCCGTTCAACTGCGACAGCTCGCTGGTGGGCGAAAAGCGGCTCAAGATGCGCTCGTTTTTGGCGAATAAATTTTCCACCGAGACAAACGCAGCTGTGGCGGTTGTCTCATCGGCTTCCAGCCACAAGTCAATCTGGCAGCCCATCGCCCGGAAGGTGGTAGTGGGGCAGAGGTTGGTTGTTTCCATGCGTACTCTCTTTTCCCCGGCGGTTAACGCGAGGAACGTGTCTGGGTAATTGGGGCCATGCGGATGACCGGCGCGGAGCGAATTTGCGGCACCGCGGCCTGGGGAATGGGCGCCAGATTGAGGGTGACTTGTCGTTGGTTAAGCGCGCTGCCGGATGCCGCCTGATTGGTTTGTAAGGTGGTGGGCATGTTGGCCGGAATGTTTAGGACGACGGCTTCGGGTTGGGCAACGGCCGTGTTATTCGCCGCTTCTTGCCGACCCAGCAGTTGGGTTCCCAGCAAAACCGCCGCCAGTCCGCCCGTCGCCACAGCCACTTTTAGCGACCCAAATTGTTGTCCCCGACGTGATTTGTTGTTAGTCGTCATCGTGTTCAAACCCTTCGTGACTTTCAGACTCATGACTTTCATGGCTGTTAAAAGCGGATGGAGCCGCCTGGTTGAATACTGCCGCTGGCTGCGATTGGATTTGCGCGTTTAATTGATCTTGCAACCCTAAAACGGTGCGATTGGCCTGTTCAATTTGCGCCTGGTAGACAGCTTCTCGATCTTGCATCACCTGCAAGGCAGCTTCTAGCTGTTGATTATACGCTTGCAGACTTTGTAATTCGGCGGAATTGGTAACGGCCGTTTCCGAGTTATCCGGCATTACCACAGGCTGTACCACAATATCTTGCGCCGTAGTTGCATCCTGAGATTGCGCGTTTGTGCTGCCAAAGCCAAACACCAAAACTGTGAGTATAATGACGCCGGTTAGTGTGCCTGCGGCTAAAATACCTTTCATGCGATTCATCAATAATGCCTCCGTAAAGTGCTTCATCAAAGTTGTATGGCTAAACAATACCGGAGATGAATGGCGTCGTTGTTAAAACCGATCTAAATAATGTTAAATCCACCTTAAATTAAAAACGCCCCCTTGATTGCCGTGCGCCGCTGTGACACAATCACACCTATGACAACGATCCTGTTAGTAGATGATGAAAAAATGATTACCGGTCCATTGGCGCGCAAATTGCGTGAATCGGGGTATCGGGTGTTGGTGGCGGATAACGGCCGTATCGGCCTGGAAACCGCGCGCACCGAAAACCCGGACGTCGTCGTGTTAGACGTCCTGATGCCTGAAATGGACGGCTGGGAAGTCTGCAAAGCGCTGCGCAAAACAAGCCCCGTGCCCATCCTCATGCTCACCGCCCTCAGCGACGAAGTCGATCGCATCCTGGGCCTGGAACTCGGCGCCGACGACTACCTGACCAAACCATTCAGCAGCCGCGAATTGTTGGCCCGCATCCGCGCTCTGCTGCGTCGCGTCGCCCTCGACCAGACCCAACCCAAACCGGCCGGCGAATTAACCGCCGGACCTCTGCGCATCGAATTAGACACCCGCCGCGCGTTCAAAAATAATCAAGAACTTACGCTGCGTTACAAAGAATTTGAACTCCTCAGCCTGCTGCTTCATCGTGTTGGCCAGGTCGTTACCCGCGCCGAACTCTTCGATGAGGTATGGGGCACCGACTGGCTCGGCGATACGCGCACGTTAGACGTCCACGTGCGCTGGCTGCGTGAAAAAGTCGAAGCTAACCCCAGCGATCCGCAATTTATCCAGACGGTGCGCGGCATTGGCTACCGTCTGGTAGCTCCGGAATAACCTCCATGAAGCATTGGCGTTTACGCACGCGCATGATGGTGGCCTATGCTGGCCTTATTTTGTTAGGTTTTGGTCTTCTGGCTTTACTGTCTGGGCAGCAGATTTCTCAGGGCGCGGCCGACGATTACCGGCGAAATCTAATCGATCAGGCCGACCTGATGGCCCAGGCGCTAAAAAAACCGATTGAGACCTTTCTGCACGGCGAAGCCGATCATGAAGGCGACAGCGCCAACGCTGCCCAGGCTGCTTTAATCCAGATTGTTCAGGATTATGCCGCGACGCTAAATGCGCAGGTGCTGCTGCTGGATAAGCACGGCGTGGTGTGGTTGGATACGGCCGGCGCGGCCATCGGCCAAAATTTGTCCAGAGATTCGGAAATAGCCGCCGCCTTCCAATTGCAAACCACCGCCGACGTTCGTCCCAATGCGCAAGGCGTGCAGACTGTTTATGTGGCCGCGCCCATTTTAGAAGATGGCGAAATCATGAGCGTTGTGCGGCTGGCTGCTCCTTTTACCGCGGCGCAGGAACTCGTGTTTGAGCGCTGGCTGGTCCTGGTGGGTAGTGTGCTGCTGCTGGCCGTGTTAGCCGTCATTGCCAGCCTGTGGCTGTCTACGTCGATGACCCGTCCGTTGGAAACGATGCGCGTTTCGGCCATGCGCATGGCTGAAGGCGATCTGGCGCAGCGGCTGCCACAAGATCGCCATGACGAATTTGGCGAATTGGCGGCCGCCTTTAACCACATGGCCGCCGAGGTGGAGGCTATGCTGTTGGAACAACGCGCCTTCGCCGGTAATGCCTCTCACGAACTGTGCACGCCGCTAACGGCCATTCGTTTGCGCAGCGAAGCTCTGCGCGATGGGGGCCTGGACGATGAAACCACCCACCAGTACATTGCCGAAATCGACGATGAGGTGATGCGGTTGGGGAATCTGGTCAATGATTTGATTTTGCTGTCGCGGTTTGATTCCGGGCGGGCGGAGCAAGGACACGATTGGGTGGATCCGGTGCGTCTGGCGCATGGGCTGCGCTTTAAATTCGAGCCGCAGTTGGCCGAACGGG
This sequence comes from Chloroflexota bacterium, assembly GCA_029559155.1. GTDB lineage: Bacteria > Chloroflexota > Anaerolineae > Promineifilales > Promineifilaceae > Leptovillus. The sequence goes on from JAKQCM010000218.1 coordinate 7,628, forward strand.
AGCTTGAATTGGCGTTGGATACGCCCCCGACCTTGCCGCCGGTGGCCGCCAGCCGGACCCACATGCAGGTTGTGTTCCGTAATTTATTGGAGAATGCCATTCGTTATTCGCCGCCGGGCGGGCGGATAACCTGGCGGTTGTGGCAGGAAGGGGATGTGCTGCGGGTAGCGGTGGCCGATACCGGGCAGGGCATTTCGGCGGATGATTTGCCGCATATTTTTGAGCGGTTTTATCGCGCCGATAAGGCGCGGACGCGGGCGGCTGGCGGTGTGGGGTTGGGATTATCGTTGACGCGTTCGATAGTGGATTTTTATAACGGCCGTATCACCATCGATTCCCCCGGGTTAGGCCAGGGAACCATCGCCAACGTGTGGTGGCCGCTGAACCTCAACGTAGAGGAAAAGCTGGAGATGAGAGATTAGAGATTGGAGATTAAAACTCTCCAATCCCCAATCTCCAATCTTCTTTTGGTTAATTTGCCGGTTCGATGGCGTTTACGTTGTTAAAGGTGTTGATCTTCAAAATCCATCGGCTGCCGATTTCTGCCTGCATGAATTGGGTTTCGTTTGTGCTGTAATCGTACGTGTCGCCATCGGTGCGGAAGGTGATGACGTAGCTGGCATCCTGAGCGCCGGCGCGTTCGCCAGCGGCCAACTGTGGCTCCGGCCAGAATGGATTCAGGTCGTTGCCTTGCTGGCGCACGGTGTCGATTACCTGCCATTCCTCGGCGGTGTAGCTGCAATAATCGTCATACACTTCATATTCACAATCCTGAACCACTTCCCCGACGCCTGTGCCGGTGTCTACCGTGTAGGGCGTGCCGCACACTTCCACTGAGTTGGGCGCGGGGTTGGCCTGGGTGGTGCGGACTTCCTGAGTGCAGGAGCCTATTTGCGCTCCGGCGGGAATTTGGTCTTGCCAATCTTTGCGCTCCACCGGCCGCAAGGCTTCGATGCTGACGGCGCGTGTCCAATTAACGTCTGAAACCGTGCCAATCACGTCGCTGGTGCGGTTGGCGAAGAAGAAAAATGCGCCGCACAACAAAACAAAAACAGCCACCACGCCGACGATGATGTAGGTGGTGGTGCGGCTGCGCGGGGCTACGGCCGTTTCCACTTTCGGTTGTTCTCTTGTTTCCGCCATGCTGGAGCCGCATTGCTGGCACTTCAGGGCCGATGCCGGGTTCATGGTTCCGCAGTAAGGGCAGGCAACGTCGGCCGCCGGTTGATCGCGGTGCGCCCCAATGGTCTGGCCTTTTTCCCGCTGCACGCCTTCGCTTAATTCCGCCATGCACTGCACGCAAGTTGTTGCGCCGGCGGGGTTCCGCGCGCCGCAGAAGGGGCAGTGGATGTCTGGTCCTGCTTTCGCCTCGGCAATTTTTGCCTCGTCGGTGATTAGCTTTTCTTCGGCGGCTTGTTCAAACTTGGTGTCGGCCGGCATCGGGGCCTGACAGCCGGTGCATTTGGTGGCTGTGCCCGGATTCCGGGTTCCGCAGAAAGGGCAGGTCCATTCAAGTTCTGTATATCCTATGGTTTTGCGGGTCATGGTTCTCCTTCTACGTGGACAGAAATCGAAAAATAACGGTAATGGTTCAGGTTTCTCTGGCAAGACCCCAAGCGTTTGATGCCCCAATCGTGCAAACTTTCAGGAGAAAACCTTTGGGGTCTGTATAGCCATAAATAATGGTATGCACCACAAAATAAAATCGGTTTACCAGCCGGCCAGATCTTTTTGAGCGATGATCTTGGTGGGAGTTAGCCGTACCACCAGCTCGCCGGGCACGCTATTACGGCGGCCAAACGCCTCGGCCTGATCCTCGCCCATATACCGGCCGCCAATGCGCGTCGCCCACTGCCGTAGAGCGTCGGGGTTATCTTCTAAAACGGCCGTTCCCTCCACAATCACAAAAGCGAACGGCGGCGTCTCATCATCCACCACAAAACTCACCTGCGGGTTGTGGCGGATATTGCGGGCTTTCACCGATTCATGCCAGGTGGTGCAGATAATGTCTTCACCATCCAGTAAGAACCAGACCGGGGCGGCGTGAGGACGGCCGTCTGGTCTTACCGAGGCCAGTTTGCCGGTGCGGGTACCGGTTAACAAAAAATCTCTGATTTCATCGGGGGTCATTGTTTGCATGGAAAATTACCTACCTTAAGCCCATATTGTAACCCAATTTGAAGCTATCGGAAGCGTTGCGCGCCGGCAACCTGGTAAAAATGGCGCTAATTCAGCCGGCCCAATTTGGGAATCGGGCCGGCGATGGGAGAGCGATTGGGCCGATGTGCGCCCCGACATGTTCGCGGCGAGATCGACTACAGCCCCATCATGAATTGAAAGACGCGGTCGGCCTGACCATACAGATGCTCGTGGGCAAATTCCGGGTAGAGGTCCAGAGATTTGGGCGCGGAGATTTTGTTGTAGGCGGCAAACTGCGTCGAGGGCGGGCAGATTTTGTCGCGCAGCCCCACCGCCAGCCGCACTTCGGCGCGGATGCGCGGCGCGAGATGCTGCACATCCACATAGCCCAATTGGGTAAAAATCGCCGCTTCGCGTTCGTGGCGCGGGTCGAAGCGGCGAAAGTAGCTTTTTAATTCCTCATACGCGCCTTCGTCCAAATCCATCTCCCAGACGCGTTGATAATCGCACAAAAAGGGGTAAATGGGGGCTGCGCGACGAATACGCGGTTCCAGAGCGGCGCAGGCCAGCGTTAGGCCGCCGCCCTGGCTGGCTCCCGTCGCGCCGACGCGGTTTTCGTCCACCTGCGGCATGGCCATGACGATGGCCGCCAGTTGGGCCGTGTCCAGGAATATTTGGCGGAAGCTGAGCATTTCCGGGGCGTCGTCGAGACCGCGGACGATGTGGCCGTGCAGGGTCCAGCCGGTCGCGCCGCCCAGGTCTTGCGATTGGCCGCCTTGCCCGCGGCAATCTAACGCGGCGACGGTGAAACCGGCGGCGGCGTAGGCCAGTTTGTCCAGCCATTCACCGGCGTTCATGGAGTAACCGTGAAACATGAGCAGCGCCGGACCGGGCTGGGTTTGCTGTTTGGGGCGAACAAATTTGGCGTGCAGGCGCGCCCCGCCAACGCCGGTGAAGTAGAGATGGAAACAATCGGCGTAAGTGGTCTGGAAATGGGCGGGGACGAGTTCGATTTGCGGATCGGTGGCGCGCATTTCGGCCAGACCGCGTTCCCAGAAGGCGTCGAAATCGGCCGGTTTGGGGTTGACGCCCTGGTAGGCGCGCAGTTCGGCCAGGGGCATATCGTGTGATAAAGGCATGGGTTTCTCCTGATGGGTTGGGTAAATCCTAAGGGTTTTCTTAAACCCTTAGGGTTTGGTTTGGTAAGATTTGGGTAGTCTACTCGTAAAATGTGATGGCACAAACGGCCGTTTCGCGCTAAATTTCTCCCATGAATACCAAACACTTTCTCCACCTGTTTGTCTGGATGATTGCCCTGGGGCTGCTGCTGGCGGGCTGCCAAACCGCCGAACCGACGCCGACGGCCGTTCCGCCTACCAAGACGCCTGCGCCCACACTGACCCATCAGGCCATGCCGGTGAATACGGCCGTGCCCACTACCACCGCCACGGCGACCTTAGAGCCAACGGCCGTGCCCACCGATCAACCATCCCCCACGCCCACCCAAACGCCCACGCCGCTGCCGCGCGACGTGCGCGCCGCCCTGGACCTGGTCGCCGATGGGTTTGTATCGCCGGTGGCTCTGGCGGATGCGGGCGACGGCCGTTTGTTCATTGTGGACCAGATTGGCGTGGTGTACGTGCTGGACAGCGCCGGCAGTCGCCTGCCGCAGCCGCTAATCGACGTGCGCAGCCGGATGGTGGACATCGACGAAAATTATGACGAGCGCGGTCTGTTGGGCATTGCCTTACACCCGGATTTTGCGGAGAACGGCCGTTTCTTCCTCTACTACAGCGCGCCGCTGCGTCCCAACGCGCCCGGCGATTGGGACCATACCGCCGTGATTTCGGAATTCGCCATCTCGGCCGATGATCCGAACCGCGCCGATCTGGCGTCGGAGCGGGTGATTTTGCAGGTAGATGAGCCGCAGACGAACCACAATGGCGGCCAGCTTGCCTTTGGCCCGGACGGCTACCTGTACATCGGCCTGGGCGACGGCGGCAACGCCAACGACATCGGCACTGGCCATCCGCCGGAGGGCAATGGGCAGGCGCGGGACAATTTGCTGGGCACGATTGTGCGCCTGGACGTGGGCGCCGCGGCGTCGCTCGGCGTCGCGTCGTCGCCCAACGCCGCGCCTTACTCCATCCCGGCCGACAATCCCTTTGTCGGGCAGGCGGGACTGCCGGAGATTTATGCCTATGGCTTCCGCAATCCGTTCCGCTTTTCCTTCGATCTGGCCGGCGACGGCGCTTTGTATGTGGGCGACGTAGGCCAGGATTACATTGAGGAAATTGACCGCGTGGTGAAGGGCGGCAATTATGGCTGGCCGGTGCGTGAAGCGACAACGTGTTTCAACAAAACGGCCGTTACCCAACCCCTGGAAACCTGCGCCACGCAAAGCGCCTACGGCGACACCTTCCTGGACCCGGTGTTGGAATACCGGCGCGATTTTGGCCGCTCGGTGATTGGCGGGTATGTGTACCGTGGGGCGGCACTGCCGGAATTATACGGCCGTTACCTCTTCGTCGATTGGGTGAGCAACAACGAAATCGGCAGCAATCAGATTTATTACGCGGATATTTTGCCGCCGGAAGCGGGGCTGTGGGAGCTGGTCCCTGTGCCGCTGACTCGCCCCGATGGCAGCGCGCTGCCATCGTTTTACACATTGTCGTTTGGTCAGGATGCCGGCGGGGAGATGTATGTGCTGACGGCCGATTATTACAATCCGGTAGGCTCCAGCGGCAAGGTGTACAAGATTGTGCCTGCGCCATAACTGGAGCGAATAGCGTTTATTCATGTTCTCTCGGAGACCCTAAGGGTTTTGCTGCGTGATGGGCAAAATTAATCTAGCAAGCTGCCTGGCCATTCAGATTTCCCTGGGAAGACCCTAAGGGTTAAGGGTCCATAAGGTCTAGCTTTTCAGCGAAAACCCTTAGGGTCTGTATTGTTACGTTGGTATGAAAAAACTTGCCCGAAAACTGTGGCCCTGGCTGGCCTTTTTGCTCCTGATTGGCCTGTTTCTGGCTCCGGCGCTGCTGCCCGGCTGGGTGCTGCTGCCGCTGGACATCGTTAACCAGACGGTGCCGCCCTGGCAGCCGCCCAACCAGACGGCCGTCGTGCATAATCCGCTGCTGGAAGATGCCGTGTTCTACATCTACCCGGTGAAGGCGTGGACGGCGGCGCAGGTGCGCCAGGGCGTGCTGCCTCTCTGGAGCGACGAACTGTTCGGCGGCTACCCGGCCATCTACGACACCCAGGCCGGGCTGTTTTACCCGCTCTCGCTGCTGTATTACCTGCTGGATGGGGCCACGGCCGTTGACCTGACAATCTTTTTGCAGCTGGGCCTGGGGGCTACGTTCATGTTCCTCTATTTGCGGAAGCTGCGGCTGCGGCGGCTGGCGGCGGTGTTGGGCACGGCCGTTTTCCTGGGCAACGGCCTCATGGTCGTCTGGCTGGAATGGCAGGTCGTGCACGCGGCCATCATCTGGCTGCCCCTGGCGCTGTGGGCCGTCGAGAAGTTAGCCGCCCACCACTCCGCACTCCGCAATCCGCAATCCGCAATCGTCTTTTTCGCCCTGGCTTTCGCCCTGCCCTGGCTGGGCGGGCATTGGAATTGGGCGCTGTATAGCAGCATGACGGCCGTTCTTTACCTCCTCTGGCGCGTGGGACCGTTGGTCGGCCGTTCGCCGCGCCGGGCGTGGGCCGCGTGGCGGCTGATAGGGCTGCCGCTGGCGCTGGGCGTGGGCCTGGCGCTGGTGCAGGTCTTGCCCGCCTTTCGTTTCCTGCTGCAAAGCCATCGCCAGCCGCTTACCTGGGCCGAATCGCAGCAGTATGGCCTGCTCAACCGCCTCGCCGTCCTCGTCATGCCCGATTTTTTTGGCACGCCGCTGCAAGGCAACTGGTGGGGCTTCGACAACTACAACGAGACGGCGCTGTACGTGGGCATTTTGCCGCTGCTGCTGGTGGGCGCGGCCGCCTGGCTGGCGCGCCGGCAGCGCGTGACCCAGTTCTGGCTGGTCTGGGGCGGGTTGGGACTGCTGTGGGCGTTGGGCAAACCGGCCTATGGTCTGCTGTATGTGCTGCCGGTGTTTAACGGGCTGCTGCCCAGCCGGGCGGCGGTGCTGGTGGTGGTGGCTGCGGCCGTATTAGCCGCCATTGGTTTGGATAAACTGTTAGACGAAACGGCCGTGCGCTCGCGCAGTAGGTGGCTGCCGTTTGGCGTGGTGGCGCTGCTGGCGTTGGCGGCGGTTTATTTTGTCTGGTATTGGGGGCAGGTGGACTGGACGTTTTGGGTACGGCCGTTCCTGCTCTTCATCGCTTTCCTGGCGGCTGGCGCTTTGCTCTTGTGGGCACGGGCGCGCGGCGTATTGGCGGCGGGCTGGTTTGGCGCGCTGGCGCTGGCGCTGGTCATCGTGGATTTGCTGGTTGCCGGGGTCGGCTACAACACGATTTCGCCAGTGGCCGAGATGTTTCCGCAGACGGAGACGGCCGTTTTCCTCCACAACCTGTCGCCCAAGCCGCGCATCACCAGTCTGGCCGAGGGCATTGCCTACCGGCCCAACACGGCGCTGGCCGAATTTGTACCGGCTCTCAGCGGCTATGGGCCGGGCATTTCGCAGCGGTTGGTCGATTATTTGCGCGCCGCCGAGGGCGGCGAGGTGATTCGTTTTGGGCGCGTGCTGCTGCCCTTGCAGGCGGCCGCCTCGCCGCTGCTGGATGCGCTGGGCGTGAGCCACATCGTTACCACGCAGGACGTGTGGGGCGATGAGGTGCAGGCAGTGAGGGCCGCGCCGGTGGTGGCCGATTGGCAGGCATTGAGAGCGGGGTGGCAACGGCCGTTATTCGTGAACCGCGCCGGTTTATTCCGCATCGACGTGCCGCTGCGCGCCGCTGCCGCTGCCCAGGGCGACATCACCCTGCGCCTCTTCACGGCCGATGGCGGCCAGGAATTGGCCCACAGCACCCTGCCGGTTGGCGACGTGGCCGCAGACGGCTGGACCACGTTCTATTTTGCCCCTTTCCCGCCGGAATGGGGCCAGAATTTTCTGGCCGAGCTAAGTTTCAGCGGCGGCGATGGGGTGACGGTGGGCCGCGAAGCAGACGGCAATTGGGCTTTCGCGGCTTTTGTGCGCCCGCGTCCCGGTCTGGTGTATGAGTCGGGCAAGACGCGCGTGTATGCCAACACGGGCGATTTGGGGCGGGCCTTTGTGGTGGGCGCGGCGCAGATCGCCGATTCGCCGGAAGCGGCGTTGACGGCCGTGCAAGCCCACGCCGCGCAGCTTGATCAGGTAGTGGTGTTGGAGCTGGAGGGCCAGCCCGCGCCGCCAATTAGCCCACAGCCAATCCAGCCGCCGGGCACGGTGGCCATCACCGAGGCGGGGCTGAACCGGGTAACGCTGCACGCGGAGATGGCCGCGCCCGGCTTTGTGGTGCTGGCCGACGCCTATTATCCCGGCTGGCTGGCGACGGTGGGCGGGCAGCCCACGCCCGTTTATCGGGCGAACTCGGTGGTGCGGGCGGTGTCCGTTCCGGCGGGTGCACATGAAATTGTATTCCGCTACCGGCCCGTAGAATTTTGGGCCGGGGCGGCGGCGAGTGGGCTGGCGCTGATTGGGATGCTGGGATTGGCGGTGATGGGGTGGAGGCAGCGACCGTGAAGCGCTTCGTTCTGCCCCTCATGTTGCTCAGTTACGTCATTCTGGGCGTGGCGATGAGCCTGATCGTGCCGTTGGGCGAAGCGCCCGACGAGGTCGACCATTTTCTCTACGTGCGCCATCT
>JAKQCM010000004.1 GCA_029559155.1 Chloroflexota bacterium
CGAATTTACGCTCTGGTTTGGGCCGCTGCCGGTGCGCTGGAAAGCCATCCACAGCAACGTCGGCCCCAACGGCTTCACCGACACGCAAATCAGCGGGCCGCTGCAAAGCTGGCAGCATACACACACGTTCACGGCCGTTTCCCCCACCACCACCCGCGTCGACGAACACATCGCCTACAGCCACCACGACGGCCGTCGCGGCCTGCTCAGTCGCCTGCTCTTCGCCCAACCCGGCCTGTTCCTGCTCTTCACTGCCCGCCAACTTATCACCCGCTGGCATTTGGAGCTGAGTCCGGCCCGGCGACAGGGCGCGGTCGGCATCGCCGGTCTGCTGGCTGCCGCCGGCGGCCTGGCCCTCTGGAAACGCCGCCGATGATCGCCGCGCCCCACACCCTCATCATTGGCGCGGGCATCGGCGGGTTGACGGCCGGCGCGCTGCTCTTGCACGCCGGACACCGCGTCACCGTGCTGGAAAGCCACGTTTACCCTGGCGGCAGCGCCGGAACCTTTTACCACAAAGGATTCCGCTTCGACGCCGGAGCCACCCTGGCCGGCGGTTTCGCCCCCGGCGGTCCCCACGCCCGATTGGCCGACATCCTTGGCCTGGAATGGCCGGTACGGCCAGTAGATCCGGCCTGGGTAGTGCATTTGCCCGACGGCCGGGCCGTCACCCAATGGGCCGACCCGCAGCAGTGGCAAGCCGAATGGCAAACTGCTTTTCCGCAGACAGCCTCATTTTGGCGCACCCAACAGCGGCTGGCTGACGTCAGTTGGGACATTTCCAGCCGCCCGTTTCCCTGGCCGCCAGAATCCCCCCGCGACCTGTGGACCATCGCCCAGGCTCTGCGCCCGCGCACACTGCACGCCCTGCCCTACCTGTTGCGCACGATTGGCAGCGTGGCCGCCACCGGCGATCCCATGTTCAAAGCCTTTTTGGACGGCCAACTGCTCATCGCCGCCCAAACCACGGCTGATGACGCCCATGCCCTGTACGGCAGCGCAGCCCTCGATTTGCCCCGACGCGGCGTCAACCACGTGCAGGGCGGCATTGGCGCGCTGGCGCAAACGCTGGTGGATTGGATCCGCGCTCATGGCGGCGAGGTTTTGTTCCGGCAGCGCGTGACGCAAATCGAAACCAACCAGGGGCGGGCAACGGCCGTTATCACCCAAAAAGGCCAACGGTTTCGCGCTGATGCCATCCTGGCCAACCTGACCCCCTGGGCGCTCAACGATTTGCTCGGCAAGCAATCGCCGGAGCGGCTGCAAAAAGAAGCGGCCCGCCGCGAGCCAACCTGGGGCGCGTTTACCCTTTACCTGGGCCTGGATGCCGCCCGGCTGCCACACCTGACCAGCGGCCATCATCAGGTTATCGTGGACCACACACGGCCGTTGGGCGAAGGCAATTCCGTGTTCATCTCCCTCTCGGACGAGGGCGACGGCCGTCGCGGACCGGCAGGCACACGCACAGCCACCCTTTCGACGCATACGGCCGTCGCCCCCTGGTGGCAGCTGCGCCAGTCGCACAACGAATCGGCCTATCTGGCCCGCCGCGAACAGTACGCCGAAACATTGCTGGCCGCTGCCGAAAAAGCCATTCCCGGTCTGGCGCAGGCTGCAACCCTGCGCCTGCCAGGCACGCCGGTAACGTTTGCGTATTACACCGGACGGCCGTTGGGCATGGTCGGCGGCTTTCCGCAAACATCGCTCTTCAAAGCGCGCGGTCCGGGCACGGGCATTGGCAATTTGTGGCTGGTTGGGGATTCGATTTTCCCCGGGCAGTCAACGGCCGGGGTGACGCTGGGGGGTATGCGGGTGGCGACGGCCGTTTTGCAGGCCAGCCGCCGGTCTAACTCATTGTGGACAACCGCGCCATCTCCCGTCGGAGATTAAGCCGCGCCGGGATTTCCCACGCCCCATGAGCGGGTAAAAAGTAGAGCTGCTCTCTGGCCAACAGCCGTTGCAACACGGCCGTTCGCCCCTGACGATACGCCTCGGCTGAGATATGGGCGTATTCGCGGCGAATGGCCTGCGCGTAAGCGTCGTAGCGGGATGGTTCAGCAGCCAGAACAGCCAGATCTGCATCCAGCAATATGCGGCCGTCGCTGTCGGCGACGGCCGTTTCGTGCTTCTCGGTCAGACGAATCAGACGCGCCGTTTCGTCAGCTAACCCGGCGGCGGCGCCCAGATTGGCGAGAACGGCCGTGGCGTAGGCGGCGCTTTGCGCTTCGTTATCGTGGCGGCGCGGATCGTAAATGGCGTCGTGGAACCAGGCGGCCAGCTGCAATGCCACGGAGTTATGGGCCGCAGTCAGGTAGGGCTGCAGGTGGCCCAGAACGTCCTGAACATGGGCAAGGGTATGGTAGAAACGGCCGTCGGCGGCATACAACGCCAGCAAATCGGCCGCTGCTCTGGTGCATTGCTCCGGGCTGCCGGGCAGCAGGGCCAGCAAAGGCCGGACAATGGGATCAGATGGCTGCACGGGCGGTTTGCGCCTGGCGCACAATGTCGGCGATCTGGCCCAGGTGGTCGGTGTCGTGGGCCAACCCCAGAATAAATCGACCTACGGCGTCTATGTTGCCTGCGCCCGGCCACGGCTCGTAGGTGTTGCTCAGGATAGGTTGATCGGGCCAGAGGTCCAGGCTGGCAAGCCGCATGCGGCGGCTTTCTTCCAGGCGGTCGCGGCATTGGGCGATGGCGCTGACGGTTTGCCAGGGCGTTTCGTAACGGGAACGGCCGTGAGGCGGCACACCCCGCGCCATTTCCGCCGCCAAAAAAGCGCTTTCTTCAGCCGAAGCCGTGGTATGCACAACCACATGGCCCAGCGTCCAGGGCAGATCTTTTTCGGCCTCATTGGCGGCGAATGTATCGTTCGCCTGGGGATCGGTCGGCACAAACACAACGTCGGCGTCTGTGCTGGCGGCAATCAGAGACAGCATTTCGTCTACCATTTCGTTGGTTAAAGCGCGTAGATCCGCCAGAGTCAAAGGGGCAGTGAGGTCACGCAAGGTCATTTGTTTGGCGCGTAGGGGGGCAAAATCCAACATCGTTTTAGTGAATTCAATCCTCGGTTTAATTTTTATGTCTACTTTTTAGCCAGCCGCCACGGAAAAAGATGGCGCATACGGCCGTTGAGGCCACCATCTCCGGCATGATTCTGGGCAGGCACGGGACGTGATTTTAGCACGCCTGCCGCGCTAACTGCCGCTTTTTAATCGCCAGCACATCTGGGGAATGACTGACCAGGTCAGCTTTGCCGCCTGTGTAGACAGGAGGCCAAAACGTTGCGCCGTCGCAGTTACCCGGCGTTGCGGGGAAGATTTCTTTTGAGTATACTGTACGCAGTACCCAAATAATTGGCGGCGAAATTATGCAAACTGTAACAGTCTCCCCCACTCTAAAGCTCCATGACCTTTCTTCCGATCCAGCCGAAGAATGGTCTCGGCTGCTTGGTTTTGTGGGCCTGACGGCCGTAGACAAACAAGCCATGTCTCATTCCACAGAAATCTTGCTTCGCCGCGCGCCCGAATTAGTCATCAATACCTACAACTATTTGCTTTCCGTGCCGGAAACGGCCGCAATTTTAGGCTGGGAAAGCGGGGCCAATGAAGAACATCTGGCCGAGCGCCGCCGTTTTTTTGCGGTTTGGCTGGCGCGGGTTATCGGCATGGACACCGGCGACGAATTTGCTTACTACCTGGTCCGCGCCGGAAAATTTCATGCCGGGCACGGTCCACGCCACATCCACACCCCACCCGCCTACATCACCACCTCTATCGGCATTGTGGGCGCGGCGTTTGCCAGCTACATGCAAGAAGCCGGTCTTTCCGGCAGCGTCATTGCCCAGGCAATGGCCGGCTGGAACAAATATTTGTCGGTGCAGCTGCACATGATGCTGCTGGGGTATGAAACAGCCCGGCGGTACAGCCAGGGTGACTGGGCCATTCCGGTGAAGTTATTTGGCCGGATGCGGTCGATGGTGGGGGATACGGCCGTTACCGTCCATGTCGATCCCGGGGCGTCTGTGGAAGACCTGCTGCGTAAATTTTTTGATTATTATCCGCAAACTCGCTCGTTTGCGTTGGAGCGAGTTTGGAACTCTGAAGAAAAAACGAATTCTGCCTGGGTAGAGGTAAAACCGGTCTACGTTCCAATTCAAAAAGGGTGGCGCGTGCTGCTAAACGGCCGTGACCTCACCTACGCTGGTGGATTTCCCACACCCCTCTCCAAACACGACGTCATCAGTATCTTCCCGCCAGGACGGTGAGAAACCAAACACATAAAAGGAGGTGCTCCATCCAAAAATAGTAAAAACACCCTCAGGCGTTGTGGTCACACGATATTCCCGGCCGAAATACAGCAAATCGGGCAATTCGCTGCTTTGGCTGCCCAAACACCAATCAACGCCCCGACACTCATAAGATCAAATACTTAATCGACTCAAAGCAATTGGAGGTAATAATGGAACTAGGTGGATACGCAAACAATATCGCGCACATAGACCTGACAGCAGGTAAAGTCGAAAACAAACCCATCCCAGAAGGCTGGGCTTTGCACTACATCGGCGCGCGCGGTCTGGGCGTGAAATACGTTTTTGAAAATGGCCCGGATGTAGACCCGCTCTCACCCGACAATATTTTGTGCTTCATGAATGGTCCCCTCACCGGCACGCCGGCCAATATGAGCGGCCGTCTCGCCGTCGTGACCAAATCACCCCTCACCGGAACCATCACCGATGCGCATCAGGGCGGCTGGTCGGCGGCCCGCATTCGCTGGGCTGGTTTCGATGGCCTCATCTTCTCCGGCAAATCCGAAAAACCGGTCTACGCCTATGTCGAAAACGGAACCGTGGAACTACGCGATGCGTCCGATTTATGGGGCAAGGGCATTAAAGAAACCATTCAACACTTTAAAGACAAATATGGCGAAAAAGACCTCACGGTTATCGCCATTGGGCAGGCCGGCGAGAATTTGGTGCGCTACGCAAGCTGGCTCAACGAAGACGATCGGGCAGCGGGGCGCGGCGGCACGGGCTGCGTCGGCGGCAGCAAGCATCTCAAGGCCATCGTCGTCAAAGCCAAAAAAGCAATGCCTCGGGCAGCCAATGCCGAAGCCTGGAAACCGGCCCACGAACGCGCGCTGGGCGTCATCATGGATGAAAAAGGGTTTACCAGCCCGCGCAAGGGCGGCCTTTCCGTCTATGGCACCAACATTCTCATGAACATCACCAGCAACATGGGCGCTCTGCCGGCCTTCAACGGCAAAGTGACATCATTCGGCGACAAAGCGGAAGGTATCAGCGGGGAATGGATGGAACAAAACATCCTGGTCAACAACCCCACTTGCCATGCCTGTCCCGTAGCCTGCAAGAAGGAAGTCAAAATCGAGGACGGCCCATTTGCCGGCACGCACATGGAAAGCTTTGAATACGAACCAGCCTGGTCTTTGGGCGCGAACTGCGGCAACGGTGACGCCGGTTCCATCGCCAAGCTGATCGATCTGGCCAACGATTACGGCTTTGACGCCATCGAAGTTGGCGATGTGATGGCGA
>JAKQCM010000010.1 GCA_029559155.1 Chloroflexota bacterium
TGAATTGTATTGTGTGTAGTCTGATGTTTTGCTCTACCCAACTTTTAACGACACCCCGGAATGCTGGTATCGAAAGCATATCATAATTGTTGACACGCGGTAACAACTTTTTTAAGCTTTCTGTGAAATGATAATCAGCAAGTATGTATCGTTAAATGCGGTTTGGTAGGGGGCAACAATTTTCATGAGCGAATCACCTTTAAGAGATTTATTACAGATAGCCATTCAAGATATCAAGCAAGGCAACCTGAAAGCGGGAGAGGCAAGTCTAGCAAAAGTTATCAACACCGCGCCAGATAGCATTTATGCCGAAAAAGCCTGGATATGGATGTCAGCCACATTCGATGACCCAGAGAAGAAACGGGTATGTTTGGAAAACGCGCTCAAGATCAACCCTGACAATGAGACGGCGCAAAAAGGGTTGAGTAGATTACCACCGGCAGCGCAAGAAACGCTAGACGAGGCAGCTGCATTTGAAGACCCTGATTGGCTGAAAGACAACGATGATGACAGCGAAAGTATACTTACATCTCGGCCACCAACACGAGTGCGACGAACAGGCAATCTGATACTAAAAACGCCACAGCCCCAGCAGAAAAGCGACCAGCAACTTCTTGATGAATATATTGCCAGACAAACGGCTAAGGGCTGGCAAATCATCAGCCGCACCGAAACGTCAGTCCAACTAAGAAAACCAAAACAGTGGAGCAATTTATTGTTGATACTTGGACTGATTTTGCTATGCGTGTATGGGACGGGATTGATCGTACTCCTGTTGGCTTTGATTGATTATTTGTTACAAAAAGAGCAGGTAATTTTTGCCACATCTGAGGACTTGCGCGCCGATTTGGTTCGTGCTCCACGTAGCTCCTCATCTCCTGTTTCCAACCTGGTCGTATTGGGTCTATTCGTGATAGCCTGTTTGGTGATTTCGTTTTTTGTTTTTCTTTTAAGTGCGTAAGACCCATTTTTAAAGAGGCTAATTCTCCAACTCTTTTTCCTTTTCCAATTTACAAGATGTGCTCTGGCTAAAGTAAATAGCCTTACTCACCGCTCTATCCACCTTAACTTTCATCATCCAAAACCCTTTCGGCTCCGCAAACCCCATCTGCCGCCGCCTAAATGCACTTCTGCTGCGGCAAAATCCAGTTATGAACTACGTTCCCATCGTACGCAGCCAGCCCACAACGCCAACGGCCGTTTCTGCTATAATCTCCATCCAGGCATAAGGCAACACATCCCCAAACTGCCACAGGTGAAGTATGCTCTGGAAACATCTGCATGAATTTGTAGTAGGTCCGCCGCTGCCGTCGGCCGAGATGGACGCCAAACGGCTGGACAAAGTGCGCGCCCTGGCCGCCCTCTCCCCCGACGCGCTCGCCTCCATCGCCTACGCCAACCAGGAAATCTTTCTCGGCCTGGCCGTCGCCGGGGCGGTGGGCCTGGCGTACTCCTGGCGCATCGCCTTTATCATCACCGGCCTGCTGGCCCTCGTCACCCTCTCCTACACCCAGACCATCGCCGCCTATCCGGCGGGCGGCGGCAGTTACACCGTGGCCCGCGAAAATTTGGGCGTGACACTGGGCCTGACGGCCGCGGCCGCGCTGCTGATCGATTATGTGCTGAATGCGGCCGTCAGTCTGGCGGCGGCCGTGGCCGCTGTGGCTTCCGCCTTTCCGGCGCTGTGGACGCATCGCACGGCCGTGGCTCTCCTGCTGCTGCTCGTTATCACCCTGGTCAATTTGCGCGGCCTGCGCGAGGCGGGCACGGTGATGATTGTACCCGTCTACCTGTTCCTGGCCGCCTACCTGGGCATGATTGCCTATGGGGTGGTGGTGG
>JAKQCM010000035.1 GCA_029559155.1 Chloroflexota bacterium
GGAAACGGGAATTCTTCTAAAAACCAGGCGCTCAGGCTGGCAGCCAGCAGGCCCGATCCCGCGCCCAGAAACATCGTCAGGCCAAAAAAACGGCCGCGCCGGTCCACCGGAAAACAGCGGGCGATGAGGTCTTGCCAGGCGGTGGCCACCACGCCCGCGCCCAGACCATGCCAGGCGTAGGCCACCAGGAACAGCAGCAGGGCGGCGGTGGCCGAACGAAAAGCCAGGATGGCGGCGACGGCCGTCAGCCAGATCGGCACGCGCTCCAAGAAAAAGCCCAGGTTCACCACCACCGGCTTCTTGCGTGCCAGGCGCTCCACCACGTTGGCGGTGAGCAGCTGCGGCGCAAACCACGATCCCTGGGCGATCATCGCCGCCACGCCGATGGCCAGTTGGCTGTCGGTGAGCTGGCTGATGAACAGGGGCACGACGGTGGCGGAAGAAATAAAACTGGCGCCAAACCAGAAGTTCACGCCATCCAGCAGGTTGACGGTGAAATTCCAGCGGTAGTTTTGTTCGGTAACGGCCGTTAACTCGGCTTCGGTGCGCAGGGGGGCCGGCTCGTCGGCCCGCAGCAGCCAGCGCAGGGCGCTGCGTAATTGGTTGGTTGCTAACATGTTGGTTTCTTGTCGTTAGGGTTTCAGGGGATTTTAAAGTCAGGCGTCTGGCGAGGATGTTGGCCTGACGCTCAGCGAATGATACACGCAGACGCGCGGATTACAAAAGCCAGCGCGCCGCAGATTGGTCCAATCTTCTTAGATTGGACCAATCTCACGTTCTAGCTTTTCTTAACGCCATTAACTTCTTCGCCGTTTCCACGGCCACGGCCGCGTCGCGGCAGTAGGCGTCGGCCTCAATATCCTCGGCAAAGGCGGCATTCAGCGGCGCGCCGCCCACCAGTACGATGAGATTCTGGCGGATGCCCTTCTCCTTCAGGGCGTCGATCACCACGCGCATGTAGGGCATGGTGGTCGTCAGCAGGGCGCTCATGCCCAAAATGTCGGGTTGGTGGGCTTCAATGGCCGCCAGATATTTTTCGGCCGAGTTGTTGATGCCCAGGTCGATGACTTCAAAGCCCGCCCCCTCCATCATCATGCCCACCAGATTTTTACCGATGTCGTGGATGTCGCCTTTGACCGTGCCGATGACCATTTTGCCGATTTTGGGCGCGCCGGTTTCGGCCAGCAACGGCCGTAACACCGCCATGCCCGCCTTCATCGCCTTCGCCGCCATCAACACCTCCGGCACAAACAAAATCCCGTCGCGAAAATCCGCCCCCACGATGTCCATGCCGGCCACCAGCCCTTGCGTCAGCACGTCGTAAGGCGTCATGCCGCGGGCCAGCGCCTCCTGCACCTCAGTCACCACTTCGTCGGCGTAACCGTCGTAGAGGTCGTCCATCATCAATTCCAGCAGCTCTTCCACAGACAGGTCTGGCAGGTTGATTTCTTCTTCGGGCTGTTCGGTCATGGGTTTACCTCATCTTGTTGCCGGGGATTGCTGGCAAATATAACAAAGCGCACTACAATCGTCAACGCTTGTGAAACGCTGGTTCATATTGTGAAATGAACCCAGATGTTTCCACGCCCAAAGTGATGGAATCCGCAGATTTCGCCGATGACGCCGATTTTCCCTCTGCGCCTTTGCCCCTTGGCGTCTTTGCGTTAAAAATTCTTTAAAGGAGACCCCGATGAGACCATCCCTCAACGTGCTGCAAGATGACCTGATCCAACAGATTTTGGCCGAGGCGAAACGAATATTGAGCGAGGTAGGGGTGGAAGTGCGCGGCGCGGCGCTGCACGGCCGTCTCCTCGACCACGGCCTCAAAACCGACCCGGCAACCGGGCGCGTTCTGTTTCCGCCGGATGTGGTGGATACGGCCGTTGCTTCCACCCCTTCTTCTTTCACTTTGTACGACCGTGACGGGAACCCCCACGCCGAACTCGGCGGCGACAACGTGCATTTTGTGCCCGGCTCCAGCGGCCTGAAAGTGCTGGATCACCGCACCGGCCATACCCGGTTAGCCAACACGGCCGATTTCGTCGACTACGTGCGCCTGGCCGACGGCCTGCCGAACATCGCCTACCTGGCGACCGCCTTCTCCACCAACGACGACATCGAGCCGCAAATTTCCGACGCCTGGCGGCTCTTTTTGTGCCTGACCCAATCGCGCAGGCCGGTGGTCTCCGGCGCGTTTACCGAACACGGCGTGCCGCGCATGGCCGACATGATGCAGTTGTTCCGCTATGACCGCGCCGACCTCATCGCCCGGCCGTTGTCGATTTTTACCATCACGGCCACCGGCAG
>JAKQCM010000049.1 GCA_029559155.1 Chloroflexota bacterium
GATGATGCTCTCGCCAGAAGACACGGAACGGGGCATCACGCGGCTGGCGCAGATGGCCCGCGCCACCGGCATACACATGATCATTGCCACGCAACGGCCGTCAGTCGATGTGGTCACCGGCATTATCAAAGCCAACTTCCCGGCGCGCATCGCCTTCGCCGTGGCTTCCAGCACCGACAGCCGCGTGATTTTGGATACAACCGGCGCTGAGCGGCTGCTAGGCCAGGGCGACATGCTCTTTCAAAGTCCGGACGCCGCGGCCCCGGCCCGCCTGCAAGGCTGCTACGTCGGCGACAAAGAATTGGGCGGCATCATCGCTTATTGGCAGCGCGCGCGCCGGTTCAGCACCATCACGGCCGAAGAGGCGGCCATTCCACGCGCGGCGGCCTCAGGCACGGCCGTCTCGCCAGAGAGTACGGCCGTTTCCCCCTCATCCGCAACGGCCGTGCGTCCCACCGCCGCCATTCCGCCCGCCCCAAACAACCGGGAAACCCCGCCGCCGCGCAAACAACCGCTGGCCACCGCGCCGGTTCCCATCACCCCGGAAATACAGCCACCCGACGCCGATCTGCCGGAAGCGCCGCCGATTGCATCCGCTGACGAGCCTACCCGGCCGCAACCGCCGCAAAGCCGGACGCCGGCCGCGAGCGGTGCGGTGGAAGCGCAACGGCCGTTGTGGGAAGAACTCCAGGCCATCGACGAAGAAAATAAACTCAAACAGCAGTACGAAGACGATCTGATGCCCGAAGCCATCGAGATGGTCCGGCAGTTGAACAAAGCATCCACGTCCCTGTTGCAGCGCCGCTTCCGCATCGGCTATACCCGCGCCGCCCGTCTCATCGACGCCATGGAAGACCTGGGCATCATCGGCCCGCCCACCGGCACCAGCAAGGCGCGCGAAGTGCTGCCCGCGACCGATGGCGAGAGCGAAAGTAACACCGTAAAAGAAGGAGAATGATGCGTGAGGTGTGACGCGTGAAGGAAAATCTCACGCATCACGCCTCACGCATCACGCATTATGGCCCACTTACAAGGACAGGAACGCGCCGACTACGTGCAAGATATGTTCGCCCGCATTGCCGGGCGGTATGATACGATGAACCGGCTGATGACCGCCGGGCAAGATGTAAAATGGCGACGGTATGTGATCGAACAGGCGCGGCTGCCGCAAAACGGCCGTCTTCTGGACATCGCTACCGGCACAGGCGACATTGCGCTGGAGGGTTTACGCCAGCAGCCGGGCATAACGGCCGTGGGCGGCGACTTTACCATCGAGATGATGCAGGTAGGCAAACGGGCGCCCGACCGCCAGGCTATCCTCTGGACCACGGCCGACACGCTGGCTCTGCCTTTCCCCGACGCGACCTTCGACGCCGTGACCTCCGGCTTTCTCATGCGCAACGTCATCGACGTGTCCGGCGCGTTCCGCGAACAGATGCGCGTTACCAAACCAGGCGGCCGCGTGGTGGTGCTGGAATCCAGCCCGCCGAAAGACAATTTACTCAAGCCCTTCATCCGCATCCACCTCAATGTCGTCATCCCCACTCTGGGACGCCTCATTTCTGGCAACGCCGACGCCTACAAATACTTGCCCGACAGCACGCAGGCCTTTAAAGGCCCGGCGGAATTGGCCGACATCATGCGCCAGATCGGGTTTACCGACGTGGCCTACAAAATGTTCATGTTCGGCACGATTGCCATTCACGTTGGCACAACACCTTCTTAATCATTACTTAAGAACTGCCCAACCGGATACCGCTATAATCAAGGCCATGAAAAAATGGCCTTTTTGTTTCCTTGCGTTGTTTATGTTCCTGACGGCTTGCGGCCAAACGGCGGCTGAGGTTGCCAGTCCACCAACAGCAGAACCGACCCTTCCGCCCACGGCCGTTTCTACCATCATCCAACCCACATTGGCGTCTACACGGCCGTCTCCCGCCCCGCCCACCGCTCAACCAACCAGTCAACCAACCGACCAACCAACCAGTCAACCCACAATCGAACCAACCAGCCAACCGTCGATCCTTGCCGGACGCACCGATGAAGGCGCTTTCTTTCTCGGCAGCCCTGACGCGCCGGTGACGATGATTGACTACTCCGACTTTCTCTGAGGCAGCTGCCGTGCCTACGTGTTAGGCACAGAGCCAGACATCCTCCGCGACTACGTCATGACCGGCAAGGTCAAGCTCGTCTTTTGGCCAGTGCTCAATCACGGCAACCCCAGCGTCTACTCCACGCTCACCGCCGAATGCGCCGGGCAGCAAAACCCGGACTTTTTCTGGGCGCTGCACAAATATCTGTTTGAAAACCAGGATGACTTGTGGAGCGCCAACCGGGAGTATTATGTGCAAACGGCCGTCTCCTTTGGCGTCGATCAGGCGCAGTTTGAAACCTGTTATGATGGCACCGCCGGCCTGGAGCAGGTGATGGAACTGGATAACGGCCGTCGCCAGCGCGGCATCTTCAGCCAGCCCCAATTCGACATCAACGGCTACATCTTCGTCGGGGCGCAGCCCTATGCCACCTTCGCCGCAGCCCTGGACGCCAATCTGGAATAACCTGCCGCTGGTCAAGGAAAACAAGACCCCAAGGGTTGAAAACCCACCCAATCTAAACTCCCAGACGCAAACCCTTGGGGTCTGTCTAGTTCCAAAAAGGTTATACTCACTGCATGATGACTTCCCAACCACATCTTTCGCCGGGACAGCGATTTGTCATCGTCGGCACGACCGGCTCCGGCAAAACAACCCTGGCCGACCAGATCGCCCAGACCCTACACCTGCCGCATATCGAACTCGACGCCTTGTTTTGGGGCCCAAATTGGACCAAACCGCCGCGTGAAGAATTTCGGCAGCGCGTAAGCGCCGCCCTGACCGGTCCGCGCTGGGTGCTGGACGGCAATTACAGTCTGGCGCGTGACATTATCTGGAGCCAGGCCGACGTTCTGATCTGGCTGGATTATTCGCTGCCTCTGGTTTGGGGGCGGCTGTTCCGGCGCGCCCTGCGCCGCGTTGGCCGGCAAGAGGTGCTGTGGAATGGCAACCGCGAAACGTGGCGCGGTCAGTTTTTCAGCCGTGACTCGCTCTTTTTGTACGCGCTCACCAGCCGCAAAAAGCATCATCGGACCTATCCCGCGCTGCTGGCGCAGGCGGAATATGCGCATCTACAGGTTTATCGCCAGCGTTCGCCGCGGGTTACGGACCACTGGCTGCAAACGTTGCAGGGGATGTAAACGGCCGTTCCCACTCCCTCGTACCCCCTCCCCAATTGCCGTATACTCCCTATCAAAATTCTAAAACTCTTTTGGAGACCCTTATGAATCTTCGCCTGGACAACAAAGTCGCCATCGTCACCGGCGCCGGACGCGGCATCGGCGAGGCTATCGCCTACGCCCTGGCCGATGCGGGCGCCCGCGTCGCCGTCAACGACATCAACCCCGACCGCGCCGAACGTGTCGCCGCGGCCATCCGCCAAAACCGAGGGCAGGCCATCGGCATCGCCGCCGACGTCTCGAACAAATTTCAATGCTCCCACCTCATCGAAACCACCCGCGCCGAATGGAACCAACTGGACATTTTGGTGAACAATGCGGCCGTCGAACCGGCCATCCCCATCATGAAAATGGACGAATGGGACTGGCAGCGCACCATCGACGTGAACCTGAAAGGCGTCTTTTTTATGAGCCAGCTTTGCGGCCGGGTAATGGCCGGTGTTTTTGATAAAAAAGCGGGGCAAGAGGAAGCCACGGGCGCGGGCGGGGTCATCGTCAATATTGCATCGACGGCCGGAGTGGAAACGCCGCTGGCCGACCGGGGCGCGTACTGCGCCAGCAAAGCGGGCGTGGTCGGTTTTGCCCGCGAGTGCGCCCGCGAATTTGCGCCTTACGGCATCCGCGTCAACACCATCCTACCGGGCATCATCGACACGCCGCTGACGGAACCGCTGCAAGCAAAGGCGGAGGTGATGGCTCAGTGGCGGGCCAACATCCCGCTGGGGCGCATTGGCCGGGCGCAAGAAGTGGCCGCGGCGGTGGTGTTTCTCTGCGCCGACGCCAGCAGTTACATGACGGGCAGCACGATTACGGTGGATGGGGGGCGGGTGATGCGGTAACGGCCGTTACCCGGCATTTGGCTTCGACTAACTACTGGGCCAGGGTCTTGCAGATTAAAAATCAATCCGTTAATCATGTCACCTGTCATGCTGAGGGCCTGTGCTGAGCCTGCCGAAACATCCCATTTATTTGGCGAGACCGAGTTGTGGGGATTCTTCGTTTCGAAGCCGAACGGCCGAAGACTGCGCTTAGAACGACAGACCGATTATCTGGTTACTTTCTTTGGGACGAATAGTGGAAGTTACGGCCGTTCTCATTCCCCTGAGCACTCAATTGCCCTCAACTTGAGATAGCAAATCGGCGTCAATCAAATCTTGTGGGCGGCCAGCGGCGCGTTTAGAAATAATAAGGTCCTGGCGAGAAATAAACGTTACTGGAAGATCTTCAAACTTCACGTCCACTCTTCGCTCCCAGGCTTCCGCAAATTCCAAGCCCGGAATACCCATCAAGACATCTACTCGCACTGGGGGAACGCCCATCTGGTAAAAATAGCCTTCTTGGGCAAAATCAGATTCGGTCAGTCCTTCAAGGGGAGCGCCAAACTCACGGAGCGCCTTGTAAACTGCTGCGGCGTTTGCCGTATCTGTGCTTATTCAGAGGTCCAGGTCTTTGGTAAAACGGGGTTCGGCGTGTTGGATAACTGCGTAACCGCCAATACCAAATACTTAACGCCGTTGCTTTTGAAAAGTCTCAAGAGATCGCTGAAGTCGGAGTTGACGAACATCTAAACCTTTCACTTTAGCATAATGAACGATTAGTTCCCAGGTGGCGTCGAAACGAACCTCTGGAGTTTGGGCCTGCCAAAATTCCAGATCAAAAGACCGATCTAGTTCGCTGATTTTTCCTCTTCGTTCAAGAAAACGGGTTTGAGTCATAACTGGATTATAGCACTTTTGGGGGCGATTGGTGCAGGCGGCATGAATGTGGCGTGGTCTGGAAGGCCAGCGACTGCCAGGGGTGGTTGCCCTGGACGCGACGGACCTGGATTTGCGGCCGGGCATGACGGGCCGGGCGGAGATTAGTGGGGGGAGCGAGAGCTAGAGATAGAGGGGGGAGGGAACGGCCGTTTAGAAGCTACTTATTAGTGCGCCGGCTCGGCCATCCGAGGACTCATGCCAACGTCACTTCAGACAATTGCAGAATGCCGGTTGTCATATACTAGCACAACCGAAATGACGAAAGACTTATCGCCAATCTCTAATGTAACGAACAAGGTCAGGACCTTTCAGCTCTCGGCACTGGGTACCATTACGGATAAACAACTTATCTTTGTAAAGCACTGGCTCATCAGACCCGGTCGTCCGAATGCTGCACACAGTCTTTCCATTAACAAGATGATGTGAAATTCTGTAGTATTGAGCAGGATTGCTGATGCTAAGAGAGTTATTCAGCACGTTAGTTAAGAATAATTCGTAACCATCCCAATTCCCCTTACTTGGATCTGCAATCCTGTATTCACGATCCACACCACATACTTCCCCAACATCCGTTACGCCTATTAAAAGCGTTCCTTCGTGTTCACTATTCATGAAAGCAGCAACCTCTTGCCCTACTTTATCTCTCATTGCTTTATTTTCCTTACTTGTATGAGGCTCAAGACATGCCCCCATCTTAAATTCAACCTGCGAGTTTTCGCCACCCGCAATGAGAGATAGAATCTCATTATCAGTGTCTTCAAGAACTCCAAACAAAAAGGGCATCAACCCGCTTTGGCGCTCTAATTGAGCAGCTTCATTGTTCAGACGAACAAAAACGAAATCTGTTCTGCCTCTTACCATTCCAATAAATTCAATCTTACCTTTAACAACCTTCTGAAATGATGGCAGTACTTTATAAGACTTATCTGGTATCCGATGGATGTATTTTTCTCTGTATTCTCTTTCTGCCGCTTCGTAGCCATATTTTCTCCATGCATGCAACATAGCTCGTACTTGCCGGATGAATTTGCGGTTCACATTGACGAACTGATTTGTAGTTAAGCCTGTTACTTCTTGACGTTGACCTCTAGTCTGTAATCTTATTTTGTCTTGGTTAATTTGAAATCCATTTTCGCGAATTATTTCAAGCAGTTCATTGCCTACATGAACACTTTGACCTGTTGCATCTGCGATCACGACTGCCAATGAAGTGGGAAATTGCTTAACAGATGTCGAAAACGTTAGGTCATCAGCATATCGCGTGTAATAGCATCGATGATCTCTCGCCACTTTCTGAAGTTGGCTATCCATCTTGGCGCAGATCATGTTTGAAATTATTGGTGAAGTTGGAGCCCCTTGTGGCAAGCATGTTCTCAAACTACATATCCGTGCCAGCACAGTGGCAACCTTATCGTTAAGATGATAAGGGTACGCCATAAACATACCTCTTACGCGCCCAAAGTTAATTGAAGGGAAAAAATCTTTTAAATCTACATTTAACACGTATTTTTTTCTGACGTGCTGTGCGGCATTGGTCGTGATGCATTTATCATTTACAAAACCATGTGCTGACGGCTTTGGCTCGTAAACAAGACGCAGAACCTGCAACAACTTGTGCTGGACGATCTTCAAGTTGGGAATTGGCTCTAAGATGATCCTGTTCCCACTCCGTCTTTTCGGTATAGTGAATCTTGTATATTGTTTGGTCGGAGGCAAAACAAAAACAAGGTACTCAAGAAAACCGTAACTTCTGACCTCAAGGAGATCGGCCACGTCTTCTGGGGTTTGCAGGTCAAAGAATTTACTAACTATCTCTGACTCAGAAGCAAGTAGATCAGGATTGGGTAACATATGAAGAAGGGAGAGGATACTTGCAGTACGATTCTAGCTTTCCCGCACGACGCCGCTAACAAAGCAGCAACAGCAGCCGCTGAGGGCTGTAAAGCTTAATACCCTACTGATTGTGGCAGGATCAACCACAAACACAATTGTTTCTACAAGTATCCTGTCTCCAATTGAAGCACTTGAAAGTGGCCTCACAAAAATTCTACCATCTATAGTTAAGAGAGTCTAACGAAGGAACAAGTCACTTCAGGAATTACTTTTGCTACATTACCATAGGCTTGGGCCAAGTATTCTGGGGTTCACCACACTCTCTGCCCTCTTTCCCAAAATACTACTACCACAAACCATTGGCCTCCCCGCCAAAATTTGCTAAACTTTCCTCGTTCAAACTTTGCCAAGCGTGCAAGAATAGCAGGTCTTCAATAGAAATTTAAATCTGAATAAATCGAACCCTTTTACGAGCTGCAGAAATGATTTCTGGCATGTGCGATCTCGTTTCTGACCCCCATGATCCCACTTCTGAGCCGCAGAAATGGTTTCTGGCACACATGATCTCGTTTCTGGCACGAACGATCTCATTTCTGAGCCGCAGAAATGGTTTCTGGCACACACGATCTCGTTTCTGGCACGAACGATCTCGTTTCTGAGCCATAGAAATGGTTTCTGGCACATACGATCTCGTTTCTGAGCCGCAGAAATGGTTTCTGGCACGAACGATCTCGTTTCTGAGCCATAGAAATGGTTTCTGGCACATACGATCTCGTTTCTGACGCCAAAGATCTCATTTTTGAGCCACAGAAATGATTTCTAGCAGAAAAAATCGGGTTTCTTAGAGAAGTCATAGGCGGTAGCGCTTTTGTCAGTCGCACATCATCGACAGATGCGCCATACCGCCTGAATTTCGCGAAACCCACCTTTATCGTCAAAGTTCCAGTACACAATAGGAGGTTTTTTTTTCATGTCGTATCAAAATTCCAACGAACGATTATTAGCCGCCCAAATGGCCATCGAAAATGCCCTGACCGATGCCGACATCAAAGCCGAATTGGCTTTGTTTGGCTACGATGAAGCCAGGTTGTTGGCCGGCAAAGCCCTATCCGAAGAAGCCAAATCCCTCAGCCAGACCCAATTGGTTGAATACGGCGAGCAGTACGCCGCTTCAAATGATTTTTACGCCAAATGGGAAGCGGCTAAAACGGCTTATTCCCGTTCGCTCAAAGTGGCGCGCATCGCCTTTAAGGACAATAGCAAAGCACAATCCTCCCTGAAACTGAACGGCGCGCGCAAAGGCAGTTTTTATGGCTGGCTGAATCAGGCGGAAGATTTTTATGCCAATTTACTGGCAAACCCAGACCTGACGGCCGTTCTGGCCGGTTACGGCTACGATGAAGTCAAACTCCAGGCCGAAGCGGCTCTCGTCGCCGCCGCCGACACCGCCAATAACTTACAGCAAACGGAAATCGGCGAAGCCCAAGACGCCACCAAAGCCCGCGACGCCAAGCTCGACGAACTAGACGACTGGGTCAACGACTTCCGCGGCATCGCCGAAGTCGCCCTGGCCGACCGGCCGCAGCTCCTGGAAAAACTCGCCTTCGGCCCCGTGCCCTAGCGGAAAACAAAACCCCTCCCGGAAGTTCGGAACTTCCGGGAGGGTCTGGCTGCCAGACCCAGGCCCCACGTTGACGAAGCCCCGCATTCATAGTTTAATCCCCCGCATGGACCGCACACCCGCATCACGCTATCACAAACTCTGGCCCTGGCTGATGGTCGCCCTGCTCTTGCTGGCCTTTGCCCTGCGCCTACACCGCGCCGGCGACCGCGCCGTCTGGTGGGACGAAGGCTGGTCGGTGTGGGTGGCCCGCCAATCCCTGGCCCAAATCGCCTACCAGACCGGCCACGACGTACACCCGCCGGTCTACTTCTGGCTGCTGCACCTGTGGCGCGCCGCCAGCGGCGACAGCGAGTTTGGCCTGCGCATGCTGTCGGCCGTGTTCGGCGCGCTCACCGTGGCCGCGACCTATTTGCTGGGCACGGCCGTGGCCAACCGCCGCGCCGGCTTCCTGGCCGCCCTCTTCCTCACCCTCTCCCGCTTCCACATCGTCTGGTCCCAAGAAATGCGCATGTACGCCCTGGCCGGCTTCCTGGCCGTGCTGGGCACCTGGGCCGCGCGCCGCGTCTGGGCGCGCGGCAAACCGGCCGATTACGCCCTCTACATTTTTTGCATGACGGCCGGACTGCTGACCCTCTACCTCTTCTTCCCCATCCCCGTGGCCATTAACCTGGCCTGGCTGTGGGAACTGCGACACACCCCCAACCGCCGCCAATCGTTGCTGAAATGGGGCGCGGCGCAGATTGTGATCCTGGGCATCGTGGGCGCGTGGCTGGTCTACGCCCTGCCCGGCTTCCTCAGCACCTCGTCGGCCACGCCCATCGCCGTCTGGGACTTCCTCAAGATTTACTGGACCGTGCTCGTCACCGGCATCCCGCTGAACGTGGACGCCTATGCCCGGCTGACGCTGCCGGTGCTGGCTGTGTTTGGCACGGCCGTTCTCACCCTCCTCCTCCACGCCCGCCGCCGCTGGCGCATGGCCCGCGACCTGACCCTCTTCCTCAGCGGGCTGCTCATTCCCCTGGCCGTCGTCGTCTACGTCACCATCCCCAAAGCCGGGGCCTACGCCCCGCCCTTCGACCCGCGCTATCTGGTCATCTTCACCGGCTACTACGTGATTTTGCTGGCCTGGGGGCTGGCGCGATTGGGCCACGGCCGTCGCTGGCCCCTCACCGCCGCCCTCGCCGCCGTGGTGATCGGCGCGTCGCTGGCCGGCATGCGCGGGTATTACGACGGCCGTGTCCGCATCGACGACTACACTTCCCTGGGCGCGGCCCTGCAAGCCTACGCCCACCCCGGCGACGCCGTCGTGCTCTACAGCGACCGCGATTGGCCGATCTTTGCCTACCACTACCCCGACGAGTGGACCGGGCTGCCCCATCTGTGGGACGTCAGCCCGCAGACCGCCGCCGACTTCCTGGCTCCCCTTTGGGCAGCCGGTGACGGCCTGTGGCTGGTCGTCACCCCTTACGCCGGGGTGACCGACCCCCAGGGCCACGCCGCCGCCTGGCTGGCCGAACGGGCCACGGCCGTGCGGGAATACCCCTACGGCGACAAAGCGCTGCGCTTCTACGCCCGCACCCCCGAGCGCGCCGCCCAAATGGGGACGCTCAACCCCGCCGCCCAACCCACCTTCCCCGCCGACATCATCGTCGCCCCCGGCGTCACCCTGACCGGCTTTGATCAGGCTGCGCGTGATTATGCCAGCGGCGACACCGTGCATCTGGGCGTCTTTTGGCAGCGCGCCGCCGCCGTCAAAGACAATTTCGCCGAAGCGGAAGTCGGCCTCGTGGACGAAAACGGCCGTGCCTGGCAGTGGGAATACGTGCCGCTGGACAATGAGAGAGCCTGGGCGGAAGACGGCCGTTTGCGCGACGAACTCGCCCTGCTCATCCCGCCGGAAGCGCCCGCCGGCGAATACACCTTCTACGTCTTCAACAACCGGGGCGAGACCACCTATTTCGGCGGCTTTCGCCTGCGGCAGCAGCAAACAACCTTCGTAAATCTGGCCGACGTGGACATCAGCCGGCCGCTGGACGTGGCCTTCGCCAACGGCATCCGCCTGCTGGGCTACGACGTCGCCGACGACACGGTGGCCCCCGGCGGCGCGCTGCACATGACACTCTACTGGCAAACCGACCAGGCCGTCACCCAGCCCTACAAAGTTTTCACCCACCTGCTGGGCGAGGTTTACAACGCGGAAACGGGTAACTTTTTGTGGGGGCAGCAGGACAACGAGCCGGTGAACGGCCGTCGCCCCACCACCGGCTGGCGGCCCGGCGAGGTGATCATCGACGCCTACGCCATGCCCGTGGCCGCCAACGCCCCGGCGGGCACTTACACGCTGGAGGTCGGCCTATACGATCCGATCAGCGGCGCGCGCCTGCCGGTGGTGGATGAAACGGGAACGGCCGTGGCCGACCATGTGGTGCTGGAAACGGCCGTCACTGTCACACCGCCCGAATGAGCAAAATTGACAATGCGCCGCTAAACGTCTTACAATTAGACCGAAATGGTAAGACAGCAAGAGGTGATTTTATGCCCGTTCGTTTATCTTCCAAAGGACAGTTGGTCATTCCCAGCGAGGTGCGCAAATCGTTGGGGTTAAAGCCGGGCGACCGGTTTGATGTCAGGCTTGAAAATGACGAGATTATCTTGACTCCCGTCAATCAGTCCACAGCCCTGGCCCGCCTGTATGGCAAGTACCAGCACAGCGGTTTGCTAGATGCCCTACTAAACGAACACCAGGAAGAATTAACGTCCCAAGACAACGCTCCTCAATAACCAATGGAACACACCTTCATCCTCGACGCCTGGGCGCTCATCGCCTTGTTACAGAAAGAAGAACCGGCCGCCGGCCGTGTTCACGCGCTGATCAGCCAGGCGCAAACCAATGAACAGTTACAGTTGCTCATGTCGCTGATGAATTTGGGCGAACTGTTTTACATTGTCGGGCGTCTCCGGGGTCAGGATGAAGCGCGTCAGACTGTCGCCGACATTCGCCAACTGCCGCTAACCCTCCTGGAGGCCACAGAGGAACGTATCTTTGCCGCCGCCCGGCTGAAAATGATCCATCGCCTATCCTACGCCGATGCTTTTGCCGCGGCCGCTGCTCAAGAATTTCAGGCGACCTTGCTAACGGGGGATCCGGAGCTAATCGCCCTGGCAGATCATCTATCCATCGAAAACTTGCGACAGAATACACAATCATGACCTGGTTCCAAAAAGAGATCACCTTATCCCCGAAAGGGCGCGGCTTTCACCTGGTGACGGCCGAAATCGTGCAGCAGCTTCCCGAACTGCGCGACTACACCGTGGGGCTGGCCCACGTCTTCATCCAGCACACCTCCGCCTCGCTGACGCTCAACGAAAACGCCGACCCCACCGTGCGCCAGGACTTCGAGAGCCATTTCAACAAACTGGTTCCCGAAAACGCGCCGTACTACATCCACACCTACGAAGGCCCCGACGACATGCCGGCGCACCTGAAGGCGGCTCTGCTAGGGGCCAGCGTGACCATACCAATTAAGAACGGCCGTCTCCACCTGGGCACGTGGCAGGGCATTTATCTGTGCGAACACCGTGACCGGGCGCACAGCCGGCGGCTGGTGGTCACGTTGAACGGGGAAGTGAAGAATGATGCGTGATGCGTGAAAAAGATTGTCGCGCATCAGATAATGCTAAAATCGAGCAGACACACAACTATGATGACTGAAC
>JAKQCM010000052.1 GCA_029559155.1 Chloroflexota bacterium
ATTGGCAGTATGACCGGCAGGGTTGGTTTGAGGAGCCGAGCCACGAAACGGCCGTTGCCCAGGCCGAATTCGATGCGCTGGAGCGGGAAACGGCCGTGCAGCCCCAAAATACCGATCTCCAACTCCACTACATCGACATTCTACGCCGCGGTAGTGCCCACAACAAAGCCGAAACAGCCCTCAAACGCTTCCTGCGCGACAATCCCAACTCCGCTCTGGCATATCTGGAACTGGCCGCCCTGGAGGCGGGCAAACAAAGAACCGTCTCCAAAAAAGCGGCGACCTACGCAGAAAAAGCGCTGCAATTAGGCCTTTCCGAGCCAAGGCGCGTGGCTATGGCCAACCAGATGGCTGCCAGTTATCAGTTGGAAATGGGGCAAGGGGCAACGGCCGTGCAAACCTATTCCCAGGCCATTGCCGCCCTGAACAACCTGGAACCAACGCTCGCCGACCAGCACGCGCTGGCCAATTTATACCGCTCCCGCAGCCTGGCTCACCGCCGCCAACAGCAGTACGATGCCGCCTCCCAAGATTTGCAGCAGGCCATGGCCCTGGCAAAACAGCTTGGAGACGATAACCTGGCAGCTGTCTACCAGGAAGATTGGGCCATTTTGCAAAACCATGCCAACCACGCATCCAAAGCGGTGTCTTACAATTCGCCTGAGCAATAAGTCAGCCGCGGTGAATTAAAACGTCTTATAAGGGCTGACAACTGTCACGTCAAAATCAGGAACAATGGCAGTGGACGATTGTACGAATCCCGACTATTCTCAACACGTGACCTTCACGATTGCCTTGACCCCTGCGCATGAGTACCGATTCTACGGATTGGCCGGATTGTTGCCAGTACCCACTGAGGCAGTTTGTCTGTATCCCCCCAGCGCCATTTTTGGCAAAGACGCTATACCCTGCCTGGAAAACGGCCGTTATACTGTCCACTAACCCGATAAGGAGGTGATAGAAAACGGATCAAGTCAAACAAAATCACCCATTCACACTAAACTCGCAAAACGAGTCAATCACCCTATTTGTTCGTTAAATATTTAAGAGGAGAAACATAACATGACGAAACAACGCCTTTGGATTGTACTGCTTTTAACCGTTGTCCTGAGCCTGCTGCTGGCAGCCTGTGGCGGTGGAACCACCGAACCCGCAGCCGACAATGCAGCTCCAGCCGACAATGCTGCCGCCGAAGCGCCGGTCGAAGCGCCAGCCGATAACGCCGCCGCCGAAGCGCCGGCCGCAGATTCCGCCGGTCAATACCAGATTCCAGCCATCGAAGATGGCAAATACAACGTTGCCTTCGTGTACGTTGGCCCCCACGATGACGGCGGTTGGAGCCAGGCTCACGACGTCGGTCGCCAATATGTAGAAGCAAACGTGGAAAATGTCCACACCGCCTACGTTGAAAACGTCGCCGAAGGCGCGGACGCCGAACAGGTGATCCGCTCCCTGGCCCGCAAAGGCTTCGACGTAATCTTCACCACCTCCTTTGGCTTCATGGATGCCTCCGAAGTAGTAGCCAACGAATTCCCCGATGTAGACATCATCCACATCAGTGGTTACAAATCAAACGGCGAAAACTTCGGTAACCTGATGGGCGCCATGGAAAATATGAAATACCTGGCTGGTATGTTGGCCGGTTCCCGTACCAAAATGGACAACAATACCAAGATCGGTTACATCGCCACCTTCCCCATCCCCTAAGAACTGCGTCTGGGCAATGCCTTTGCCCTCGGCGTACAGCAAACCTGCCCCGACTGCACCATCGACGTGCGCTGGATCTTCACCTGGCATGATCCCATCCTGGAAAAAGAAGGCGCATCTTCTTTGTTTGACGCTGGCGCTCAGGTTGTGATGACTGGCGCTGACACGCCGGCCCCGGCCGACGCCGCCCCAGAGGGTAAATGGGGTATCACCTACGACTATTCCGGCAACTGCACCTCGCCAAAGTGCCTCACTTCGATGTACTGGAACTGGGGACCGGAATATGCGCGCATTGTTGAAGGTTCTCGTGAAGGCACCTGGAGAGGCGGCTGGGAATACTTCG
Source organism: Chloroflexota bacterium (assembly GCA_029559155.1). GTDB lineage: Bacteria > Chloroflexota > Anaerolineae > Promineifilales > Promineifilaceae > Leptovillus. The sequence continues at coordinate 2,051 of JAKQCM010000052.1, forward strand.
ATGCTGACAGCGGCGCGTTGGGCTTGTTTGGCTTTATGGAAGGCGAAACGATGCAGCCGGGCGTAGCTGAACTGCCCGCCGAAGATCTGGCGCTGGTTCAGGACACCCTCGCTAAGATGCTGGCCGGTGAATTCACCCGCTTCGACGTCTTCAAAGGCCCCATTACCGACAACCAGGGTAACCAGGTTTTGGCCGATGGCGTGAGCCTGGAGCAGCTTGACCTGGATGGTTTCGCGCAGTTTGGCAGCGAATGCACGACTTGCATGTACTGGTGGAATCAGAACATCACGGCCGAATTGCCCGACCTGGAAAGTTAGTTAGATGTAATTAGTGCAACCTCCCGGAGGTCCTGAACCTCCGGGAGGTTTTTGTTAGAGGTTCCCATGTCTGAATCGCCTTTCGCCGTTGAAATGAATGACGTCGTGATTCGCTTTCCCGGTGTGCTGGCCAATGATCACGTGAACTTTACGCTGCGGCAAGGCGAAATCCACGCTTTGCTGGGGGAAAATGGCGCAGGTAAAAGCACGTTGATGAACGCTCTGGCCGGGTTGTATCGGCCTACGTCTGGCACCATCAGGATTAATGGTGAGCTGGTTAATTTTAGCTCGCCCAAGGATGCCATCGCCAAGGGGATTGGCATGGTTCATCAGCATTTTATGTTGGTTCCCACGCAGACAGTAACAGAAAACATCTTATTGGGTCTGGATCAGCCGCGTTTTTTCATGAGATTGAAGGAATATGATCAGAAGGTGCTGGCGTTGCAGGATCAGTTTGGCCTGCGTGTGGACCCAACGGCCAAAATCTGGCAGCTTTCGGTAGGTGAGCAGCAGCGGGTGGAGATTTTGAAGACGCTGTATCGGGGCGCGAATATTTTGATTATGGATGAGCCGACGGCCGTTCTCGCGCCGCAAGAAATCGACGATCTCATTGAGACAATGCGCTCTATGGTGGCGCAGGGTAAGTCGATTGTGTTTATCAGCCACAAATTGCAAGAGGTAACGGCCGTTGCCGACCGAGTTACCGTCTTGCGTAAAGGCAAAGTCACCGCTGAAGGCGTGAGCATTGCCGGCATGACCAAACGAGACCTGGCCCAACTCATGGTCGGGCGTGACGTGGTCTTTTCTGTAGCAAAAAAACCGCAAAAACCCGGTGATGTTGTGTTATCTCTCAAAGATGTTCATGCAGAAAACAACAAAGGCGTGCCCGCCCTGCGCGGCGTCAATTTAGAAGTACGTCAGGGCGAAATTTTGGGCATCGCCGGCGTTTCTGGCAATGGGCAGAGCGAACTGGCTGAAGTCATCACCGGCATGCGGCCGTGCCAGGGCAGCATCTTGATCAACGGCGAAGATGTGGCCAACCAGCCCCCCATCGTTTCGATTCGCAGCGGCGTAGCCCATGTGCCCGAAGACCGCACCCACGTCGGCAGCGCCCCCAACCTCAGCATTACCGACAACACCATCATGAAAGCGTACCGCGAACAACCGGTAGCCAAAGGTTGGAGCGTCGATTTCACCTACGCCCGCGAAAATGCCCGCAAGCTGAAACGCGCCTACGAAATCCTGGCTCCCAGCGTTGAGACAATGGCGCGCAAACTTTCCGGCGGCAACCTGCAAAAAGTGATTTTGGCGCGCGAGATTTCCATTGAGCCGCGCCTGATGGTGGCAGTGCAGCCCACACGCGGCCTGGATGTGGGCGCCATTGAAGCGATTCAAACTTTAATTTTGGCGCAGCGGGAATCGGGAACGGCCGTGCTCCTCGTCTCCGAAGAACTGGAAGAACTCCTCTCCCTTAGCGACCGCATTGCCGTTATTTACGAAGGTGAAATTATGGGCATCGTGCCCAACGAAAACGCCGACGTCGAAGAATTAGGTCTGATGATGACCGGTTCGCACCTGGAAGACATCCGCAAGCAAAAAGCGGCCTCAGACGCAGGGAGGGTAACATCATGAAATTGCCATTTACGGTCATGTTTGAAAAACGTATGGATGATGTTCCCAAATGGCTGCCAGCGGCTACCTCCATTGGCTCAGTCGTGATCGCCTTTATCATCAGCGGCATCATCCTAAAACTGATAGGCGGCCAGCCCATGCGCGTCGGGAAATTTTTCTTCGAGGCCACCTTTGGTAGTTGGGCGGCCGTTTCCGATACGTTGGTAAAAGCCACACCGCTAATTATGGTAGGTCTTGCCTGCACCATCGCCTTCAAAATGAAATTGTGGAACATCGGCGCGGAAGGTCAGTTTTATATTGGCGCATTTGCCGCCAGTCTGGTCGTGTTAATCCCCATGGTTCCATTAGACAGCCCCAGATTTGTCATCATCGGCCTGATGATCGTGATGGGCATGATTGGCGGCGCAGCCTGGGGGTTTATCCCCGGCGTCCTGAAAGGTAAGTTTGGCGTCAACGAGATCATCACTACGCTGATGCTCAATTACATCGCCATCTTGTGGAACAACTTCTGGATTTTCAACAAGTGGAGCGACGCCGGTTTCCAGATGACGCCGCCCTTTGAAAAAACGGCCTGGCTGCCACGGCTGGCCGATTATGCTCGCGAATACAAAGCATTTTCCGGCATCACCTTGCACCTGGGCGTTGTCATCGCTCTGGTTGCTACGGTGGTGGTCTGGTGGGTGCTGGAACGCAGCCGTTGGGGATACGAAATCAAACTCACCGGCGACAACAAAGAAGCCGCGCGTTACGCCGGGATCAACATCGTGCGCAACATCATTCTGGTCATGATGTTTTCTGGCGCGTTAGCCGGTTTGGCCGGCATGTCAGAAATTAGCGGCGTGGTGCATCGCTTGCAAGAACGCATTTCCCCCGGATATGGCTTCACCGGTATCATCATCGCCTGGCTGGCCAAGCTCAACCCGTTCGCCGTGGTGCTGGTTTCCATTTTGTTTGGCGCGCTGATTGTTGCCGGCCGTGAAATCCAGCCATCGGGTTTGGCGCAGCTGCTGCAAGGCATCATTCTTTTTATGGTGATTAGCAGCGATGTCTTGTTACGTTACAAAATTCGGTTTATTCGGTTGCATTCTCCGGCGGCCGGGGAGGTTGAGGTCGCATGAATTTAGAAATTATTCTGCACGCAGGTCTGGCTACGGGCACGATTTTACTGTTTGCGGCCATCGGCGAAGTGTTTTCTGAACGAGCTGGCGTTTTGAATTTGGGCGTGGAAGGCATGATGCTTTTAGGCGCGATGGCCGGTTTTAGCACTTCCCTGGCGACGGGTAATGTGTGGCTGGGACTGCTGGCGGCCATTATTGCAGGTGGCATTCTTAGCCTGGCGCATGGGCTGGTGACGATCCATTTCCAGGCCGATCAGGTGGTCAGCGGTCTGTCGTTGACGTTTCTGGGTACAGGTTTGGCTCTGGTTTTAGGCGAGGGATTAACCGGCAAGAATCCGCCTCTGGTCCCATCTTTTAATATTCCTGGTTTATCGGCAATTCCCTTTATTGGGCCGGTCTTTTTTACGGATCACAGTCTGTTGGTTTATGTGGGGTATTTGTTTGCGCCATTGGCCTGGTATTTTATTTTTCGCACACGGCCGGGTATGCACCTACGGGCTGTGGGCGAAAAACCGGACGCGGCCGATACGATGGGCGTGAATGTGTATGGTTTGCGTTATTTGTATGTCTTTGTCGGCGGTTGTTTGGCTGGCCTGGCCGGGGCAACGATCAGTTTGTCTGTGTCACCGGGCTGGTACAGCGCGCAGACAACATCTGGGCAGGGCTGGATTGCCGTGGGTCTGGTCATTTTTGCTCAATGGGATCCGCTGCGGGCGGCGTTTGGCGCGTATTTGTTTGGCGCGCTGCGGCGAGGCATTTTGGATTTGCAAGGACCGGCCTTCTTGCTGGGCATGAAGAATCCTTTGTACGTCAATTCGAATTATGGCTTCTTTTTGCAGATGACGCCGTATATTTTGACGATTTTGGCCCTGGTTATTGGTTCCAGGCAGGCGGCGCGTAAACGTTTGGGCGCGCCGGCGGCGCTGGGGCTGCCGTATATTCGGGGCGAGCGCGGGTTGTAAGACTCAATTTACAATTGTTCAGGCGAAACGGCCGTTTCCTTTGCATCACAGTGGGGGGGAACGGCCGTTTCGTTTCCCCATCACCCCGCTAACTTGCCTGCACAAATGGTACGAATAGCCCGCCTTTGGTAAACTGTTTGCCAGTATTATTTTTTAACTCGTCACCTGGAGGAAATGTATGCCGGTTGTGTGGTTCATTCGTCATGGCCAAAGTGAATCTAATGCGGATCTCCGTACCAGCCATCCAGCCGACTCCGCGCTGACCCCGATAGGCCGCGAAGAATCCCGCCTCATACCCAACGCGTTATCACAGCCACCCGACCTGTTTGTGCTGTCGCCTTTCTTGCGCGCCCGGCAAACGGCCGTGCCCACACTGGACCAATATCCCCACACCCCCGTAGAAACCTGGCCGGTACAGGAATATGTCTACCTCTCTCCCGCCCAATACAAAGATACCACCGGCACCGAACGCTGGCCTTTAGCCGTCGCGTATTGGGAGCGTAACGATCCTCGCTACAAAAGCAGCGAAGAATCCGAATCGTTTGCCGAATTAATGGCCCGAATCACGGCCGTTCAGGCCCAATTTCAGGCTCGCCAGGAAGAGTTTATCGTTGTCTTCAGCCATGGATTGTTTATCCGCGCTCTGCTGCTCACCCTTCTCCAGGGTTACGCCGACCCAACCCAGGCGTTTATGGCGCGTTACGCCTACTTTATCCAGGCCGTGCAAATGCCCAACGGCGCCATCCTCAAAGTTGATTTTACCGCCGACGGCCGTTCTACCTTCTCTGGCTTCGATACCCGCCACCTGACTACCAGACCCTAAGACCATCTGACAATGTCCTACGGAACCCTTACCTTCACGCTTGCTGGCGGCCCAACGGCCGTCATCGAACTGGCCGCGCCCGATGTCATCCTCGGCCGTTCTGGCGAAGCCGATGTGCAGCTAGGCGACGAACTGGTGTCCAAACGCCACCTGCGCCTGACCGTGAACCAGCAGGGCGTCTGGCTGATGGATCTGGGCGCGACAAATGGCACATTCCTGGCCGGAAAACGACTGCCGCCCAATCAATCCGTCCCGTGGCCGTCTGGGCAGCCGCTGCTGCTAGGCGATACAACCGTAACGTTTTCCCCGGCTCCGGCCATTTTTGCCGACGAGACCTGGAGCGACCAGCCAGCTTACGAACCGCCGCTGCCGACTCTGTATGAAGCGGCATCGCCAGGGAGATGGCGACGGCCGTCAGTCATCCTTGTTTCGCTGCTCCTGGCCCTGGCGCTGTGTTTGTTGGGCGTGATTGGCGTGTGGTGGTTCTCGCAGCGGTCAGCGGCCAACGAGGCCGCCGCGACGCCGGTTCTACTGCCGCCTACGCAAGCCATTGCCCTGGCCGCCTGCCAACAACCGCCGATTACGGCCGTCTCCCTCATCGGCGGCGCGCCGGCCGACACAACTGCCGACCCGCTGCTGCCTTCTTTCCCGCTGCTGGAACTGCCCTTCCCATATGATGGCGGCAATGAGAATTTTGGTGGAGACACGGCCGTTTTCCTCAAAGCCATCCAGCGCGCCCAGTCCGGCGGCCGGGTCAACAGCTTCTTCGATCATCTCTATCCGTTGTACCCTGCGCCCCAAGACCCCGGCGTCGTTGCCGGGCGCGAACCCGCCGAGGCGCCGGTAGGCCGCGGACTGCTGCCGTTTACCGGCCAACTCAACCCCGAGGACAGCTACAGCGGCCACCCCGGGTTTGACTTTTCCACTTTCGTCCCGCGCCAACCTTCCACGCCCGTTTTCGCCGCCGCCGACGGCGTCGTCGCCGAGGCCGGCACAGACCCGTCTTCCGGCGCGTTGTTTGTCAAATTGATTCATGCCGTGCCGGAATTAGGCAATCTGGAAACGATTTACTGGCATCTCCACCCGGATGGCTTTTTTGCCGCCACGCAGGAATTGGTGGGGCAGTTTGTCTCGGCAGGCACGCGGTTGGGCACAATGGGCAACACGGGTTGGAGCACCGGCCATCATTTGCATTTTGAAGTGCGCCTGGACCAGAACGGCGACGGCCGTTTCACCTCCGATGAAACCATTGACCCCTTTGGCTTTCTCCCCAGCCCCACATATCCCTCAGACCCGTGGGCCGATGCCGTGCAGTTTGTCGATGCGCGCGGCGACACCTACAACCACGCTGGCAGCCGCAGCCTTTACCTGTGGCGGCATCCCCTCGGCCTGACCGCCCCAATCCCCGACAACGGCGGCGGGCAAATTAACCACCCGGCGGCTGCCGGTGATGGCGCAGCGCCGGCCGGATTGTGCGCCGAGCCGGGCAGTTTGCCGCCCGGCGGCCATATCACCTTCGCCTGGTCGCCCGACCCGCCCTTCACCCACGAATGGGTCGGCACAGGCAATGGCTGCGTCCTGGCCGTCACCGACGCCGCCGGAAATCAGGTCACGCAGTTCAGCGCGCCCCTGACAGTAGAAATCCCGCTGGCCGCCGCCGATCTGAGCAACGTCGATTCCGGCACGCTGGCGATTTACTGGCGCGATGCCGACAGCGAAACGTGGCGGCCGCTGCCCACCTTTATCGACGAAACCAATGGGCTGGCCATCGCCGCCACTGACCGTCCCGGCCAGTGCGCCTTGCTCGGCCAGCCGCTGCGCGATGTGGTCCCGCCCACGTCCAGCATTCAGGTGGAAGGCCCGCAGGGCGTTGACGGAGCCTGGTACGATCGGGTGACCGTGTCGGTGAGCAGCGAGGATCCAGGGGGCGTCGCTTTAATCGAGTACAGCCTGGATGCCGGCGCGACGTGGCAGCCGTATACCGGGCCGTTTGTGTTGGAAGCGAATGGCGCGCCGCCGGGCTTGCCGACAGAGTTGGTGGAGAGTTTTGGCGGGACAAACGGCCGTTTCCTTATCCTGGCATCGGCTACAGATAATGCCGGTAATGTCGAAGACCCGCCGGCGGCGCGATCCTTTGTGATTGATCCGTCTAAAAGTTTGCTGGCGCCTGAAGGGACGGGGACGCTGACGCCAACCGGCACGCCCACGCTGCCCGGCGGCGCAGCCTGTACGCCGACCATCACCGTGACGGCCGAGTTTGGCGTGAATGTGCGGCGCGGGCCGGGTGTGGCGTATCCCATTGCGACGACGCTGCCGCAGGGGCAAACGGCCGTGATCAACGGCCGTAACCCCACCGGCAGTTGGTGGCGCATTGTGCTGGAAAGGGCTGGCGGCCCGGAATTTTGGGTGTCCGACGATGTGGTAGAGACGCAATGCACGGATGGGGTAACGGCCGTGCCGACGCCTCCACCGCCTACTGCCACGCCTACCCAAACCCCAACGGCCACACCGACGCAAACCCCCACTCCCACAGCGACGCCCACTCTCACCGTCACCCTCAACCCCGACGTGCGGCCGCCTGTCGTGTCCATCGCCTTTACCCCCGTTCGACCCGCCGCCGGCGACATCATCACCTTTACTGCCCGCGCCGAAGACAATGATGCCGTTGCTCGCATCGAAATCTGGCTGCAAAGTCCGTCGCAAACAGACCTGGTACGGGTGCAAACCTGCCTGGAAACGACTATTTGCCAGTACATCGGCGGCCCTTATGCGGCCGGCGAACTGCGCTACCGGGCCTACGCCTGGGACCTGGCCGACAATCAGGACGCCACCCCCATCACCAGCGTAACCATTCAACCCGTTCTGCAATAGCTCTGCCCTTAAACCGATGAACGCCGGGCAATAAAAAACACGGGGAAAGCCCGTGTTTTTGTTGCCAGGTAACCGCTTTAAAATGCGCAGATTGGACCAATCTCCTTGGTCTTTAAGAAAACAATCAGGTAATGAACTGGTCATTTTGAGCGGAGTCTTCGGAGCGAAGAATCCCTATCACTCGGTTATTTCAAGCAAATGGGATGCTTCGGAGGATACTTCGGCAAGCTCAGCACAGGCTCTCAGCATGACCCGTCTCTCGATTACCGGATTAATTTTTTAATCTGCAACAAGATTGGTCCAATCTAAAAAACGCTAATTTATTATTGCATGGCGACTTAATGCCCACCGCCGCCGCGCGCCAGTCCGGCAGCCATCGTTTCTTCTCGACCGGGGGTGATTCGTTTAACGGCCAATGCCAGCAGTAAGGCCATCAAAATACCGCCAGAGAGAAAGGGCGAACGCGGCCCAAGCGCCTGGAACAAAACCCCGCCAATCAGGGGCGCAAGCGCGTTGGCTGCGCTGAGGAACGAAGAGGAAATACCCAAAATCCCACCCACTTCTTGCGGTTCCACCCGTTTGGTGATGAGACTGTTAATAGTCGGCTGCAAAACGCCGCCGCCGATGGCAATGGGAACCATAGACACCAGAATCCAGGCCAGTCCCAGCCAGCCGGTGTTCGATTCGTCTGGCAGGCTGACGCCTACATTTTGCGTGGGCGGCGTTTCGCCCACAGCCTGACGGCCGCCGCTCAATTCTTCTTCCAGGGCGGCCTGAGAGTAGCCGGGCAGCGGCTGCCGGGGGGTTAACGAGATGGCTGTCAGCCCAATGGCTAGCAGCGCCAGCCCGCCGAAAATCAGCCGCCGATCGCCGAAACGCCGGCTCCATTTGCCGATGTAATACCCTTGTACCGCCACCACGATGAAACCAACGTACACAAAGATGATGGCATTGCGCGAGGCGTTAAAGCCCTGGTTGGAAAGGGTGAACAGCGAGAGAAGCTGCTCAAACCCGCCAAAAGCCAGTTGCTGGGCGAAGATAAGGATGAGCAAAATGCCGACGGCCGGATTTTTGAGCGCCTTGAGCAACGCGTTGACGGAGAGGGTTTCCAGGTTTTGTCGTTTGCCGCGCTCTTCAGCGGGCAGGGTTTCCTGAAACCAGAAGCTGGTGAGCAGCACGGAGAGCAGCGAAAATCCGGCGGCCACAAAAGCGGGCACGCGGTAGTCGTTGCCGCTGGCCGCCAGGGAAACAAAGGCTATCACCGGCCCGACGATGAAGCCCAGCCCAAAGGCCGCGCCAATCAGACCCAGACCCTGGGTGCGGGTTTTTTCGGTGGTGCTGTCGGTGATGGCTGCCTGGGCGGTGGAGATGTTGGCCCCGGAGATGCCGTCGATGATGCGGGCCAGGAAGAGCAGGATGATGGAATTGGCAAAGCCCAGGATGATGAAGCCGATGAAGGTGCCGATTTGGGAGATGACGAGGATGGGTTTACGGCCGTATCTATCCGATAACCGCCCTAAAATTGGCGCGCCAATCACCTGCATGATCGGGTACGCGGCTCCCAATACACCAATAATTGCCGGAGATACGCCGAACGAGGCGGCATACAGCGGGAGCAGCGGAATAATAATGGTCAGGCCCAGTAAATCGATCAGAACAATGATAAAAATGGGCAGGATGCGCTTGAAATCAAGCTTTTCATCAGCCCCTGGAGCGGTTTGATTGTCTGTTTCTGTAGTCATGAGATTACCTGTCTTTCAGCAATTAAATTTAAGTGAATGATTTGGACCAATCTCCCAGATTGGTCCAATCTCATTTGAGGGCAAACGTTTACCTAAAATGGCAGCAGCGGCCGGAACCAGGGAATAGCTGCCAACACAGCGGCCATTGCCAGGGTGAAGAAAATAGCCGCGCGTTGGAATTTCGCGCGATCCGTGGCTGCTTTTTTCGAGAGCGAACGGCCGACGTGAGCAAAGCCCAAAGCGACAATCATGGTGAAAATATGTTCAACCAACCAGAATCGGGTGTCTGGATTGGCCATAGCCGCGCCGAAATCAGAAAAAGCGGCCGTGGTGATGGGGCTAAAGACCACATACAGCAGCAAGCCGAGCAAGACCTGAATGTCCATGCTCATGGTGAAATATAAACCCAGTTTGTTGTCTAAAGCGGTCCATTCTTTTTTGCCCAACCAGCCTAAAACCGCACGGACAATTGCCGCGATGCCAATGATAAGCACCAGCCAGCGGGTGATGTTGTGTAGACCAAGCACGATGGAATACATACCTGAAAACTCCTTGTTAATTTTGAAATTATGATTTAGCTCACACCCTGAATACTGACGCGAGATTAAGCCTGCTCAGTAAGGTGGTTGATAACATGATCCAGCCAGTCTAGCTCAGACCGAAGGTGGACGATCTGGTGTTCAATCATCAATTGTAAAGAACCGGTGTGTACCGGCGCTTTTTCCGCGCGATCTAGCTCTGTGGCAAGCGCTTCACGGCGTGCTTGCAGGAGGGCGATGGCTTCGGATTGGGGCAGTTTGTCTAAAAAGGTGATGCCTGTATCGCCAGGGAACAGCGCCGGCAGGAAGGTAGACAGGTTTTCGCGCAGCAGCTCTAAAAACCGCGTTTCGCCGGCTGGCGTCAGGCTGTAGACCTGCCGGGTGGGGCGGTTGCCTTCGCGCTCTTCGCTTGGGGTAATGAACCCGTCTTTGGCCATTTTTTCCAGCAGGTAGTAGGCGGTCGATTTTTTGAGATCGACGCAGGTCTGCATGTAACTATCAATGAATTCATGCAGTTGGTAGCCGTGCATTTCTTGCTGCTGTAAGAGACCCAGTAAAAGTAATTCGCGTTCCATCTTGACCTTGTGTTATAAATCTGAATAGTCAGATTTGACTAATCAGGTTTGATTATAGTGATATTTGAGTTGAAGTCAAGAGGTTGTTGGGTGCGGGTTCACGCGGGATGAACTGTGGTGTCTTTAGATTGGACCAATTTTCAGGATTGGATCAATCTTGCCATGTTTTGTAGTCGTCAAGAGTTGGTTAGAGTCATTCCTTCGGCGTTGCTCAGGACAGAGTCTGAGCGGAGTCTGCGGAGCGAAGAATCCCTCTTTCTCGACAGCAGGGGATTCTTCCTCGAAGACTCGTCAGAATGACAGTGGTTTAATCTGGTCTTGACCCAAACAAATCATGCCATGGTTAAACAACACCAATCTTTAGAGGGGGAGGGAGATGGTGAATTGGGCGCCCTGGCCGGGGGCGCTGGTAACGTCGATCTGCCCGTGGTGGGCTTCGATGAGTTGTTTGGCGATGGCTAATCCCAGCCCGCCGCCGACACCGTCGGCGCGGGTGCGGGCGCTGTTGCCACGCCAGAAGCGGTTGAAGATGTAGGGCAGGTCTTTGGTGGGGATGCCTTCGCCGGTGTCGGCGACGATGAGATGGATGTGGTTGGGTTGGCGCACGGCCGTTAACCGGATCGCGCCTCCCGCCGGTGTGTGCCTTAGAGCATTGGCCACTAGATTACCAAGTACCTGATCCAGACGACCGGCGTCGGCCATGATCGTCAGGTCGGCGGGTTGGCCGTCAAACGAAACTTCGAGAGCAATTTGGGCGGCCTCAGCCTGACCGCTGAAGCTGGTTTGGACATCGGCCAGCAGTTCGGTAAGGTCGACAGGCTCGAGGCGCAGGGGAAGCTGCCCGGCTTCGGCCTGCGAAAGCGTGTGCAGGTCATTCACCAGACGGGCGAGGGTGTGGGTTTCTTCCAGGGTCGCCTCGATATGCTCGACTGTTGGTTCGTAAACGCCATCGAGCAATCCTTCCAGGTTGCCCTGGATGATGTGTAAGGGGGTGCGCAGTTCGTGGGCTACGTCGGCGGTGAGGTTGCGGCGCTGCTGGTCGGCGCGTTCTAGTTCGGCGGTCATGCGGTTGAAGGAGCGGGTGAGTTGGGCGAATTGGTTGTGACGGCCGTTCTCCGTGACGCGCACCGTTAAGTCTCCCTCGGCCACGGCATCGGCGGCGGCCATCACTTCGGCCAGCGGCGTGGCGATGCTGCGGAAAGCGCGCCGGCCGATGCCCAAAGCCAGCATCGGCAAAACAAGCGCCAGACTGCACCCACTGAGCCAGACGAGAACGGCCGTTTCCCGATACCCCCCCAACCCGCGCACCAACAACATGGCCACAGCCGCCATCCCGGCCAGAATAAGCAGCGCCATCAGCCCAAAAACAAAGAAAAACGAGAGGAACAACCAGCCGCGTTTGCGCCGCCAGTGTGGCGGTCTGTGGCGTTTCCAGGGCGGCGGCTCTTGCCGGCCGGGGTCAGGTCTGTGCGGTTCCGGCCAGGGCGGCGGGTTTTTCATCAGGCGCTCTCCGGGTCGTGTAACTCATCGTTGAAGCGGTAGCCGATGCCGTAGACAGTTTGGATATACAGCGGGTTTGCCGGATCGGGTTCGATTTTGCGGCGCAGGTTTTTAACGTGGGCGTCGATGCTGCGATCAAAGCCATCGTGGGTGTGGCCGTGCAGTTCTTGCAGTAAACGTTGGCGGCTGAATGCCTGGCCGGAATTTTGCGCCAGCAGGGCCAGCAAGTTAAATTCGATGCGCGTCAGGTGCAGCGGTTCGTCGGCCAGGCTGGCGCGGTGCGCTTCCAGGTCAATTTGCAGATCGCCAATCTGGATGAGGCCGGGTTGGCGCAGGCCGCCTTTTACGCGGCGCAAGACGGCGCGCACGCGAGCCACCAGTTCGCGCGGCGAAAAGGGTTTGGTGATGTAATCATCGGCGCCCAATTCCAGGCCGATGAGCCGGTCGGTTTCTTCGATGCGCGCGGTGAGCATGATGATGGGCACGTCGGAGTCGCGGCGCAGGTGACGGCAAACGTCCAGCCCGTCCATGCCGGGCAGGTTGAGGTCGAGGACGACGAGATCGGGTTTGTCGGCGCGGGCAATGGCCAGAGCAGTGGAGCCGTTGACGGCCGTTAACACCCCATAGCCGCTCCGTTCCAGATAATCGCGGGCCAGCTTGACAATTTTGGGTTCGTCATCGACGATGAGAATGCGCTCGTTCATGGGCGTGTAGTGTAACGCAAACAGGGTCCAGGTGAAACACTGGACCCCATCTGTCATGCTTTGATGATGGGTTCGTCGGCCAGGTCGGCGTCGTCTACCCAGGGTGGTTTGTGGCTGCCGGGATGTGGGTGGCGGTGGTGATGGTGACGGCCGTGCATACCATGTTCACCCCAGGGGCCATGCCCATGCCGCCAGCGCCGCCGTCCGCCCAGCAAAAAGAAGAAGCCGCCAAACATAAACAGCGGGAACAGGCAGAAGAACAGCCCAAAACCCGGGAAAAAGCCCCGATGGCCGCGATAATAACCATCATAGCCATATGCGCCGGGGTGGGTAGGGGGCAAATGGGTCGCTGCGCCATCTTCCGCGCCGACTGCGGCCTGCTGCCCGGCCAGATACCCTTGCATCCACGCCGATTCTGAGCGCGACCGGCCGGCCATGCCCACAAATCCCATTGCGCCAAAGACCATCAGCGCCAATATGCCTAAAGCAACAAATTTTCTAATCAACATCGTTTTTACTCCTTGTTTCAAGTGTGTGTTCCTCACCGTGTGAACACATTTTTTGGTTGATGAGGGGAAGTATGAAACGACTGTGTGTAGAAATAATGAATTTTTCGGGCAGAGGTGGTGAAAATTGTTAGAGCAGCAACGGCCGTAACCGGTTACCAGTGGGTATTTGCCCGATTACGGCCGTTGGTAATAGGCTAGATCGCCTATTTCATTTGGGTGGGAAGCGGCTAGAATAAATCTTGTAGATCAATCGTATTGGTAGCGCAGCAAGCAGAGAATTTACCGATTCTCTGCTTGCTGTTTTTTATGCTTATTTGCGGCGGCGGCCTATGAACCAGAGCAAAAACAGGCCAACTGCCGCCAGGATGGCCAGACCCGCCAGTTGTTTTTCCCGGTCGGGCGCGGTTTCTTGTGTTGTTTGCTCGGCTATCCAGTTAAAGGTTTCCAGCATGCCGGTTTGTAACGGCCGTGTCTCCCACCCCAACTGCGCCCGCGCTTTATCTGCGCGCGCAATGTACGTCGCGCCCAATAAGTTTATCGCCTCCCGGCTAAACGCCGGCGGCAGCGGCACAACATTGCCCACTGCCCCGACCAAGGGGCTGAAAGGTTTCACAAACTGGCTGGGAATTCGCAGCAGCGGCGCAGGTTTGTTTGTGAGGTGCGCCCAAAAATCGACCATCTCGCCCAGCGGAATGGCCGGACCGGCCAGCACATAACTTTCACCGATTTTGCCCTTTTCGGCGGCCAGAATGTGACCTTCGGCGATGTCGTCAACATGGGCAAACGTTACCATCAGGTCAGGCCCGGGCAGCGCCGGCAGCCCCTGGTAGAACATCTTCATCATCGTCCCGATTAGGCTGGTATCGCCGGGGCCGTAGACCACGCCGGGCATGACAATGATGATAGGCGCGCCCTTTTCAATAAGGGGCAGGGCCACCTTGTAATGCGCCAGCCACTTTGTCCGATCATATTCCGACAGAAAGGGGCCGCCCTGGTAGAACGTTTCGTCTACCAACTGGCCGTGGGTATCGCCAAACACGGCTACGGTGCTGGTGTAAATAATTTTGGGGATGCCCAATTCATGCGCCAGGCGCAGCACTTTGCGCGTGCCGCCGACGTTAATTGCTTCGGCTTGTAAAGCAGCCTTGGCGTCATAGTCGTACCAGGCAGCCATATGAAACACAACGTCGCTGCCGGCCATGCCTTCGCGCATCGACTCCGTGTCTGTGATGTCGCCGTGGACGACGGTGCAGCCCTGATCGGCCAAAACCTGGGCGCTGTTGGCCGAACGCGCCAGGGCATAAACCTGATACCCTCGCGCCAACAATTTTTGAATAACGCGCTGACCAATAAATCCGGTGCCACCGGTAACAAATGCCTTCATTGAATTGTCCTTCTTGTCTACACAGACCCTAAGGGTTTGCTCTTGAGAAGTTAGATCTTTTGGAACTCAAACCCTTAGGGTCTTCCCAAAGAGACCTGAACCGCCACAATCTTTACTGTTTTACCAACCTGTTAATCTGCGCATTATACTGAGAAGCAGGACAAGCGGGCAAGTGACCGTAATCCGCTGCTGGCGCGGCGGCGTCCGGGGATGTCTGGGGGCGGTTTTTAGGCGAGCGAAACGGCCGTGTCGCCCGTTGTTATGATTCTGTTAACGTCCTCGCCAATAGAGTAAAATGGAGACAGGAAGCCTTTTTATACCCTTGTCATTCTGCGCCCTTGCGCCGGGTTTTCAGGAGAACCATCTTCATGCCGAAATTCTTGCTCCCGCCAGATTACGATCTTGCCCACCTTGCCGCGTGGTTGACCTGCCAGATTGAACCGACATCGCCGCCGGTTCACACCAAACATGTGATTCTCTACGATACCTTTGATTGGCGGCTGTTCCGGCAGTCGTTGGCGTTGATAGGTTCGGATTCGCGCTATACGTTGTACGATCTGGCGGCGGATCGGGCCGTGGCCACGGCCGTTATGCCTGAAGCGCCGGTTTTTGTGTGGGATTTGCCTCATGGTCTGCTGCGCGCCCGTCTGGACCCCATCATTCGCGCGCGTGCCTTGCTGGCTCAGGCGGATGTGCTGCTGCGTACAACCGCTTATCTGGCGCTGAGCCAGGAGGGTGAACCTCAGGCGGGTTTGGAAGTGGAGGAGATACGGCCGTCTGCCCGTGCGGCTTTCGCGCCGGTCTCGGCGGTGCTGACCATCCGGCCGTTGCCAGAGCAGGATGTGGCGGCGCAGGCAATGGCTGAACGTCTGGCGGTGGCGGAGGTAACGGCCGTGGCTACCACGTATCACGCCGCCCTCGCCGCCGCCGGACAAACG
>JAKQCM010000054.1 GCA_029559155.1 Chloroflexota bacterium
GACCAGGTGACGCAGGTTTCGGCCTGGTAGAGGTTCCAGGTGTTGACCATCGTGTTCAGCCCGTCGTGGGGGGTGTGGCACTGGAAGGCGGCGCGTTTGGCGGCCCAGTAGGATTGGAGGGCGGCGAAGGCTTGGGTAACGGCCGTTCCCGCCCCATACTTCGCTCGAATCCGCCGCGCCTCGGCCAATGGCCCGTTGCCCAGCATAAATACCAGCCGGGCCTCCTCGCCGGCCGCCAGTTCCAGCCGCTTGTGCAGTGCGCCGCAGTGGTTGCCCGTCAGTTGGGCGCTGCGGCTGCCCTCGCCCCGTTCCACCGCCAGCGGGTTGCGCTCCGTGCGGTACGGGCCGATGAAGCTGTCGCGCAGGCAGTCGTAGCTGTCCGGCGCGAAATTGGCCGTCATGAAGCGGAAGGTGTCCGGTTCGTAGAAGAAGTCGTATTCGATGACGCCATCGTGGTAGCGGGAGCCGCTGGCGTAGAGGCTCATCTGGAAGTTCTGGTTGTCGATGGTGACGTGGCCGTAGGAAAACTCGACGTAAGAGAAGACGCTCAGGCGGCGCGGGCGGCCCGATTCGTTGCCCACCAGCACGTCCCACAGTTCCACGTCGTCGCCCAGGGGGATGAAAAGGGTTTGCGACGCGGCGATGCCCTGGTAGGCGCAGCTGAATTTGCTGTAGGAGAGGCCGTGGCGCGTTTCGTAGCGGGCCTGGGTGAAATCTTTGCCCACCGGCTGCCAGGAGATGGACCAGTATTCGCCGGTGTCGTCGTCGCGCAGGTAGATGTAGTGGCCGGGCCGATCCAGGGGGATGCCGTTGGGCCGGAAGCGGGTGAGACGGCCGTCTTCCGCCGATTTGTAGAACGTGTAACCGCCCGCGTTGTGCGAGATCACCGTGCACAGGTTCTCCACGCCCAAATAGTTGGTCCACGATACCGGCACGTCGGGCCGGGTGATGACGTATTCGTGTTGTTCGTTGTCAAAATAGCCGTATTGCATCGTTTTCTTCCGAGTGATTGGTTTTTTTGCTCCCCACGCTGAAAGTCTACCAGACTTTTAGCGCCGGCAGCAGGTCAGTTGATTCCTAATTCCTGGTGCAAAATCATAGCCGAGCAGCCGAGAATGACAATGTCGCTGCCCAGGGTGGTGGCGCTGATTTCCGTGGCGGCGGCGAGGGCGGGCATGACGCGCCGCCGGGCTGCGGCGGCGACGGTTTCCAGGAAGGGCGGGCCGAATTGGTTCACCGGTCCGGCCAGGACGATGTGGCGGACGTTGAGGCTGCCAATGAGTCCGGCGACGGCCTGGCCGAGGGCGTTGGCGGCGTGATGGACGATGGCGGTGACGGCCGTTTCTCCCTGAGCATAGGCCGCCGCCACATCTTCCCAGGCAAGGTCGGGTTGGCCGGTGGCGTCTTGAGCCTGGCGCAAGATGGCGGCGGCGCTGGCGACGGTTTCCAGGCAGCCGGTGTTGCCGCAGGTGCAGGCACGGCCGTCTGGTCCATCATCCACCACCACGTGCCCAATTTCGCCCGCGCTCAGGCCGTCGCCGTAAAACGGCCGGCCGTTCAGCACCAGGCCCGCGCCTACCCCGCGCCCGATCTTGATGACGATGAGGTGACGGCCGTCGCGGGCGGACCCGAAGGTGTATTCGGCCAGGGCGGCCATGTGGCTGTCGTTGGCCAGGTAGATGGGCGCGTGGTAGCGGGCGGCCAGGAGGTCGCCCAGGGGGAGATCGACCCAGTTGAGGTTAACGGCGTGGCGGATGATGCCTTTTTGGGCGTCGACCAGGCCGGGTGTGCCGATGCTGATGCCCAGGAGGGGGGTGGTGGAAACGGCCGTGAGCTCATCCAGCAGGGTGTACACCAGCGTCAGGGCGGCCTCGGCTTGTTGGTGATTGACGGGCAGGGCGCGGTGATGGCGAATTTCGCCCTTCAGATTCATGAGCGCGCCACGAAATTCCTGGCTGCCAAGGTCCACAGCCAGCAGGTGATAGTTGTCTTCAGCTACGCGCAGCAAGGTGGGGCGTTTGCCGCCGGCTGATGGCCCCTGGCCTGTCTCGATGACAAATTGGTTGTCCATGAGGTCGGTTACGATGGCGGAGACGGTGGGGCGGGTGAGGCGGGTGGCGCGGGCGATGTCGGCGCGGCTGATTTCGCCCGTGTCATAGATGGTTTTGAGGACGAGGCGGGTGTTGTGGTCTTTGCTTTGCTGGCGGGTGGCTTTTTTCATCAAGCGTTCCTTTGGGGAAGTAAGTAAAGTGAACTTACAAAGTAAGTTTAGCCAGGAGGGAGCGGATTGTCAATGGCGAAACGGGGCGAAGTGCTTGCTCAAATTAGCAGCAAAAAACCGCCGGGATACGGCGGTTTTTAAGGAAGAACGGTTAACCGTTCACTATCATGTGTTGGTTGTTGTTAGCTGGGGTTGCCCAACCGGCCCAGTTCGTCGGTGACGACGCTGTCGTCGAGGCGTTTGAAGAGGGGGGCGGGCGCGGGCAGCTGGCGGCCGACGGGGATTTCGCGGCGGGTCCAATCGCCTACGGCCGTTGACCCATCATACGTTAATCCCACGTGGCTTTTGCGGCTTTCCTGGTAGGTTTCCACCTTCTGCTGGCCAAACAATTGGCCGTCCTCGCCCAGCATTTCGTGAACCTGCTGGCTGGTGAACGGCAGAATGGGCGCCCACAGGATTTTAAGGCCGCTGATGGCCTGCACGGCCGTGTACAATGACCGCGCTGTGGCCTGCATATCGGTTTTGGCCGTGGTCCAGGGGCTGGTTTCTTCCAGGTATTGGTTGACCAGGGTGGAGAGGCGCAGGTTTTCCTGAGCGACGGCGCGGAATTTGCAGCCGTCGTAGAGCTGGCGCACGGTTTCGAACCCTTCGTCAACGGCCGTGAGCAGTTCGTGATCTTTGGCGGTGAGTTCGCCGGGGTCGGGCACGATGCCTTTGAAGTAGCGTTTGGTCATGTTGAGCACGCGGTTGACCAGGTTGCCCCAGTTGTTGACCAGTTCGGTGTTGTTGCGTTCGACGTAGCCCTGCCAGGTGAAATCACTATCGCGGCTTTCGGGCATAACGGCCGTCAAATAATACCGCATCGGGTCAGGGTCGTGGCGCTCCAGGGCGTCCAGCATCCACACGCCCCAATTCATGCTGCCGCTGATTTTGCGCCCTTCCATGTTCATGAACTCGTTGGCCGGCACATCGTAAGGCAGGTTCAGGTGCGCCGTTTTATCGTCTGAGTAGAGACCCTTTGCGCCCATAAGCTGGGCCGGCCACATGACCGTGTGGAAAGGAATGTTGTCTTTGCCGATGAAGTAGACGGTGCGGGCGGCCGGATTTTGCCACCAGCTGCGCCAGGCATCGGGTGTGCCGTTGTTTTTGGCCCACTCGATGGCCGCCGACAAATACCCAATCACCGCCTCAAACCACACATACAGCACCTTGCCGTTGGAGCCTTCGACGGGCACGGGGATGCCCCAATCCATGTCGCGGGTAACGGCGCGGCCGATTAAACCCTGGTCGACGAAGTTGCGGGCGAAATTGATGACCTGGGAGCGCCAGTGGGCCTTATCCTCGTCGTGCAGCCACGCTTGCAGGCCGTCTTCGGCGATGGCCGGTAAATCGAGGAAAAAATGCTCGGTGTCGCGCAGTTCCAGAGCGTTGCCGTCGATTTTGCTGTGCGGGTTGATCAGTTCGGCGGCGCTTTCAAACAGGGTGTTGCAGTTGTCGCATTGGTCGCCGCGGGCGCGTGTGTAGCCGCACTTGGGGCAGGTGCCTTCCACGTAGCGGTCGGGCAGGAATTTTTGGGTGATGGGCGAGTACATTTGTTGGGTGACTTTGCGGTAGAGGTACTCGTTTTCCAATAGGGAGAGGAAGATATCTTGCGAGACTTGAAAATGATTTTCTGTGTCGGTGTGGGTGAAGAGATCGTAACAGAGGCCCATTTTCTGGAAGAGCTGCAAGAAACGGTCGTGGTAGTAGCCAAAGACTTCTTCAACGGATTTGCCCAGTTCTTCGGCTTTAACGGTGACGGGCGTGCCGTGGCTGTCGGACCCGGAGACCATGAGAACGTGGTTGTGCTGTAGGCGGTGGAAACGGCCGTAAATATCCGCCGGCAAATACGAGCCGGTGACGTTGCCCTGGTGGATGTCGGCGTTGGCATAGGGCCAGGCAACACACACTAAAATATATTCATCACTCATTTATTCGATGTCTTCCTCTTCGTATTCTTCTTCATCTTCCAAATCTTCTTCGTCATCTTCGCTGACTTCGGTTAGCAGTTCGGCCAGCAGTTCAAAATCATCTTCGCTCATTTTGAGAAAAGATTCTGGCTGGAGACGCATTTTCATCAGGTTGGGATAACTTTCCAATTCCACGCTGTCGATGGACACAGCCTGCTTCAGGCTGTGCGCTTCGGCATCAATGTCGATGGAGAAGAAATAAGCCTGATTTTGGTCCACGTTGAAGAAATACTCTTTGGGGTTGTATTCAAAGGGATCGCTGGTGATGGTGGCGACGGCAAAGAAGATCTGTGGTTCGATCAGGTATACGATAATTCGATCGCCCTTCTTGACCGTTTCTACATTTTCTTGCGTTGCCGCCAGGATGACCCGTTCTGGCCAGCCGGGGAAGGTGAGATCGTCGGTATCCGGTAAGCTGATAATCTTGAGGAAATGTTGGTTGATGGTTCCGCCTTGCCGGGCAGCGCGAGCGCTGCGTTTGGCTTCTTGGGCTTCCATTTCGGCGGCGATGTTTTCCCAGATTCGCGCCTGTACGTTGATGTTTAGTTCGGCCTGACTGCCATCTTCGTAACGGACGCGCATTTTAGGGGAATTAATTTCTAGTACAGTGTATTTGCCTATACGGTTAGCATAGACGCCATTGACTTCGAACATCCTATCTCTCCAATTCTCCAAATCCTGGTTAATTTGGTCTGGTTTTATTTGGGCGTGCATAGTATCGTTTTCGCCTTGAGTTGGCAAGTCGAAATTTACAGGAGAGACTTTATGAGTGAGCCGATCCACCACTGCGGTAGAAAATCCACGCATTTCACAGGCGCCGCAGATTTTGATCTATGTTTATCCGCGTTCATGCGTGTCCTGTTTTCACAGGAGTGGGAAACGGCAATTTGGGGCGGGGGTGGGGTTAAGGGATTTGGCCGACAAATTCCTGGCCGTTCCAGGTAACGGCCGTGCGTCCTTCAGTCGTGCAGCCATCGCGGATGATTTGCAGCTGTGGCGCGCCGTTCTGTTCCAGCAGGCGCAAGCCGCCCTGGCAGCGATCCGGCAGGGGCAGCAAGGCCAGGTCGCCGAGAGCTGCGGTGAGAACGAATTGATAGCCGTTGTCGGGGTCGGTGAGCAAGAGGTCCGGGACCAGGTCGCCGGTGAGGTCGGCGGCTTCGGCGAAGGTGAGCCGGGGGGTAATGTCGGTGCGGCTGGCAAGGCGTTGGTCGAGCCAGAGGCTCATTTGGCCGTCAGCATCCGGGGTGAGGATGACGAGTTCGTTTAGCTCGGGTTGGCGGATGGGGCCGCGCCAGATGAGGATGAGTTCGTCACGGCCGTCGCCGTTTAAATCGACCCAGGCCCACTCACTTTGGCGCTGCGGCGTTTGGCTGAGCCAGAGACGTTGCAAGGGGGCCAGGGCGGCGGGACCGCGTTGGTTGAGGGAAGCCAACAGGGTGGTGACTTCGCCTTTGACCAACGGAACGGCGGGCTGAGTTTGTAACAGAGCGGCGGCCTGGCCCACATCCGGGTTGGGGGCGGCCGGGTAAGGGAAGAGCAGGCCAGTGTTGTCGTTGACGGCCGTCTGGTTGCAGCTAAATTGCAGGCTAATACCGGCGGCTTCACTTTGCAAGCCGATGGTGGCGGAACGGCCGTTGCCCTCGAATTGTGTAGTCACGTCTTTGTATAAAAAGACGACAGCTTGCGTATCTTCAAATAGCTGCACGGCAAAGGTCAGGGTGTCGTCTTCGCCGCCGCCATATTGGGGCACGCTGTCCCATTCCACCACAAAGACCCGTTTGGGTGTGGTGCCGACAACTTCTGTTTGCAAAAAGCCGAATGTTGTCAGGTCTAAATCGTCCCAATACGGGGCGAGCATATCGCCCATGCCGGTCAGAGGACCGCCGGCGAGGCAGTCGTTGAGGTAAAAGGGGTTGCTATTGGCGAATTGCAGGTTGCCGTTGCTGCTGGCCTGGACGCTGGTATAGGTCGTGCCGTAAAAGGTGAAGGGAAAGGGCAGGTCCAGGCTGATGATGCCATCGTCTTCGTAGAGGCCGGTGTCCTGGGTGGCGTCGATGTAGGCGTAACCGTCGGCGGTGGTGCAGGTGTAACCAAATTGATCTGGGCCGGGGCAAATGGCGGCTGCCGGGCCAAATTCGGCGCGGCCTTCTGGCCGAAACAGGAAAAACAAGGCGATGATCAGAATGACCAGCAGGAGCGAGCCGAAAAGGAGTTTGGTGCGAGTGCGCATGGCGAGAGTGTAACGCAGGCCAGGCCGGGTGACAAGATCGTTAACGGCGGGGGAATTGGGTCAGGAAAAAGAAGTTGGATTTTTAATCGTTGGGGAGAACGGCTGATTACCCAGGGTGAGTTTCCTGCGCGCCGGCTGCCGGTTTCTGGGAGTCGTGGCGCGCCAGGAAGACCAGGCAGCCAAGCAGTGCCAGCAGGGCGATGATTTGGATGATGTGGTAGCCGTTCGCTGTGATCCAGGCGTTGTCGCGGAAAATGTCTAGAAACAGACGACCGGCGCTGTAGAGGCTCATGGTCAGCAGGAAGGATTGGCCGGGAAAGGTACGCCCGCCGCCGGGGTTGCTCAGGTCGCGGACCTGGGCGCTGCTGACGCGCCACCAGAGCAGCAGGGCCAGCAGGCCGAGGAAGATTTCGTACAGTTGGACGGGGTGGCGACGAATGCCGAAGACAGAAATGCCCCAGGGCATGCGCGTTAAAATGCCGTAGCCGGGACCGGCCAAAAAATCGGCCAGGCTGATGGTGAGGAAGGCGGTGAGGATGCCAGGCGTGAGCGCGTCGAGGGTGGGCCAGAGGGGAAGGCGTTTGTAACGGCCGTAAAAAAACGCTCCCGCCGCGCCAAAAAACAAGCCGCCCCACAAGTTATAGCCGCTGGTCAGCGGCCAAATAATGCCCAGCAAGTTCTCTTGAAAAGCCGCCCAATATTCCGCCACAAACAAAAGCCGCGCCCCAAGGAAGCCGGCGATGAGCCCTGTTACGACCAGGCCATACGTCGCTTCGATGTTTAGGTGAAGCCGTTTGGCGGCGCGTTCGATGAGTGTCAGGCTTAGCCATACGCCCAGGAGGTAGACAATGCCGGCGGTGGGGAAAACAAATGGTCCGAGGTTAAGTGTTGGATACATAAAAGGTTGAGGTAGAGGTGCGCGGGTTAATGGGTGGTCGGCACGGCCGTTTAAGGCGTTGCGGCCAGTAACCCTTCGATGCGGTCTTGTAATACCGCCTGACTGACAATGCCGACGACCACTTCATCCACCACGCCGTCGGGACCAACAAAAATGGTGGTGGGCAGACTGTTGATGGTGTAGCGCAGGTTGACGTCGTTGTTCTCGTCTACCAGCAGGGGGTAGTCGATGCTCTGCCGGTTGCCAAAATCGCGGATGATGTCGGCGGATTCGCCCTGGTTGATGCCTAAGATGGCGACACGGCCGTTATACTTCATCTGCGTCCGTTCAAAAAAGGGCATTTCTACCCGGCATGGCCCGCACCAGCTCGCCCAAAAATTCAGCACAACCGGCTGCCCGCGATAATCACTCAGGGTGTGGGTTTCACCGTAGGTGGTGGGCAGCGTAAAATCCGGCGCCAGGTGTCCCACAATCGGCGCTTCCGTCAGGCTGAGGACTCGGGGTTCTTTGACCTCTTCTTTGGAGGCAAAAATCCAGCCGCCGCCTAACAAAGCAGCCATCACAATCCAAATCGTCCATTCAAATCGGTTGCGAGCCATCTTAATTTGTTGTGGTTACCTGCCCCAGGCTAATTGTTTGCGGGGCATTCAAATCAGGCGTACCGGTGAGATCGTAAACCATGGCCCCATCAATACGCACGGGAATCATTTCGCCCAGCGGCAGTTCGCCGGGCACGAGTACCAGCCCATCAATTTCCGGCGCGTCGCGGTAGGTGCGGCCAATGCTCACGTTGTCGCCATACCCTTCCACCAAAATGGGCAGCGTGCGGCCGACTTGCGCCTGGTTGCGCGTCAGCGAAATGTGCTGCTGAATCGTCATCAGCTCGTCGCGCCGGGCTTCTTTGACGGCTTCCGGCACCTGCCAGGAAACGGTGGCCGAAGGAGTCGAGGCTTCGTAGGAGTAGGTAAACACACCTACGCGGTCGAATTGCAAATCGCGCACAAATTGTTTCAGCCCGTCGAATTCCTCGTCGGTTTCGCCGGGGTAGCCGGTGATGAAGGTGGTGCGGATGGCGATGTCGGGCATGGCGCGGCGCAGTTTTTCCACAGTGCCGTAGACCCACTCGATGTTGGCCGGGCGGCGCATGCGCTTGAGGGTTTCGCGGTGGCCGTGCTGCAAAGGGATGTCCAGATAGTTGACGATTTGCGGCGTGGTGGCCATCGTCTCGATGAGTTCGTCGGTGACGTAGCCGGGATAGGCGTACATCAGACGAATCCAGGGGATGTCGGGCGCGGCTTTGACGATGTCTTGCAGAAGTTGGCTGAGGCCGTTTTTCAGGCCCAGGTCGTGTCCGTAGTCGGTGGTGTCCTGGGCGATGAGGATGAGTTCTTGCAGGCCGGCGTCTTGCAGGCGGCGGGCTTCGTTGAGGATGGCCTGAGGTTGGCGGCTGACGTGGGTACCTTTGATTTGGGGGATGGCGCAGAAGGCGCACGGCCGTCTACAGCCATCGGATATTTTGAGGTAGGCGCTGCGACCTTGCACGGCCGTTCTCAATACCCCTGGCTCATCCCTGCCCACCGTCGTGGCCTCTTCGGGCAGGTGATAGAGTGGTTCGGGATGTTTGTGGCGGCGCAGTTGGCGCACAAAGCGCACGATGTCCATCCAGCGGCGGGTTCCAATGACGCCATCTACCCCAGGCGCCCATTCTACAACCTCTGCGCCGTATCGCTGCGCCATGCAGCCGGCGGCAATCAGCAGTTGATTGGGCTGCTTCAATTCAGCCAATTCCCGCAGAGCAGCAATCGATTCCTGACGGGCGTCTTCAATGAACCCACAGGTGTTGACGATGAGTACGCTGGCGTCGTCGGGGTCTGTTACGCCGGAGAAGCCGGCATGGTGCAGCAGGCTGGCCATGCTTTCGGAATCCACTGTGTTTTTGCTGCAGCCCAGGCTGAGCAAATAAAAATTCTTTTTCTGTTGTTGTTTGCTCATGGAATTGGTCAATTATTGGTTGTGGTGCGCCACACTTCTTCTTTGTTTTCGCCCCGGTTGCCCATGCGTCCCCAGGCGATGTCGTTAATCGTTACAAACACGCCTACGCCGTTGCCGGTGTTGACTTTGGCTTCTTCGGTGGCCGTCCATTCGTAAGGTGGGTCGCCGTTTTTGGCCCAGCCGCTAAACACAATGTCGCCGTCGATGGTTACTTCCATCCAGGTGCGTTCGCTGATGTCCAGGCGCAGGCGAATTTCGTCCATGGTGGCGGGGAGAGACGGCCGTGTCGGCAATGGCGTCAGGGTGGCGTCGAAATTATTACGGCTGGTCGAAGTGATGATCTCGCCGGGCACAACAATGGGTTGTTGTTCTGGGGCTGGCGTCAGGCCATCGGCTTCCGCGGCGGCGGCTGTGGCCGTGCCTTCTGCCCGGTTAGTGATGTTTAACAGGGCATCGTTGATGCCATCGGTAATAGCAGCTGAACCGTCGCCATTGCCCAAAAATAACGGGACAAAACGATTAGCGATCAGGGCTAAAACGACAATCAGAGCCAGAATAATCACCAGCCGCAGCGCAGATTCGGGATCGCGCCGCTGGCCGACGTCTACTTCGACGTTGACCGGATCATAAAAAACAGGCGCATCTTTGCTGATGGTTGGTAAGGGGGTGCTGCTGCCGTTTTCGGAAACGGCCGTGGCCTTAGAAGGCGGTCGGCTGAGATAACTTTCGTATCTGTCTAACAGCGGCTGCGGATCCAACCCCAGGAAACGAGCATAATTGCGCAAGAACCCTCGCACATGAACAGGCGTGGGCAGCGCATGATAGTCACCGTTTTCCAGCGATTTTAGATATTTCGCATTGATGCGAATTTCTTCTTGAACATCCTCCAGAGTATACCCCTTCGTCTCACGGGCTTCCCGAAGGATGTGGCCGAGTTCGTTCATGCTAAAAAAAAGTCACTGATGCAAACCAGTGACTTGGAATGTAAGCAATCATGATGGCATCAGCGGGGTGTGCCTTGAGGCGAGAAATATTAGAAGGATTCTTCAAATTCCTCATACTCATCGAATTCATCGTATTCTTCGACTTCTTCGACAACAGGGGCTGCCGCTTCAACTTCCGGCTCGCCGCCTTCAGATTCAATGATCACCGTCACCGATGGGTGAATGTCGCCAGACAGACGAACCACCACTTTGTGTTCCCCTAACTGACGCAGCGGATCGACGCCCACTTTGCGGCGGTCAATGTCCAGACCCATAGTTTCGTTCAACGCATCGGCGATCTGAGCCGTGGTGATAGAACCATACAATTTACCCGAATCACCGGCGCGCGCCGTAAAGTTCAGGGTCACGCCTTCGATTTTAGCGGCTAAGGCTTCATATTCGGCGCGAATCTGGGCGCGGCGTGCTTCCGCTTTTTTGCGCCAGACAGTCGCCTGATTCATCGCGCCGGGGCTTGCTTTTACGGCAAAACCCTGGGGTATGAGGTAATTACGGCCAAAACCGGCGGCTACTTCGTGAACTTCGCCTGCCAATCCTAAATTATCAACATCTTCCTTCAACAGCACCTTCATAGCTGGTTACTCTCCAATTTTAAAAATTTGCAGCGTGTGATCCTATCAGACGTGACGAATTTTGACAACCTGGATGAATGGTCTAGCTGCTTTCGGCTGTGTAGACCTCATCCATCGCTAAGAGTACCTCGTTTAGCTCGGTCACTTCGTCGGAAATTTCCTGGCGCAGGCGTTTGGCGCGGCTGCTGTCGATGTCTTTGGCGTCAACCAGCAGAGCTTGCGAGTAGATGGTGCCCAAGTGCGCCAGGGAGTTTTCAATTTGTAGTTCGGCGCGCTGCATGGTGTTTTCTACGCCAGACAGGGTTGACAACTGTTGTTGCAGCCCTTGAATGGTGACGACCATTTGTTGTTTCACCGCTTCGTCGTCTTCTAAAATCATTTCCTGGTCTAATTCTTGAATGCGGCGTTGGGCGCGGGCTTTGTCGCGTTCGATTTCTTGTTGGCGCTGCCGGTAGCGGGAGATTTTTTGCGCCAGGTTGTAAATGTGCTCAATCCAGTTGTCGATCTGGCTGGCTGCCTGCTGGAGTTCGTCTTTGAGCAGGTTGTCTGGTTGTTCTTGAATGGCGGCTTCGATGCGGCGGCGGTAGTTGACGGCTTTGAGGAACTGTTCGCGCAGCGCTTTGTCGTCGATGTGTTTGGGATCGAATTCGCGGTGGAGGGCTTCGGCCATGATTTTTTGGTAGAGCTGTTTATCGGTGAGGCTGGAAGCGACCAGCCCGCCTTCGATGAGCAGTCCGGCAAGCAGCCATGCCCAGGCTGGTAGGAAATCGACTCCAAGATTCAGCGCCGAAAGAGCTGCCAGGACGACGGTGAGACTGATGATGACGGCGCTTTCCCAGCGAAAGAAGGCGTTTTCGACGTAAGCTCTTTTGACGCGTTTTTC
>JAKQCM010000056.1 GCA_029559155.1 Chloroflexota bacterium
ATGATGCAGCCGCCGCGCCAGATGCGGGCCACCGCCGCCAAATCCAGGCCATATTCATACGCCGCCGAGGCGCGGCGCAGTTGGGCAAAGCCCTGGGCGTAGGTGATCACCATGGCGGCGTAGAGGGCGCGTTCCAGATGGGGCAAAAACTGATCCGGGCTGCTTTCTAGTTGAATGGATGGGCCTGGCAGGCTGGCGCTGGCTTGGTCGCGTTCAGCTTGCAGGGCGGACATATTGCGCATGGCGACGGCCGTGTCGATTGACGGCGTGGGTGTCTGCAAATTCATGGCGTCTTGCGATGTCCACATGCCGGTGCCTTTTTGCTTGGCTTCGTCCAAAATCTCGTCAATCAGCCGCCGGCCGGTTTCCTGGTCTGGCTGGGCAAAGATGTCGGCGGTGATCTGCATCAGGTAGCCGTTCAAATCGCCATCATCCCAGGCCTGAAAGACTTCGTGCAGCCGGTCGTCGTCCAGCCCCAGGCCGCGCTTCATCAGGTCATAGCTTTCGGCGATGAGCTGCATCAGGCCATATTCGATGCCGTTGTGCACCATTTTCACGTAATGCCCGGCCGAATTAGGGCCGAGATAGGTAACGCACGGATCGCCGTCAACCTTGGCCGCGGCGGCTTCCAGGATGGGCTGCACAATCTGGTAGGCGTCTAGCGCCCCGCCGGGCATCATGCTGGGGCCGTGGCGCGCGCCTTCTTCGCCGCCAGAAATGCCCACCCCCAGAAACCGAATCCCTTTGTCCGCCAGCATGTGGCTGCGCCGTTCGGTATCCTGGAAGTTGGAGTTGCCGCCGTCGATGACCAGGTCGCCTTTTTGCAGGCGCGGCAGAAGCTCCTCCAAAACGTTGTCGACCGGGTCGCCGGCGGGCACCAGCATCATCACCGCGCGCGGCGTGGAGAGGGCTTGCACCAGACTGCTCAGGCTGTCGGTGGCCAGAATGGGGCGATCCTCGATTTCGGCGCGTAAAGCGTGGACTTGATCCGGGTTTTGGTCATAGCCGGCAGCGGCGTAGCCATGATCGGCTATGTTGAGGAGCAAGTTTCGCCCCATCACACCCAGGCCGATCATGCCGATTTTGTAGGTTTGGTTGTTCATGTTGTTTCTCCGGGGGGAGGGATTGGAGATTGGAGATTAGAGACTGGAGATTGGAGATTGGTAAGTCTCTAGTCTCCAATCTCTAGTCTCTCTTCTGTTCTCTACCTTCTAATCGGCTCCCCATTCGCCTCGGCCAGGCGCAGCCCGAGGCTGTGCAGACTGGCGTAGGTGGTTCGATAGGTTGTGTGGCGGATGCCGTGGATGCCCAGGCTGTTGGCAATGTCGACGAACATGGGCCGGTCTTCGATGTAGGCGACTTCTTTAGGCGCGGCCTGGGCGACGTCCAGGGCAATGCGGTAGATGTCGGCGTCGGGCTTGCGGAAGTGGACGAAGCAGGAGACGATGAAGAAGTCGATGACGCTCCCCAGCTCAAACTGGCGGATGCGGTATTCGGTTAGTTCGCGGCCTTCGTTGCTGACGGCCGCGACTTTGAGGTGGTGGCGCTGTTTGAGTTCGGTGATCAGGCGGATCATGTCGGGATACGGCCGTGTCTGACTAAACATAAAGCGTTGAAACTTGTCGGGGGTAAACGGCCGTTCCTGATAAAACACCACCCGCTGCAAATACTCGTCGAGGCTCAATTTGCCCTCTTCGTACGTGTCAAAGGTCAGGTGGTGGCGTTCGTTCATCTCATCGTAGTCGAGCCGGAATACCTCCGCCGCGTGCCGCCGCATGGTGTGGTCCCAGCCGTTGGTCAGCAGCACGCCGCCAATGTCGAGAAAGAGGGTGGTGATGGGGGAGGAAGGGGTTGTGGTCATGTTTTTTTCCTGGTTTGTTGGTTGGTTTGTTGGTTTGTTGGTTGGTTGGGTTGGGTGGTGGCTACGAAATAGGTGTTTCGGAAACCTGGCTGATGCGCCGGCCGGCCGGCGTCTGGTCCAGGGCAAACCAGCGGGTGTTGCTGCCGGCGTCCCGACTGCTGGGATGGTTGGTCAATGTTGCCGCTCAGGCGGCGGTGGCCTGCTGCCTCTTCTCGTCCAGCATGGCCATCAGGTGATCGTAGGGTTTGTTAAATTTGGTGATGCCTTCTTCCTCCAACTGGTGGGTCACGTCGTCGATGTCGATGTCTAATTTGGCCAGTTGGTCGAGCACGCGATACGCTTCGTTGACCTTCTGCTGGAGAGAGGCGGCCGGACGGCCGTGATTGCGGAA
>JAKQCM010000066.1 GCA_029559155.1 Chloroflexota bacterium
TGGTCATTGCCAATCTCGATGAGATGACGCTGACCATTTATGTTCCCGAAGATCAATACGGCAAAATCCATCTGGGAGAGGAGTACCCGATCACGGTAGATTCGTTCCCGGATGGGGTCTTTATGGGCAAGGTGACCCACATCGCCGACCAGGCTGAGTTCACGCCGCAAAATACCCGCACGGTGGAAGGGCGTAAGAGCACTGTGTATGGTATCCGTTTGACAATCCCTAATCCTGAGCATGATCTCAAACCAGGTATGCCGGCTGATGTGACTCTGAATCTCAGTAAATAGGAAGAAGCACCATTTATTGAAACATATCAGCTCGATTAGGTGGAAAATTGTGATTCCCTATGGAGTTCGTTCTGATTCGCTAGTCATTCAGCCCTGAAGATACAATTTCAAAGCATCCTTGGCGTATATGGCGAGCAGCCAGTTATCCAGGAACGAAACGGCCGTTTTGTAGGCTTTCAGGGGGATGGCCTTGTAACTGGTCACGCCCACTTCATCACCCAGGGCGGTATAAACCGCCTGAAAATGCGTTTTACCCGGATCGTGTTTGCTCATCTCATTGGCGATGAGGTTGACGCGCCGTTTAATCTCCGCTGCCTGTTCCTCGGTCAGTTTGCCTGCCCGGACCTGCTGTTCAACGGCCGTTACCCGTCGGGTCAAATTTTGCACCACCAGCGCCGCCCGGTCTAACCGTTCGGTATTGGATTGCGCCAGGTACTTTGTGGCCAGCATCTCTCTCGTTGTGGCGGCAATGACCAGGGCCATGTTGTGCAGTTGTAACAGAGGCTCATCACTGGCGCTGGTGGGTTGTACGTCCGTACTCTGGCCGACGAAGGCGTCGGCTAAAATCCGGTAGCATTCTCGCTAATAGCGGATGATGTTTGCTTTGATCTCTGGTTTAACCCGCTTAAGGTTCATGCCAAACAGGAATCCATTGATATACTCGAGCGGCAAACACAACATCCGACTTGTTTTGGGTCGTCTGCTGTCTGGCTCTATGTCCGTCAACGTAATGTTGATGGACATGCTAACGGCTGACAAAACTTCATCAGCGTTTACCCGTCTGTTTTGCCCTTGCCGGGAAACACCTAAATAGTCACAAATTGGTCGTATAGGGATATATACTACCTGACGGCCGTCTACTTCCACCATCACGACCGTTATCACGTCCCCGTAAAAATCTATATCTCGCTGGTCCACCAGGACCAGCGCTTTGTCCCCCTCGTTGCTTGCGTTTCACCTGCCACCCTGCTTGTTTCAGCTTTTGATAGCCCAGGATTATCGGACGGAATCTCGCCTGCTGCCACACAGGGAGCCGCAGAACGGCCGTCACCCAATGCCCGCTTGTATTAATCCTATACGAAACACCCGTCCCCTTCATTGCAGCCCATTGGGTATTTCAAGTCAAAACAGCCTACGGCTGTGGGCGGGCGAGAAAGGGCTGGCGGCTTGCCGGTCCGGCAAAATCAATCGGATGGAGGTATGGGTGATGACAACAGAAGTTGCTTTATTCGTGGACGGCAGCTGCCGCGGCAATCCTGGCCCGGGTGGCTGCTGCGCCATTTTGCAGGCAGGCGGCCGGGAAAAGGTGCTGGTAGACGGAGCCGACGCGACCACCAACAACCGCATGGAACTGACGGCCGTCCTGACCGGCTTGCAAGCCTTGAAACGGCCGTGCGCCGTAACGGTGGTCACCGACAGCCAGTATGTGGCGGCCATTCTGGGCGATGGACAGGCGAAGGCTAACCGTGACCTGGTGCAGCAGGTACGCGCGGCGGCCGCCCGCCACGAGATCACGGTGCAGCGGGTGGCTGGACACAGCGGGCACGCCCTCAACGAGCGCTGCGACCGGCTGGCGCATGCCGAAGCGACGAGCCGCGTGCGGTGTGGAGAGTCGGGTAGTCAAGTAGTCAAGTAGTCAAGTAGTCCAGCAATCATCGTGTCGGGGTTAAACGGCCGTTGCCTGCCAACCGGGTAACGGCCGTTTTGTCTGTCTATTTCAAGCCAACAGCAAAAGGAGAAAATCTTGATGGTTACCGAACGCATTTTCAATCTCATTACTCGTCTTGTCTTCAGCCGATGGGTATCTGGGTACGACGAACACCACGGCCCCTATGAGGAGGCCTGCACTGCGAACCTTGGTCCCCTACGCCTGAGCGCCAACTACTGCTTCGTGCTCGACCACCGCGATGCCGGCGTCAGCCTGACGCTGCCGCTGCCCGGCGGCAAGCTGCATCTCAGCTACACCGTCTGCCTGGGCGACGAGCCGATACGGCCGTCCGGTTGGGCCGCGCGCCGACAACGGCCGTACCGCCCCACCCCGCCGAACGCGTCGTCGGAGGAGTTTCTGTTGTAGGTTAACGGCCGTTCGGCCAGCGCTGTATTAGCGCTTTATATAATAGGAAGAGAGGCAGTCCATATGGGCTGCCTCTTTGCGTTTCTAGTGGAAGCGAGAGCGAGAGCCAGAGCTAGAGGAAGAGGCAAGAACTCTCCTTCTTCCTCTAGCTCTGGCTCTCGCTCTCGCTAAGGAGGATTTCATGAACAAACCAGACCCACAAAAGGCAATTTATCTCCAACCCAACCAGCGCCGCGTCCCCGGCAAACGACGCAGCCAGCGGCCGACGGCCGTTCCGCCACAGTGGGAACCCCACCAAAGCGACCAGGCGCTGGATGCCTGGGGCGTCGCCCTGCGCGACATGCGCCGCGCCGGCAAATGGCCGGGAAGCGAGAGCTAGAGCGAGAGCGAGAGGAAGAGGCAGGCTGACGCCCTGGTTCTTCCTCTGACTTTGCTCCAGTTCCCAATCCTGTTCCCCCCTCTTTTCTTACTCTCGCTCTTACTCTCGCTCTAGCTCTCGCTCTAGCTAGCTCTAGCTCATAAGGAGAAAATGATGACAACCATTCGTTTTGACGACAATCGTGGTGGTTTAGCGTATCCGTTCCTGCCTGCGGCGCTGGCGTGGCAGATTACCGCGCGTTCCTTAGGCGACGAGACGGCGCTGGCCGAGATTTTCCAGGCCGACACGCCGACGCTCCGCTGGGTGAAGGACGACAAGGTGCTGGACCTGCACGTTCCAGGGATGGATACGGCCGTTTTCCTGGCCCACACCGGCCTGAAACTTTCCCTCGACAAGGGCGGCTACGTCCTGTCCAAACGGCTGTCGCGCATCATGCGGCCGTTTCGGTACTGGGGTTTCTTCGCCGACAGCGACATTACCATCGACTACAACCCCCACCTGGACGGCCGTTTGTGGGATGGCAGCGGGCAGGTCAGCCGGGGCTTCATTCAGCGTCTGGCCGACAGGCTGCCGCTTGACGAACGTCACCGGCAGGAACTGCTCTCCTCTGGCCGCTTCGAGGTGACGACGCTGCATCGCGGCGGCCAGGACAAGGGCCATGTCTACGTCGTAGACGATTTGGCCGTCGACTTCATGTTTCCTGCCGGCAGCGCCAAGCAGGAGTTAGCCCTGATAGACCCTTCGGGGGACTCAGGGCAGGCTTCCCGTACCTTCATCGGCCTGCACCCGGTCCACAGCGACGACCAGATGTG
>JAKQCM010000067.1 GCA_029559155.1 Chloroflexota bacterium
CCAGATGGAACCACTCACCCGCACCCAGATCGAATCGGCCTATTTGCGGGCCTGGTTTCAGTGGAACATCTCTTATCTGCGCGGCGCGCCGTATGGCTTGGAAACCTATTTTGTGGGTCCGGCTTTGGCCGCGGCCGATGAGGCTGTGCTGGCTGCCCGGCAGCAAGGCTTTTCGCTGGCCCAGACTGACCTGACCCACCAGCTCCAACTCCACTTTTACGCCGCCGATGGTTCGATTGTCTCGCTGACGGCTCACGATGTCCTGGTGGCCCAACTCATCCGCGACGCTGCGGGCGCGCCCATTTTTTCCGGCGTCACTCAGGCTGATTATGACGTGGTGATGATGTTGGAAGATGGCAACTGGCGCGTGCGCCATTGGGTGCGTCGCCAGGCGGTCCCGCTGGCTGCGGCGACGCAAGCGGCAGAAGTGCCAGCCGATTTTGTGCGCGTGGCGGGCGGGCAGCTGCTGGTGGGGGAACGGCCGTTTCCCATCCGCGGCGTCAATTATTATCCTCAGGCCACTCCCTGGCTGGCATTCTGGCCTGCTTATGATCCGGCCATCATCGAACAAGATTTGGCACGGATTGCGTCTCTTGGGCTAAACACCGTGCGCATCTTCGTGCCCTATCCTCTGCCCGAACCTACCCCCCCGGCCGACGGCCTGCCTGCCGCCAATGTAGACTCGGAAGCGCTTTTCCGCCAAAATCTGGCCGATTTTTTGGACAGGGCCGAGAGCCATCACCTGAAAGTGATCGTGACCCTGTTCGATTTTCGTACCGATTACCAGATATTGCTGTGGCCCAACGCCGACCGCGCGTTGGCAGCCCTTGTGCCGTATTTTGCCGATCATCCGGCTATTTTGGCCTGGGATTTAAAAAACGAACCGGACCTTGACCAGCCGGGGAATACGCTGGAAATGGTCAACGCCTGGTTGGAGTACATTGCCTGGCAGGTGCGCCGTCAGGATCCCAACCATCTGATCACCATTGGCTGGAGCCAGAGCGAGGCGGCGGCGCAGTTAGCCGAGGTGGTGGATTTTGTGTCGTTTCATGCGTATGGCGCGCCGGCCGATTTGCCGGAGAAATATGCGCAATTGCGCACGGCCGTGTCCCACAAACCCATCGTGCTGACCGAATTTGGTCTGTCTACCTGGAATAGTTCCATCTTCCCCGGCGGCCATACGGAAAATGAGCAGGCGGTTTATTACGCTGCCATGCGGCAGGCTCTGGCAGAAACTGACGCCGCCGGTTATATCGCCTGGACACTGTATGATTTTGCCGGTGTGCCGTCGAATGTGGCCGGACGCGCGCCCTGGCGAACCGGACCGCAAAAGTATCTGGGCATTTTGCACGCGGATGGCACGGCTAAGCCGGCCGCGCTGCTGGTGGGGGAAACGAGCGATTGGGGGGTGAAACGGCCGTTTTTCCTGGCCCGTTTCCTAAAACCATTCTGGCGCACGATGTGGAACGTGTTGGGCGCATGTTTGCTGGGCGGCGTCTGGTTGGCGCGGCGCAAACGCGCGCCAAAACCAGACGCTCCACCAGCCGATTCTATCCGGTAGACACCAGCCTGGACCGTTATCGAATTGGCCCGGAGCGAGCGTGCCCGGGCGTCAGGCTGAAGCTTCAGGGGCGATGGTGATGATGACCTTGCCGCGGGCGTGTCCTGCTTCAAGATAGCGGATGGCTACGGCCGTTTCGCTCAACGAGTAGCAGCGGTCGATAACCGGCATAACTTTGCCAGATTCCAGCAGTTCTGAAATAAACACAAGATCGGCCTGATCTGATTTGGCCGTCGCCATCAGGCCAATGCGCTGTTGACTGGTTTTGGACGCCCAGGCTCCAAGGACAATCACCTGAAACAATTGCGCCAGCGTTGTAAAGCCAGCTACCACACAAACGCCCTCCGGCTTTAGCGCCCGCTTATAATCCGCAACCGAACGATTCCCCACCGCATCATAGATTAGATCATACTGCTGCCCGGTTTTGGTGAAATCTTCTCGCGTGTAATCAATGACATGGTCGGCCCCCAGCGAGCGCACCAGCTCCAGATTGCGAGTGCTGCACACGCCGGTGACTTCCGTGTCGAAGGATTTGGCTATCTGCACGGCAAACGACCCTACGCCGCCCGAAGCGCCATTGATCAGGACCTTTTGCCCCGCCTTGATCTGGCCGGAATTTCGCAGACCTTGTAATGCGGTGAAGGCGACGACGGGAACGGCCGTGGCCTGTACAAACGATAAATTAGCCGGCTTCAGCGCCAGATTTCCTTGCCGCGTGCACACGTATTCTGCAAAACCGCCCGTAGACACATCGCCAAATACCGCGTCACCAGGCTTAAACTGCGTCACTTTGTCGCCAACCGCTT
The DNA here is from genome assembly GCA_029559155.1 of Chloroflexota bacterium. Classification (GTDB taxonomy): domain Bacteria; phylum Chloroflexota; class Anaerolineae; order Promineifilales; family Promineifilaceae; genus Leptovillus. Next base: position 2,368 of record JAKQCM010000067.1, read on the forward strand.
CCACCTGCCCGGCGATGTCGGCGCCAAGAAATATATTTTTAGGTTTCCGTAACCCTTCAGATAGGCGAACTAAAAACGGCGCTCCGCGCAGGCGATGCCAATCCAGGGGATTGGCGGCCGCGGCTACCACTTTCACCAGCACTTCATCGTCCTTGGGCGTTGGTTTTGCTACCTCTTTTAACTGCAAAACATCGGGCGAGCCGTATTTTTCAAAGACAATCGCTTTCATGCGCTTTCTCCTGTCGTTGTTGGTAATCCTTCTCCCACCCATTCATCCATCGAGCCATCGTACACCGCAACGTTTTCGTTCCCGGCCATCAAATGAGCCATAATTCGCAGATTGCCATCATCTAATTTTCCGAGTAATTCGTCTGCTTCAATCAACATCCTGTTTCGATTCATGTATTCGATCTCCAATCTCCTGTAGATTATGTAGCCTCGTGCCTTCGGGGCAGTGCAGTTGGGAAAATTATAGGTTGTCAGATTCCTCTATTTGGTCGAACCCTAGGCAAACGACAGCAAGCAGTGGCAGACCTAAATCGCGCACCTTTTTTAGCAGGCCATACAAGGCTGCCTGGTCGGCAATCTCGCCGGTTAAGAGCGTGTCCTCATCTTCTTGTGTGATCCGCAGGCCGCCGAACCACTCTGCCCATTGATGGCCCAGGTGTCCTTTCAGTCTGATTTGGTAGACCGCCGGCTGGCCTGATCCGGGTTGGTAATTTTGTGGGTGTGACATAGTTCTGTACCTGCCAGGGCTGCTTGTGGCAGCTGATCCGCATGTTCACTGTACAGAAAGCATATGGGCAACCCGGTGTTGGTGTATAGACACAAAAGTGTTATTGGGAGGTGTTGTGTGTGTGGGAAGCGATGGCTTGATGAGCGGTTTTGCTGCGAGAGTTGGGGGAAACGGCCGTTCCCCCTCCTACACTAACCCTAATTCACGCGCACGAGCCACCGCTTCTGTGCGCCTTTGCACCGCCAGTTTTTCAAAGATTCGGCGGTTGTGGCCTTTCACCGTATTCAAGGCCAGGAAAAGCTGCTCGCTAATCTCTCTGTTGGACAATCCGTGGGCGATAAGCTGCAGCACTTCCAACTCGCGTTGGCTCAACGGTTCTGGCAGGAGATGTGACGTGGATTTTGCTGGTTGGTGATCGGTTTGTCGGCCAAAAGCAGCCAGCAAGTGGTGGATGTAAGCTGCGCTGCCGGTGTGCTGCGGCGGGAGTTCGTTGGCCATCGCTGCCAGAAGGTCGGCAATGGGCGGGCCTTCGTCTACAAAAAGGCGGACGAAGCCTTCGGGTTCGGCCAGGGTGAGCGCTTCGGCGAGAAGAGTAACGGCCGTTTCCCCATCTCCTTGCGCCTTATAAGCCACAACCTGCAACACCAACGCCCTGAGCCGCTCATCCGCCCAACCTTTGGCCTCCACCGATTGCCGCCACTTCGCCAGGATTGCCAGCGCTTGGGACGGATCGCCTTGCGCCAGACAAACCCGCGCCAGGCTCATCGGGAGGTCGTACTCGGCCGCCAATTCTGCGGCCGCGGCCAGGTTGTCCTGTCGGAGCCACGTCAGCACTTGTGCGGCGGCCACCTCAGCCGCGCGATAGGTGTAGTGATGCTGGCGCACAGCGTCGCTGGCGCGGACTAAAATTGCGTGTGCGCCGGCTGTATCGCCTTGCGTAAGTTTGAGTCGGGCGAGAAAAACTTCGCTGGATACCGTGCGATCAACGCTGTTGTGAAATTGCCTTGCCAACTGCAAACTTTGCTGCGCATGTTGGTGGGCGGCATCCAGATTGTTCCATTCATATTGGATGCGCGCCAGGCCCAGATGGGCGGCGCAGGCAACTGCCAGCGGCGGTTCTCCCGCCAATTGCAAGACGTTCTGGTAAGTTTCGGCGGCCAGATGGAGCTGGTTTTCCCCCTCTTGGATGTTGCCAACGCCTAACGAAGACATGATGTGGATAATAAAGTGCCCAATTGCCTGACTGGCAGACCGGGCTTCGGTGTACGCACGTTTGGCCGCAGCCCGATCTCCCTGAAGTTCAGCGGCGTAGCCCATGTTCCAGATGATGGATATGCGCACGGGCAGATTGTTCGGGTGCAGATATGCCAGGGCGCGCTGGGATTGTGTCTGGATGGTTTCCACCTGGTTTTGGGCAACGGCAACCGTCGCGCGCATGGAGGCAATGCGGCCGATCAGATCGCGGGTTTTCTCGTCTGGTTCGGCGTTTTGCATGGCCGCTTCGGCTGCCTGCAGCTTCTCTTCGATGCCGTTGATTTGGCCGAGAAACAGGTATCCCGAGGCATACGTTACCCACAACGAGGGGCTGGCATTCAGCACGGCCGTTGGCAGCGAAGCCAGCCAGTTCATCACAGGCGCAACCGCGCCGCGAAACAACAGGGGCATCCCACGTCCTTCCATCAGGCGCTCCGCGCGCTCAACGTCATGGGCGGCGGCGGCGTGTTGAAACGCCTCTACTTCCAGATCGTTCTCTTCATACCAAAAGCTGGCCCGAAGATGTAATTCGGCGATTTCGCCCGCCACGCCTGTCGCTGAGGCCGAAAAGGTTTGCTGCAATCGCTGCTGCAGCAAATCCGCAAAGAGATGGTGATAACGGTACCAACGCCGCTTGTTGTCCAGCGGCACAAGGAATAAATTGGCGCGTTCCAGGTAAGCCAGGGTTTCCTGGCCGGATACGGCCGGATCATGCAAAACGGCTTCACAAAGCGGACCGCAAAGGCGATCAAGGATGGAAGTGCGCAGCAAAAACGTCTGGACGTTTTCTGGCTGTTGGTGCAGCACTTCTTCAACCAGATAGTCCAGCACAAAGCGATGACTGCCGCTGAATGATTGGATGAATCCGGCCGTGTCCCGGTTTCCCTGGGGGGAATTGGCGCCTTGTAGAGCCAGCGCTGCCAATTGCAGGCCGGCAATCCAGCCTTCGGTGCGGGATTCCAGGGCAACGATGTCTGCGGCGGAAAGGGCGAGGCCCATGACCTGGTTGAGGAAGGCGGCGGCTTCGTCGCGGGTAAAGCGCAAGTCGGTGGCCCGCAGTTCGCTTAGCTGCCCCTGAACGCGGTACCGGGCGAGGGGGAGTGTGGGGTCTTCGCGGGTGGTGATGACGATGTGAATATGCGGCGGCAGATGGTCCAGAAAAAAGGCGAGCGCATCGTCTACGGAGGAGGCGTCGATCCGGTGGTAGTCATCGAGGATGAGGAGGATGGGGGTGGCGACGGCCGTTAACTCATTCAACAAAACCGTCAAAATCGATTCTATGGCTGGAGACTGTGGCGACTGGAGCGCCGCCATGACGCCATCGCCCAGGCCGGGCACAATTGTTTGCAAGGCGGCCACCATATAAGTGAAAAAGCGATGGGGATCGCTGTCTCCTTCGTCCAGTGAAAGCCAGGCAACTTGAGCAGGATTTAGCCCTGCGACGTCATCTTGTAGATTTACCCATTCGCTGATCAGGGTGGTTTTGCCAAAACCGGCCGGGGCAGAGATGAGGGTGAGTTTGTGGTGTCGCCGCTCATTAAGTTGCTCGATGAGGCGCGGGCGAAGGACAATTTTTGGTCGCGGCGGGGGGATAAACAGCTTTGTGGCTAAAATTGGCGTAGGCATGGGTAAGATTATAGAGTACTCGATGTCTTGGCCACAAGCGGCTGCGGGCGGTTGATTTTTTCGTTTTCCTTTTACTGCTGTTTTTGATGGGGTAACGGCCGTTTCCCATTTCATCGCCGGTATCCAACTGGGTTACAACCCAACGGATCAGGGAGACGAGGCGTCTTCAGCGACGGGCCCGGCGTTGCCTGGCTGCCATACGTACCGCTGCAGCAGCACACGCATGGTGGCCGTCAGGGGGATAGCTAGCATCAGCCCTAAAACGCCGCCAATAACGGACGACCAGAAAAACAGGGAGAGGATGACGGCCATCGGGTGCAGGCCGGTGCGATTTCCCATGATTCTAGGACCGATGTACAGGCTTTCAGCCTGGCTGGCAAAAACAAAAACCAGCGATACCAGCAGCACATAACGCCAGTCTCCGCCGGATTGCAAATAGGCCAGGGTAATGCCAGGTATAATCGCCATGATTGCGCCCAGATAAGGAATCAGACCGACAAAACCGGCGAACAGACCAATGAGAAGGGCATATTTCAGGTTGAGAATGATGAGACCCAATGCAATAATGCCGCCAATGGTGAACCCGATTGTAATTTGGCCTCGAAAATAAGTAACGATATACCGGCTGATTTCGCCCACCATAAAGGCCAGTTCGTCTCGGAATTTGGATTCGCGTAAGGGAATATATTCGTGCCACCGATCAGCGATGGTATTGCTGTTTAATAAAATGTAATAGGCGTATAACGGCACGAAAATAAAACCGGCGATGTAGGCAAAGATGGCGATGGTGCTGTTGACGGTCGAAAAGAGAAATGAAATGATGGTCGAAGTAGCCGCCGGTATAAACGCCACAACGCTTTCCGCCGTCATAACAAACGAATCCGCTAATTCAGGATATTGCACAAGCTGCTCCCGAACCAGCAGGGTAAATTGCCTGAGAAGTTCCGGCAGACTTGTCATGAAAGAGATTAGCGATTTGGCCGTCAAAAAAAACAGAAAGGCTCCCAAACCAAAGAAGATAACCAAAACAAGAACGATCGCCCGGCCGCGTTGCAAAGACAGACGGTTTGTTGCCAATTCAATGATTGGCTTCAGCAAAATGGAGATAATTCCGGCGACTCCAAGAGGAACCAAGACGCTGGAAAGCAAGCTCATGGCCTTCAGCAGCCCGAAGCCGACGACAACTGCCGCCAAAATTAAGACAAACATGGCGGCAATCATGGCCGCCTGCCAAAGCGTCTTTTTCTGTTCTAAAGTGGGCACGTTTTGTTCAGTAGAATTCATTTAGGTCTCTTTGGGGCGCCCCGTCAGGCGTTTCTAGTTTGTTTGAGAGTGCATAACGGCATAACAAAAACCTTGTTCCCGAAAAGGTGAAGGATTGTCGTAAGTTTATAGATTGTACACAATTCTTTCCAACTGACATTCTGCAACTTGGTTCTATCTTAAATTGACCTTGCCAGGGGGCGTTGGCGTGTTTTGTTGGCGGCATGGTGATGGGGTGTACGGCCGTTCCGGCGCTTTAGCATTGGCGTTTCGTTCGTTGACAAGCCTGGGTTTCACTTCTATACTCCTCATGAGCCTACATGTATCGAAGCCAAACTGCAAGAAATGGAACCCGCAACTCAAACGAGGTCCGTTTGTTGTCACAGAACTCACCACAGGGCTGTCTCATGGCAGCGCCGGTTGGCTCATCTTAACTTGAATCACCTCCATTTCAACAAAAGTTCGACCGACGCGCTGCGGCCCAATTTGTGGCGTTTGCGCTAGACCTGCATCGTGACCCACATCGTGACCCACATCGAACAGCCTGATTACGGCCGTTTTCCGGCTACAAACAAAACGTCTACCCCATTCACCGCCGGACAACCGACGCCTGAATCAACCATCACATCATCTCAAGCGGCGCAGATAATTTCCACGACCCGGCAGGGATCGCACCCGGTTTTCAACTCCAAGGAGACAACATGAGCGCAGGCTCAACACCATCAATGAAAATCCGCAGATTTCGCAGATGACGCAGATTTTTTCTCTGCGTTCTCTGCGCCCTCCGCGGTTTTATTTTCTGAGGAGATAAAGTCAATGGCCTATGGAATTGCTATTATCGTTGTTTTTGGATTGCTCATTGTTGTCCCCCTGATTATTGCCGCCATTACGCAGGAAAGATCGATTCTAAAACTGGCCGGCGCACTGCTCGGCATTCTTTTCGGTCTGGTCGCAGTCGTCAGTTATGCGGGCATTTGGGGCATTGCCGCTTTCATGAGCCTGGGGCTTTATTACAGCATTCTGGTGTGGCATCTATTTTTCGGCCTGGTCATTGGCCTGGACTTAAGCGTTCGGGACAAACCAATCCGTCAACAATGGCCGTTATTTCTGGTGTTGGGCATCACGGCCGTTGCCTCATTCATCGGCATATTCTTAACCGACAAATACCTGACAACCGGCTATTTAAAATGGTCTCTGATAATCATAACCCTTACGCACCTGATCCTGTTCCTGGCTTTAGTTATTCAACATGCAGCTGAGTTTGGCAGCCGGGGCAATCTGGTTGGCTACTTTTTGGGCGCCTGTACAGCCGCTTTGACAATTGTCGCCATCGTCTATGGCTTCCAGTCGGGCATCGCTGCCTGGTCAATCTCCTGTCTTACCTTCATTGGCTCCCTGATCGCCATCGCCATCATCGCCGTCATCATTCGCGGATCAGTGGGCTTGCCCACCTGGAACGTGCAAAAAGGACTTTCCGGTCAAATTTTTGGCGATACGGCCAATTTTATAGCGGTCATCGCCGGTCTATCCGCGTATAACATCCTCAGCAATCTGGGCAGCGGCTGGTGGCATTTGGGCTTGGTTGCCGGTTGGCTTGCCCTCCTGGTTGGATTATCGCTGCATCGCCGCTGGCTCAATTTGACGGAGAACCAAATTGGCCAATGGGTTGACGAGTATGGAAAACGCAATTGGCTGCTCATTGGCATTGTTTACCCCGTAAAAGTGGCGCAAAACCGGCGCGAACGAGCCAGTGCGCTGGCGTCCGAAATTGTAGGGCTTATGACCATCTTGTCGGTTCTGGCTCCTACAGGAGCTGCCAGCGCCACAAACGTGCAAATTGGAAGTTGGGTGAGTTTTGGCTTGCTGATTCTAACCGGTATCGTACTCTTGGTTTATTTTTTACGGAATAGAAACCCAGCTACCATTTTTGAGGATCCAAACAATAAGCGTTGGCGCATAGGTGGGTTTTTTTGGACCATGTGTGCGTTGGTTTTTAGTATTATATTCCTCGGCGTATTTGCCGGGTTTTCCTCTCAAGACTGGACGAATCTCGGCCGCTTTTTTGGCGTGATAGGTATTATTTGCTGGATGCTGGTGGAAATTCTTAGCTCCTGGCCGGTGACCAAAGAGTTCATCAACAGTCCCAATGCGCTGGGCTTGCCCCTGACCGATTATTTGGGGTGGGAAAAAAATATTTGGGAGGTGTTGGGCGCTCTGGTGTCGGGGATTTTCATTGTTTTTCTGTTGATGGGCGCTACGCCTAATTACAGTTACAGCAGCGGGACATTTACATTTGACCAGATGGGCTTTGCGCTGACGATTGTCTTTTTTGGCGGCGTGACGATGGCTACGTTTGGCACGATTCGGGGCGTGATCAATGGCATCATCAACCAGCTTTCCTAATGGGACGGATAGAAAAGAAATGCGCCCAGGGAGAGTGCAATGACGGCCGTTACCAATCCCCCTGCTCATCGTCGGTTTAGCTGGCCCCGCCTGCGCTACAATCCGGTCAAAGGGCTGAGTGGGCAAACCCTGGCCGATATTGTCAACTTTTTGGCCGTGGTGGTGGGGCTGGGCGCTGCGCCACAACTCAGCGACGCCTTTGCCTGGTTTTGGGCCAGCGGGCTGGTCATCGGCCTGCTGACGCTGGGTGTGGCCGGGTTCCAGTTTTATCGCGCCAAACGAGAAGCCGCGCCGGGAACCTGGTACATGTTGGCCGTTTTCACCACCATCGTCGGCCTGTTTACCATTGCCAGCAACCTCACCGTCATCATCATGACAGCCATGAATCCCTTGGAAACCGGGGTGACGGCCGGCATTGTGGGCTACCCGGCTTTCGCCGCCTGGATCGTCGCCGAGGCGTGGAATTTTTATGATAACGCCACAAAAAGACCCAAGACCGGCCCCTCCAATCTGAGCCTCTTTAAAAGCCTTTGCCAGGTGATTGGCGCTCTGATCATCTGGATTTTTGTGATTCTTACGCTGCGGTATGAAGTAGATGAAGTAGTGCGGCTGTTGAGCGGTTTGTTTTGGACCGGCGCAGCAATTGCCTTGCTGGGAACGCTGCTGGGTATTGCCGCAGGTATCTGGAATTTGCGGCGGAAGTAACCGATTTGCGCAAACTGCTGTTTATTTTAGTCCTGTTCTTCGCCGTTTCCATTCTCTTTGTGGAGATAAGCCGCCTGCCGGCGCGTGTGGTGGCCGACTGGTTATCGCCTTATTTTCAGCCGGGAAACGGCCGTACCGCCGAACTGCCCGCCAACCTCTTTACCCCCGCACAACAAAAACAGATCGACGACCTGCGCCGCGACAAACAAAACGAACTGGCCCAAATCAGCCCTGGCAATTTGGAAGGATACGCCGTGGGCGGCTTCAAATTTCTGGATGGCATCGTGCTGTTCACCATCGTGCTGATGGGAGCCGGGTTCATCGTGCCGCCATCTGTCATGGGGCGTATTCAGGGCATTCTCACCCTGATCTTTAGCATCTTGCTTATCCTGGCGGCCATTATTTTTATTCTCAAGGTGCTGGCGACGCTGCTGTTGATGGTTGGGCTGCTCCTGTCTATTCCCTTCGGCACCATCATCTACCTGATCCGGTATGGCAGTTTTCCCAAGGGGCAAACTCTGGCCGTCCTCAGCCTGCTCATGCTGCTGAAGCTGCTTCTTTCCGGGGCGCTCATCGCCACTCACCAGCGGTACGTGGAAAACAAGGGATTGGTGCTGCTGCTGCTCACCACCATCCTGGTGAACCTGATCATCAGTTTTATTTTTGGCTTGCTGCCGGGAATTTTGGCCAGCATTGTCGATGCCGCCGCCGCGATCATTGCGGCCATCGTGGGCATCATTTGGGCCATTATTTTGCTGATTGGGGCGATTATCGCCATCATCATGGCGCTGAAACCGGCGTAACGGCCGTTTCCCCCAACCCCATCCCCCACGCTACTGCAACGAAATCAAACAAATCGCCAGCGGATCATTTTTGGCGTTGGTGCAGCCGGTGACGGTGAGACGGCCGTTCTCGTCATTCTGGTACACATCATACGATTGCGCCGCCTGCCCGGCTGCCAGAGCAATATCATCAATTGTCAGCGCATTTTTCTGTGCCAGCGTCAGCCTCACCGACTGCCCAAACGCCAGTTGCAAACTCAACCGACGCGTCGAATTAGCCGCTAAAATCGTAAAATAACAGGTGGCTCCTGCCGGCATTTGCAGTTGGCCATCTCCCACCAGACACCCCAGGTCGCTGCCCGTCCCCAGGCGCATCTCCTGACTGGTCAGTTTTTTTGTCAACCTTTGGCGCATTGCCTGAATCCAGGGCGCATTCAGGTCCGGCACAATCGCCGGGGGGTGCACATCTTCTCCTTGCGTGCTGCGCACCGCCAGCCTTACGCTGGCCCCAAAGGCGACCACCAGCACCACCAGCGCCAGCCCAACAAGAAGCAGCAACTTGGGATTATTCATGGTGTTGCCAAACCCCATGCCGCCGTCAAGGCGTAACCGCTCCCTGTGGTAAGGCCGTTTGACCCGGCTGGCCGGCGGTTGTTGATACGGCCGTAGCCGGTGTTACCAGCACCCCGTTTATCCTATCTGCCAGGCCAAAATTAGCCTCCACCCACGCCGGACCGGCAACCGGCAAATGGAACCTGTCGTTGGCGTTGTCTTGTGTGCCGGGCGTGTTGATGCGTAAGTTGCAGCTCTGGCGCAGGGTGCAAGTCCCGGCCGCTTTTTGCCGCCCTGGTCCGTCGTCCAGCGGCCAGTAAGCCGCCTCGTCAAAAAATTCCCCAGGACGGGTTAGCCAGCGCGGAACTTCGGCTTCACCCAAAGCCCGTTCCCAGATGCGAATGTCATCCAGGCGTCCCTTGAAGTGGTACCGCTCGTCGTCGGGGCATAGACCGCCCACGTAAACGCTGCTAACACAGCCTGTCCGGTTGAAATTGACCCGACTGGTCGTTATTTGGGAATCATTTTTCACATCGGCTCCGTCCCGGTAAAGCTTTAACTGCACCTCGCCGCTTGCCGTGATCGTAATGACGCCGGTGTAATGAATCCAGTGGTTGGTGGGTATCGGCCGCCTGTCGGGCAGTTCTACCCATGCGCCGCCCGTCGCTTCACCTTGCCGGGCCACAACCGCCACATACCCGCGCTGGTCAATCACCAGCCCGGCCCACAGGCCAATTGTCGGCGCGGAAGGGGTGATCGGGGTGGTGGCGGTGATGGTTGTGGTGGTGGCTGCGGTTGTTGGGGTGAGTGTGGTTGTGCCGGAAATAACGGCCGTTCCCCCTGTTCCTCCAGTCGTGGGCGTGGTTCCGGTTGTTCCACCGCTGCCCGTGGGTTGGTTGGTGGTTGTTGGCCCAGTTCCGATGACGCCACCAGTTGGGGCGCTTTCTGTGGTGGTGGGGGCAACGGCCGTTCCCCCAATCGTTGTGGTGTTGGTCGTTGTGCTGCTGCTTGTAGGAATTTGGGTTTCTGTGGGTTGATTGGAACCTGCGGGGACAAGCGCCAGACCTTGTTCGGCCTGGATCAGGCTTTGCACGGCCGTTTTCGCATCTTTCAGCGCATCGCGGAAAGCAATGGTCAAGGCTCCAAGCGGATCCGTTTCCACCGAAGCGGCGGCCTGCTCCACCAGGGCGTTCACCGTCGTGCCCAATCCAGCCTCGGCCGCCGGGTTGTATTGCAGCAGCGCCAGCAGCCGTTCATCCATGGTTTGCAGGCGGTCGCGGGTTACTCCCTTCGCTTGCAAGGCAGCCTGCGAGCCAATTCCCGCATTGATTTCGGCGTCTAGCCAGCCGTTCATGTAGCTGGACCAAAAATACAACTGGACGCGCGGCCACCGCAGCGCGTCGGCTAATGCCTGGTCTACCTGCCGCTGGATGTTGGCCTGGAGCCGCGTGCGCTGTCCCTCGTCACGAATCAGCGATTCGATATCTATGCGACGTGCAGCCTGGACTGTTTGTTCGGCAATGGCCTGCGCCACAGCGCGCGCCAGGCCTTCGGCAATTTCCGGCGGAATGAGCGGTTCTTCTTCGCTGCGCTGCTTTTGCTGCGCATCGGCCAATTCCTGACGGGCAGTATTCACCTCGGCGTCTAGCGAGTCCAGATACGCTTTGATATTGCCCACAATCTGGTTGCGCAGGGCCACATTGCCCTGGGCATTGCGCAGCACATCACGCGAGGCCAGGGCCGCGTCTAGCTTGGCCTGGGCCACGTCGACGTTGAAATCCACTTCTCGCTTAAGCTGCTGCCGGGCGCCCATGAGCGCCGCCTGGTAAACGGCGTCGTACATGCTGATTTGCGGGCTTCGCGTGCCCAAAATGAAATCGAGGAAGGGGCCAATCCAACGCTCCAGGTTGTTTTGGCGGGCGGCGTCCAGTCCGGCCACAAACCCGGCGCGAACGGCGTCTTGCAGGTGCGTGTCCAGATTGTCCAGAATGGCTTCCCGCGACTGGATGTCGTTCATGATGGTGATGAGATTTTGCGTGTATTGCTGTCGGGCGAGCGTCAGGGCGGCTTCGGCGTCGGCCAGCCGTTGGCGGGCGGCAGGCACATCTGCCTGGGGCGCGTTAGCCAGAGCAGTACGGGCGGCGTCAACTTCAGCCTGGCGTTGGGTGACTTCGGCCTGAGCCTGGGCGGCTTCTTGCTGCGCCTGGGTGGCTTGCGCATCGCCGGCTTGCGCCTGAGCCAGGTTGTTTTCGGCTTCTTGCACGGCCGTTTCCGCTTCCCGCACCGCCGCCAGATTCGCTTCGGCCGTTTGTACGTCTACCAGGGCCAACAGGGCCTGGTGTAATTGCCCGGCCTTTGGCCCGGAAAATTCATTTGTCAATTCGCCAGCCTGAGCCTGGAGGGCGCGGAGTGTATCATCCAATTCTCGCTGCAAAGCCGGTTCCAGACCGATCAGGGCGGCGTCCAGATCGGCCTGGGCCTGACCTACGGCCGCGGCGGCCGTTTCCAGCGCTTCAGAAAAACCGGAATTGGTCAGCGCCCCATCGGTCGGAACGGCCGTACCCACTTCAGAAGTCCAGACGCGGGTCAGATTCTCTTCTGCCGCGGCCAGGCTGTCCAGCCGAGTCAGGGCGCGGGCAATAGGCAGTGTAAATTGGTACGCGGAGATCACTGCCTGCTGACGGTCGCGCAGCGCGCCGATTGGCCTGTTGGTGGGGAGAGAAGAATCCGTGTAGACTGCCTGTCCCAGCGCCAGAATGGACTGTTCCAGGTTATAGGCGTCTTCGATGCGTTTGGCTGTGGCCAGGCCGAAATCCGGCGTCACAAAGCCTACGTCGCCGTTAACCACTGTATTGGATAGGAATTGGTTGCGCGCCTGCAAGTATGGCGCATAGAGGGCTTCCAGAGTATCTGTCCCGGTGATGACTCGCTGCAAGGCCGCCGGATCAACTTCATTCAGACCTAAAATGCTGTAGACCAGAATTTCCGATTGGTCTACGTCGGCGGGAGGGCTGGACGCGCCAACCAGAACGAGCAGGGAATCGAATAATTGTTGGCGGGCGGTCTGGGTGGCGGACAGCGCTTCGCCGGCGGTGATGTCGATGGCGTTGGCTTGCTGCAGAGCGGCAATGAGTTGGGCCTGGGCAATATCGACGGTGTTGCTGACCGGGGTGAGGCTGGCGACGGTGGGGGAGAGAACCGGTGTGGGGGGAACGGCCGTTCCCCCAGGCGCGGCCTGCCCTACCAGCCATTGTTCCTCGGTGGGAATGTCGGAAACATAAACCCAGGTGGCAAAGGTCATGGCGTAGGATTGTCCGGGCGCGAGCGGTTGGGTGGGCAGAGTCATGTCGGCTACGGCCGCTTCATCGTTGATGCCGTCGAACTGCAAGGTGGTGCCGAAACGAGGCGGTGAAATTTGCCAGCTTGCGCCATAGCGACGGCCGTTCTGGGTTTGCGCCTGGCTGTCTTCGGCCAGCATGGTTGAGAGCCTATCAACCAATACCGTTGTCTCCCGGTTGGGATCGGGTTCCAGCGGCCAATAGCCGATGAGCGTTTTTTCCTGCTGCAGGTCGGTGGGGGTGAGGCGAAAGTTCATGTCGTTCTGGATGGCCCCGGCGGCCCGAGCTTCGCGCCATAGCAGCACGTCGCTGAGACGGCCGTAATAAAAATCGGAGGCCACCGGTCCGTTGGCGCTGGTGTCCCAGTCTGTGCCCAGAACCCAGGGGCGTGTGGGCAAACTGCTGTCTAACGCCTGGTTGACCTGCACCGGATCCCCTTGCTGCTGCCCGTTGATGAAAACGGTGATTTCCGACAAGGAACTGCCCACTTTCTTGATCACAACGGCCAGATGCTGCCGTCGTGTGCTTTGGATGCCTTTGATGGTGGCGCGGGTGTCGCGCAGGTTCACATGCAGCCCATCTTCGTAATAGCCGATCAGCAGGACGTTACGGCCGTTCGGTTCGTGCAGACCGATAAAATTCTGGCCGTCGTCGGTCGCATACGGATGAATCCACATCTCCACGGTTAACGATTCCGGCGCGCCGGTGACGCCTAATTCGGCGTAATCCGTCAGGCCGTTGAACAATAAGGCGGTTTCCACAACCGGCGTTTGGGCGCTGGTTTGGGCAGCTTCACGCCCCGTTTCATCCACCAGACTGATGGTATGCAGCGGCACTTTGTCGCCCACTTCGGTGGGGACCAGATCGAACGAAACTTTCTCAACCTGAATCACGCCATCGGCGTTTTCAAACGGATTCAGGCGGCAGGCGATTTCAAAATAGGTTTGGTAGGCGCACTCTTTGCTGGGCGGGCTATTAACATAACGCATCCCTTGTGGCAGCCGGTAAATCACAGTGTAGGTGTGTGGTTGGGTGCTGGTCAGGACGCTGGTGTCGGTGATGAGGGTGGTTGTGTCCAGGCTGTCCAGGTCGACTGTGGGCGAGATGGTGTTGTCCCAGGCCAGGATGTTGACGGTGAACGGCTCGTCGACGGCGACCAGCCCGGTTGACGCATCGACGACGACCGAGATGCCGGAACCTGGAGAAACGGCCGTTTCGGCCACAGACGGCCGTCCCGCGCTCGGACGCCTCTCTGTAGACGTTACCGTTATCACCTTTGTATTGGTGATCGTCGTCACCCCGGGCGCAGGAATGGCGCGCAAGGTGACGGTTGTGGTCTGCTGCGCGCCCAACGATCCCAAATTGCACCAGATGACCTCTTCTTCTTCCTCGCAGCGGCGGAAGGTCGAATCGGGCACAGTCGCTGTGGCATCCAACAAACTGTCCGGCAAACGGTACTCGAGCAATACGTTGGTTACGGTGGTGGAACGGGTATTGCGGATGGTGATGGTGTAAGGCGCGGCTTCCCCAATTGTCACACTGTCCGGCGCGTCAATATTAACCGCCAAAGTCACCTGCGACAGGTAATACAACACCCCGCCGACAATCAGCGCGACCAGCAAAATCAGCAGAATGAGCGTCGTCGCCACGAACACGCCCGGGCGCGGTTCTTTGCCTGTAATTCTGACGGTAAACACATCCGACTCGTCAAACTGCTCGTCGGGGTTGTCTACGCCTAAAATACGCAGCCGGAACTGGTAATCGCCTAATTGGACCGTCTCCTCATCCGGCAGATTAACGTTGACCGTGACGTTGCGGAAACCGGTATCATCAAACGCCTGCTCTCGGTCCCCGGCCAGACTCAACCAGCGACTCCAGCGTGTGGATGGCAGCGGCTGACCGGTCACTTCGCTGAGTGGGCCTTGGATGGGGATAATTTGGGCGTCTATCCGCGCCGGACCGTTGGCCTGCCGAGTGATGTTAAATGGAATTCGGACCGTGTCCGGATTATCGCTGGTGATGGAGATGGTGTTGCCGGGTATTTCCGAGGTAATGAAAAACCCAATTGTTTTTTCGTCACTCATGGTCACGTCCTTAGGTCTTTAGGCGCCTGAAAATCCACAGTCTTCATGATCTTGGCCGGCAAGCGCCAGGCAGTGTGTGAGATAGGCGGGTTTTTGGAATTCAATGATGCGGCGAATAAAAGGAAGGTGGGGTACGGCCGTTTCCGGATAAATCACGCAAATATGAAACGGCGTATCTTCTCTCTCAAGTACTTCGAAACCGGTCAGCCCCGTAGCCACTTCCAAAAAACGGATCAGACCTTCATCTGTGCTGCGCTGTTGAGCCAGCGGAATGGCCTCGGCGACAAGCGCCCGCAGGCGATCTAGACCGGTGGGGAAATTTTGCCGCACCAAAGCTGGCCAATCTGCCTGCTGCTGCCACACCAGACCCGGCGGCTGATCAGGCGCGATCAACGCCTCCAGATCCACCCAATAAGCCAGAAACACCAGAAAATCCAGCCGCGCCCGGTCCGGTTCAAAGAAGGAATCAATGGCCGTCAGCGTCGTTTCCACGCCCAGCGTCAGATGAGCCATCACACTCAACAGCGCACTCAGGGCATCGCGGCCATCTGGAGCCAGCGTGCGCTGAAAAATAACAGGCAGCAACCGGCCGATTGTTTCTGCCTTGGCCGCTAATTGGGCGTCCGTGAACTGGTTTGTTTCACTCACCGGCTGTGTTTCTCCATTGCCCGCTCATTCATCTCCTGGCTGCGCCTCATCGACTGTATGAATACCGGAGACAAATAACCAGTCATAAGGGATGGTAATCTTGTCCATGCCGGAGACTTTACTGTTTTCGATGTAGGTGTCGGTGAACCTGGTAGCGCCTGTTTTGCCGGCGCCGTCACTCACAGACGTTCGGCGCAAAATGCCATTATTGCCGCTGGTCATCAAGACTTTTCCGCTGGCGGCGATGGTCCACAACGGTTCATAGGGGCGGAAGATTTGCTGGGCCGCCGGTTCCGCTTCTCCGGTGGGCGACTCCACAAAATTCGGCGCGTAATCCGGCCGTTGGTCATCCAACGAGCGCATGAACGGGTCGAACACAATCGGGTCCAGGGCTGTGCTGGATACCCAGCGCGCGCCTTCCTGGCGCAGGTTTAATTTCACCACCCCGTTCCATTCGGTGGCGGCGTAAACCCATCCACCATCAAACGTTAGCGCCCGGCAGCTTCCACCGCGCCAACTTTCCGGAGACATCAATTTGCCCGAAGGTTGACCAAGCTGCCAGCAATAGCACCCTTTGGCCACTTTGCCTTCGGCCATTAAGCCGGCCCACAAGTAGCTGCGCGGATCTTCTTGTTGGGCAGCCAGATGGCGCACGTCCTCGCCATCCAGCTCCACGATGCGCCGGAAATGGCTGTCGGCGCGTCGCGCGGAGAGCGGAATAGGCGGCGTATTGTCCGGCGATATTTCGGCGTTGAGGGCGGTTGGGGGTGGTTCGGCCAGCTTGTCCCAATCTGGCGCAAGCGGCATCAGGTCGGTAATCTCCGCCAGAGTTAATTCCGGTGCGACATCCGGCAGCAAATCCGCGCCATCGCTAATGAAAACGCCGCCGCGGCTTTTAAGGGCTGCCGCCACCCGCGATTGACCGCGCTGCCCTTTGAGCACTACCAGCGAATAAATGGCTGCCTTGATATTGTTGGGGTTGATGGGAACCAGCGAGGGCACATCCAGCCTGGGCGGCTTTTGCCGCTGATGGCTCAGGCTAAATTCATACAATCCCTGGTCCGTGGCCAGGAGTAGAATGGTCAGGTTGGCCCGCAGCAGCCAGCCAATATCTTCAATGCCATAGTTGAAATCCGTGACTTTGGTCACTGTTTCGCCGCAATCGGTGGAGATGTATACCCTGGCTTTCACCGGGCCGCCTGGCTCATCGACGCGCGTTACCAGCGCCAGCAGGCCATCGTAATCGGGATTTGGCTCGATGGCCCAGACGGTCTCGCTTGAGAATGTCCACATCAGTTCCCAGCCGGTTCCATCGTTGGTGGAACGGTAGAGGTTGTTCTGGCTGCCGGCGTACCAGGTGTGCGCCTTGTGCCAATCGGGCGTCAGGGCGCGCACGTGCCGGTTGGGGGCGGCAACGTGCAACGTGACGTTGGTAACTTTGGTCACTCCGGGGGTCTGGGCAATGGCCTTGACGACGTTGTCTACGGTGAGCGGTCGTGTGAAGGGCCAGCCGGTGTCTTCTTCGGTCATGTCGGCGGTGTCGGGATTGTTGTATGGATTGATGAATTGAGCCAGGCGGTTGGTAACGGCCGTTTTCACCACCGAGGTAGCATCCGCCTGTTCATCAATCACCACGGCGGCCGTCACCGAGACTTCTTTATAGCCAACCCACTTTAGTTCGTGGCTGGTTCCCAGTGCCTGGCTGCGGTTTAAGGCTGCTTCTACGGCCGTCAGGTCAAACGTCTGGATCAATCGGGTCAGCTCTTTCAGGCTCACATGGCGCAAGGGCTGCCCCGGTGTTTGCCCATCAGGCGTCCCCGCCGCCGCCAACCCGGAAGACAGCGCCGGAACCAGCAAGACTTGCACGGTTCCCGGTTCGGCATAGGTCCATTCCCTGCGTTTGGTCAGGGCATTTACGCGTGCCAGACCATCCGAGGCAGATTTGACAATGCGTTCATAATCACGGGTGGTAACAGCCTGGTCCTGGGCGTAGATGGCTTGTGGCCCGCGCAGCAGGCCATTACGCAGCGTTTCCGCTTCGCGGCCGCCGCTGGCGCGCTCCGGGTTGGTGACGGTCAGAAAGTAACTGGCTGTCTGGGGCGTGTTGGATTCCTGGCTGTCTGCGGTTTGGGTAATGAGCTGGATGTGGTCCAGAACAAGGTTGAGCGATTCGGCCAATACGTTGCCCGCCGTGCCGCCGCCGTAGGCGTAGGAGACGTAGATGCAACGGCCGTGTCCCGGGACGGCCGCCAGGGGTTGTGGTTCTGCGGCCAACATCTTCTGCTTGCCGCTCATGGTGATCTCGCGTTGGGCGGCCGGGGCAAACTGCACAATTCCGGCCAACCGGTCCAGGGTATAGACGGTGTTGCTGGCGCGGCTCTGGCTGAAGTCGGATACGGCCGTCCACAGGCGGCAGCGGTGGTGGTTGATGATTCTGTCGTCCGGATCAAAATCGTCCTGCGCCGGGTCCACTTCTACCCACACTTTCGGCTCGAAATTGGGGTGAAATGGGGCTACCAATGGGGCATGGGCAAGCTGCACGGCAAGCCCTGGTTTGCCCGCGCCATAACCGGCCAGTTCGTATTCAACCCAGATGCAGTGGCGCGCTTCGATGGTGACGCTGGGGAGGGGGGTGTCGGAAACGGCCGTGCCCACCGGCATTGTTTTGGATTCCACCGTCACAAAGATCGGCGCCTCCCCGTCATCTTTTGCCTGATCACTGGAAATGCGCGTGCCTCGGGGAATTTCCAAAAACTGCGTCGCCCCTTCCGGCGATTCGTGCGGCAGGGCGGTAAAGGTCAACTTCACCGCCGCGGCCGATGGCGGGTATAGATTGACGCCCAACAAACGCAAAAAAGCGACGTACACTTTTTCCGGCAGCCGGTTCATCCGGTAAATCATCTGATCGGTCAGGAAAGCGAAGGCTTCAATCAGCACCCGGCCCGGATCCCCTTCCGACGCGGCGCGCCAATCGGCCTGTAGTTTGCTGTCGATGTGGTTGAGCGCCAGCTCCAGCAGTTTTTCAAAATCGGTGTCGTCTAAGACGGGTAGTTGTAGGGGCATAAGGCTTTTCTCAGCTTATATTGAAACTAAAGGCCAGGGTTTCGGTGCGCTGGGTGATGCGCACCTGGTATTCGAGCTTGAGGGTTAGACGGCCGTTTTCCGGTTCCGGCGTGGCGTCCAGGTGCAAAATATCTATCCGCGGTTCCCAGCGCAGCAGCGCCTGGCGCACAAAATGAATGGCCAACGCGGCCGTTGTCTCATCATTGGCCGCAAATGCCAGTTGGTGAATATCGCAGCCATAATCCGGCCGCATCACCCGTTCGCCTGGCCGCGTGGATAGCAGCAGCAAAATCGCCTGCCGCACGGCGGCATCGCCATCGACCATTTTCAGGCGGCCTTGCGTGGGCGAAACGTGCAGTCCAGGCACGCCGCTGTCCAGGTCCGGATGCGTAAAACACACAGCAAGGTTCGCGCTCATTGTTCGTTTCCTGTGCTTGTTGAGGGGTAGATTGCGCCAAAAGGAGATTGCATTTACGGCCGTTCCTCCACAAAATCCTGGCCGGCGTCCTTCACAATATATTGGATCGCCGAAGGCGGCGTGCCGTCCGTCAGGCCCACGATGGTATCCAGGCAGACCGCCTTGCCGTCGATGCGAATAAAATCGGAATACCCCGCCGTCGCTGCCAGGGTCAGGGAACATGGTTTGATGGTCGGCCCCACATTGGAGCATCCCAGAATCGTTTTTAGTTCCGGATCGCGTTTCACGAGGACCGAATCGCCGTCAATACGCACCAGATTTTGCCGGGTGGAAATTTGCACTGCGCCGGTTCTGTGGCGGCAAATCAGCTTTGCTTTTTCTGTTAGAAACTTCATCGTCCCTCTCACAAACTCTGGAAATCGATGGCCTTCCCGGCAATGATAATTTGGTCGCCATCTAGTTTGATGTAGCTGCCGGCATGATTCTTGATCGTGATTTCTCCGCCTTTGATGTCGATGAGGCTGCCGGGCCCCATCAATGCGCCGCGGTTTTCCAACCGGACCGAGTTGTCGTCGTTGTCTAGTTGGATGCGTTGTCCCTGGGGAGTGGTCCAGGTGTAGCGGTGAACCTGACCCCGCGCATTTACGCCGCTGTCGGGGGTATTTATCGTGCCGTACAGACCGCCCAACACGATGCCCTGAGCCGGATCTTCGTAGGCCAGCAGCACCAACACGGTGTCGTTGGGGGCGGGCAGCATGATCAGTCCCTTTTGCTGGCCGGCCCCAACGGTTAAGACGGGCAGCCAGCCGCTTTCTACGCCGCCATAGGCGGGTAGATGGACGCGGACACGGCCGTTTTCTTTCGGGTCCTGCGCTGTTGTCACAATCCCAACCGTTACCGCTGCCCCCCGCGAGCGCGGGCGCGGGTCTGGCAGGCGGCTGTCAATCTCGGTGATGTAGTCCATTTGGTTGCTCATCCGATGGATAACCGACGCCAGCACATACCGCTGCGCACCTCCACCGGACGCGCCCACAAGCTCAACTGGAGTTCCCGGCCGCAGCAGAGGATTCCCGACAGCCACGCCCCACAAGGTTCTGGCCACGGATCGCCGAAATTGCATATCCGCCGCCGCCAGCGCTTCCGCCTGATCGCGATCAATCAGGCCCTCGTTCAGCCAATGGACCGCCGATGATTCTCGGCTCCGCGCCGACGATTGCACGTCAGCCGGGCGCGCGTTGCCGCTGGTTTGCGCTTTGGCAAATTGTGTATCCCAACCGGAAGCGGTCACCAGTTGGCGCGATAAATCGCTGTTTTGCTCCAGCCGCGCTTCTAACAAATCCTGGCGCAAGTTCAGCTTAACCGCTTCGCCGATGCCTGTGGGGGGCATCAGGTGCAGTTCGCCGCCGCGCAGGGTTACATACAGCCCGTCGCGGGCGGCCATTTCTACCAGCAGTTCCAAATCAGATTGGCGATGCTGAAAAACCTGGGGCCAGCGAAGGCGCGTTGTGCCGCCTTTTACCCTCATGTCGTAGGGTTTGGCGACTTTTTCGGCGATGCTCACGATGGTGGCGTTTTCAAAGACGCGCAGCGATTGATTGTTGCGCATCTGGTGCAGCCGATCGTAGCCGCGCACTTGAATCTCGTAGGAGCCGTTGGCGTGGTAGATGTGTTCGACGGCCGTTATCTCTCCCACAAATAATCGCGCCCCAACATTCCGGTGATAGCTGGTCACTTGCAGACTCATGCCCGGCGCGAATTCCTCAATCGCCTCCAGCGATCCCACCGAGTCAAAAAAACTCAGCTCGGCCTGATCCGGCAAGGACAACCGCTGCTGTACACGAACTTCACCCAGACCAGAGAGCAATCCGGCGTCAAACAGCCGGCCATTCACCATCACTTCCACTTCATTGAGGGTCGTTTGTCCCATCATGACGCACCCCCTCCCCGTCGCGGCGGTACATGAAGGATTTGTCCCAATCCCAAATTGCCCGGATCATCGACTTCGTTCACTGCGGCCAGCAGCCGCCAGAGCGACGAATCGCCATAGTACTTGTCGGCGATTTGATCGATCCGTTCGCCCTCGATAACCTCATGCGTGCCCCATGTCTCATCGGGGCTGCCCAGGTCGGCGGGAGCAGGAACGCTGGACAGAAAAAAGGATTGGCGGGTCTGCGGTTGCGGGTTAGGGCTGTTGATGCGCAGCAGGCGCAAACTCATCCAGGAACGCTGCGCTTGCCCATAGATGGTAAAGCGCTCGTACCGCTCGGCCACAGACAGCACCACCGCCGGGATACTCCAAGATTTGCCCCAAATAAACAGGACTTGCGGCGGCTGGGAATAGATGGGACCTTGCCGGGTGTTTTCGGCCATTTGCCACAGAGGCAGGGTCAGCGCACGAACGTCGGCCACCTGATTTGTCGAGTCGCTCAGGCTCAAATCAAACAAGAGCTCCAATTCCAGCAGCGTGCGGCCGCCGCCGGTGAACACCACCGGATCATCGGTGAGACCGGCGCCGGTGACGGGTCCGTTTAAGGAGTGCAGCGGGCGCACGCCAGCGGTGCGCTGCATCACCAGCGTTTCCGGGTTTAACATACAACGCAGCACTTCGTTTGTAGCTTCGATTAAAAAGGCGACGCGTTCCACTGGGTTCCTCGTTGTTCGCGGTCTAAACGTTCCCGCCGCCGCTGCTCTAATGCCAGCCGGTAAACCAGCCAGGGCGGGGGATTGTCTGCGGGCGTTTCGTCGGGCAGCCGGGGCGTATCGGGCGGCAGTTCTGGCCAGGTGGGAGCGGTGATGGGGGATGGCACGGCCGTTTCTCCCCCGTGTCTTGGTGTTGGCTCAGGCAGGTCCGCCATCGTGGGGCGGGCAGCCTGCCGCCAGGTCGGCGGGGGTGGGTCAGGCGGCAGAGAGTCAGGCGGCAGAGGGTCAGGCGGCAGAGGGTCAGGCGCAAAGGGGACACGGCCGTGTCCCGGTTTTGGCGCGTAGGCAACACTTTCTTGGGCGGCAGGCTGCCATTGTGGCAAACGCGCTGGCTCTTGCCGGGGCTGCGCTGGCTCAACCGGCGGGAGCGGCGGCGACGGGCGGGCCGTAACCATTTCCTCGGCGGGTAATGGCTGGCTTGCCGCGTAGGTTCTGGGCGGTGAATGCGGCGCGGGCGTGGCCGGCGTGGTCTGCGCGGCCTGCTGATGATGGGTGGGGACCGGTTTTAGCTGCAAGGGCTGGCGGGCGGAAACGGCCGTTTTGCCCACCGGTTCGCGCGTGATCTCTGCCGCCGAAACCGGGGAAACAATTTCCGGCGGCGTTTTGGCGGCCAACACCGGCGGCGAGACCGGCGGCGTGGGGGGCAAGCCTGGATCGGCGGTCTGGGTGTCATCGGCTGCGCTTTTTTGGTCCGGCGGGGTGAGGGCGGGGCGCGGCGTTGGAGCAGGCGTTGGAGCAGAAACGGCCGTTGGCAGACGTGTGTCAGCCGCCGGAAGCGGCGCAGGCGACAGGCGACCTGTTGACGGCCGTGCGGCCGGCGGGTTTTTTCTGGCGGCCGGTTGAACCGGGGTTGCCGTTGTCGGCGGCGGCAAATCGGGAGCTGGTGGCGTCGTGACGACGGCCGTTGCGGCCGGTTTGGGGGCGGCTGGCGGCGGCTCAGGAGGCTGGGCGGCTGTTACCGGCGGCGTGGCGACTGTGTCCGAGGGCGCGTCGGCAGCGATTTTTGGCAAGGTTGGGTCGATGGGGGGAACGGCCGTTGCCGTCGTCAGGCGCAGTTCGCCGGATTCGTCCAGTAGGTGCGGCGCTTTCTCGCGGATGTAGGCCAACCAATGCGCCGGAGGTCCGCCGGAAGCGGTGCGGGCCAGCCAATCGGCCGGCGGCTGGCCAGACGCCGGCTTCTGGTCCTGGTCGGCGCGGCGAGCGTCGTCGGGCTGTTGGACAAACGTCGCCCAACTGTGCAGCAGTTCGTCCAGCAGAGCCGCCGCCGCGGGTGATTGTTCGCCCGCTTTAGCCTGGGCGCGCACGTGGTCTGCCCATCGGGAAAGCATCTGCTCGAAATCTTGCAGCCAGGGTTTGTCTGAACTGGCGCTTGGCATGGTTTAGCGGTCGCGTCCCAGAGAGTCGTAGACCAGCGTCAGGCTTTCGATGGCGATTTCATTGGCCATGGCGTCGAGTGTGGCGCCTTTCCAGGCCGATGGCCAGGCGTCTTGCAAATTCCAACGCATGACTTCGCTGCTGCCATCGGCGCTCATCATGATGATGGACACATTTTTGCGCTCGACACGGCCGTCTACGGCCGTCATCAGCCACTGCCATAAATCGTTGGAGTTGGTTACGCCATAGGTCAGAGTCACCGGCTCAAACGTCACCGGGCCGGGAATGTGGCGCACCACATAGCTGTCTCCAGCTTCCCGGTAACGAATCGGTTCCACGGTCAGTCCCAGGCCTGAACATTCCGTAAAATGGGCGTCATTGACGCCGCTGATATTGAGCTTGAAGTTATAGGAACGAAAAGGATCATTGTCAGCCATGCTTAACCTCCTTGAATCGCAACATCTGTGCCGGCCTGATACTGTTTAATCTGAAAAACGACAAATTCGGCGGGTTTGACCGGCGCAAGGCCGATGACCGTCGTAACCACCCCCGCGTCAATATTTTCTTGGGGATTGGTTTCGGCGTCGCACTTCACGAAGAAGGCTTCGGCCGGCGTCGCGCCTTGCAGCGCTCCCGACCGCCAGATGCGTAAGAGGAAAGCGGTTACATCGCGCCGGATGGCTGCCCACAGCGGTTCGTCGTTGGGTTCAAAGACTATCCAGCGGGTGCTGTTGGCGATAGATTCTTCCAGCATATTGAACAGGCGGCGCACATTCAGGTAACGCCATTCACCATCGGTGGACAGCGTGCGCGCGCCCCATACCAGAATGCCATCGCCGACAAAGTTGCGAATACAATTGATGCCTGCCTGGTTTAGTGTCCCTTGTTCTGCGCCGGACAGGTCGTATTCCAGGCCCAATGCGCCGCGCACGCGTGTGTTTGCCGGGGCTTTGTGGACGCCGCGTTCGGCGTCGGTGCGCGCCCAAATGCCGGCCATGTGGCCGGAGGGTGGCACGCTGATGATGGCGTTGGTCAGGGGATCACGCACTTTGATCCAGGGGTAGTAGCAGGCGGCATAGCTGGAACTGGGCGGGCGGGAGTCGCCGGCCAAAGCGTCCAGGTCGTTGACTGTTTGGGGCGCGTCTAGAATTGCCACCCTGTCTTTCAGGTTTTCGCAATGGTCGATCACCTCCTGGTAACTGGCCGAGCCGGGGGCGGCGACAATGGCGATTTCATCCCGCTTGGTAAGTTTTTCCAGACCATTTTTGAGGTTGGCGTTTGCGCCTGAGCCTATGTTGACGACGTAACACCGGCTGCCGCCGTTCAGGAAAAAGCCGTACACGGCATTGGTGAGCGGGGTGCTGTTGGCGACTGCTTTTTCGGCTTCTTCCCTGGCTTTTTGGGCGTCTTTCAACGCCTGGGCAGCATCATCTACGGCTTTTTGCAACCGCTTTTTATCGGCGGTTGAGGCATTGTCTGGGGCGGCTTTTTGCGCTTTTTGGGCAGCGGCCAGGGCGTTCTTGGCGGCCGTTTCCGCCGTGATTGCGGCGCGTTTGGCTTCATTGCGTCCGGTTTGATTTGCTGAATCCAGCTTGAATTTGCGAAGGTATTCAAGCCAATTGTTGACGGCGATGGCTTCGCCTGTGGGCGCGTTGGGATTGCCGACGTCGCCCACAAAACCGGCCGTGCTTGTGCCCACTGCTTGAATGGGTCGGGCGCCGCCTGAGATTTCCTGTATGTAGACGCCAGGCGCTTTACTATCGTACATAACCATATGATGCCTCCGTTTCGATCATAGTTTGAACTGGATAACGACCGGCTCAGAGGGGGAGCCGGACCCTTGCTGCTGAAATAGCCATTCGTTGGTTTGATGGGTGATGGTGAGGGGACGGCCGTTTTGCATAACGGCGAGTTGGTGGGGTTGGAGGTTGGCAGGAGCGCCATCGAAGATGAAACGGCCGTCTGGCCGTGTGATGACGTACTG
Organism: Chloroflexota bacterium; assembly: GCA_029559155.1. Classification (GTDB taxonomy): domain Bacteria; phylum Chloroflexota; class Anaerolineae; order Promineifilales; family Promineifilaceae; genus Leptovillus. Next base: position 27,298 of record JAKQCM010000067.1, read on the forward strand.
CTTTTCGTTGGGGAATTCGATGCGGGCGTTGGCGAGGGGGTCGTTGATGGGGGTGAGGATACGGCCGTTAAGCGTGGCTAACGGCAGGGGAAGGTCAATTAACACAGGCGCGTCAGCGGCGCCTGTTTCCGAGATTGTGTGGGTAAGTGTATGGCCGCGAGCCGTGATGCGCAGTTCTATTTCTCCCTGGGCGTTAGGCTGGACGTTGGCCAGATGGAAGTGGCCCCGGGTGTCTGTGGTGACGGATCGGTTCAGGCTGTCTATGCTGACCTGGGCTGCGGACAGGCTGATGGGTTGGTTGTTACGGCCGGCGTTGGGAACCTGGATACGGCCGTACACATTCACATGCGCCGGTATCGGCAGCAGTCGGCCTTCGCGGACCAGGGGGACGTTGCGTTCCAACCGCTCCAGCCGCAAAGGCACTAGCAGAAGGAACGACGGGCGCGGCGGTATGCCAAAGCTGCTCCAGACGACGAGCGGCAGGGGGTCCGTTCTGACTTCAAGCTGAGGATTTTCCATCACCGCAAACATACATTGGGTCAAGATGTGATGCTGGTTATTACCCCAGCTGGTCACAAGATAGTTTAGATTTGCTTGGAGAGGCGGGCGTTTTGCTCCTCGCAAAGAAGGCACGGGAACAATTTCAATCAGGTAAAAGCTAATGGTGGTTGGCTGCGATCCGGTTGGTGTCGAGGCAAATAATGACCCGGGTGGATCAAAAGAGACATCAATTGTCTGGTTCAGATCCTTAGTCCATGTGGTAAGGAAACTATCCGCTTCCTGTACTGAGGTAAATGGAGGGGCGCCACTAGTCGACAAGCTGAATTTCCTTGGTATGGTGTTTTCGTAAAAATCGCGGAAGTAAATTGATCACTAAAATGGGCGAAGAAAGCTATCATAACCGAGAGCGGTTTCAGATGCAACTGGCAGATTTATTGTATTGTTGTTTTGGGCCGCCTTAAGTGATCAGCAGAAAGTTTTCAGAAGACCCGAAGGGTTTGAAACCCAGGATATTCGACTAAATGGATGCAAAACCCTTTGGGTCTAATTCCCAAAACTTTTTGCGGTCGCCTTAACCGTTGCTGGCAATCATGGTTGACTGGTCCTTTACCCGCCGCATGGTTGCCCGCACTCGTTCTTCCGGGTTATGTTCTCTTCGTAACCTGGGTATCTTTACCGCGGTTAGAGCGGCAACACCAGGAGCGCGGTAGGGATATTGCGGTTACATGGGCAGCGCCTCGCCGGCGCGCGGCTCCAGCGCCCGCCAGATCAGGAAGATGAGCAGGCCAAACGGCCCGGCCATCAACGTAAAAAAGAGCGCCGGGATGCGAATCCAGGCGGGCGCATACAGGCGGCGGCATTGGCGATAAATCCACGCCCCGGTGAAGAGATCCAGGGCCAGCATGTGGGCCCAACCCGCCAGCGCTCCCTCGCGCGTGCTCAACCCCTGACGAATACCCTCCAGGGTGGTAAAATCGGGCAAACCTTCACCTGACCCGGATCGCATTGCCGCTACAAGCGCCACCACATACTGCAGCGCCCCCCAGGCAAAAATTGTCGTCGAGCGGCTGGCGCGCTCCGTGAGTGGATGTTCCGGCGCGAACATCATCGCCAGCCACAGGGGCATGGGAAAAGCGTTGATGAGTTTGAAAAATGTGTCCATTTCAGCCTCCAATGATCAAATCATGACATGAGATGTCGGGAATCTGGTAGATAATACGAGCATGAGCGAATCAACCCTGTTTAAAGATAACCTGAACGAGACGCTGGCGGCAAATTTTGGTCGGGCTATCCAGCAAGTTTACGCAGAGTTTGACACGGCGGGCTTTGTGGCCCAGATTGCCCCGCAGCTTGCGCCGCTGGAGTTAAAGGAGCGGGTGGCGGTGTTTTCGGCGGCGCTGCATGATTTTTTGCCGCAGGATTATGGCACGGCCGTTGCCATTTTGCTGCAAGTCCTGCCACAACAACCAGGGCAGGATCAATCCAATTTGGGCTGGGCGCTGTGGTCTGTGGCCCATTTTGTGGAAGTGTACGGGCTGGAAGCCTTCGCCGAGTCGATGGCCGCCATGCACGAGATCACCCAGCATTTTTCTTGCGAATTTGCCATACGGCCGTTTCTTGTTCGTTATCCGCAGCCAACCCTGGCCGTGCTGGACGAATGGACCGCCGATCCTCAGCCGCAGGTGCGCCGGCTGGTAAGCGAAGGCACGCGCCCGCGCCTGCCCTGGGGCAGCCGCCTCTACCAGTTTATCGACGATCCCCGGCCCACCCTGGCCCTGCTGGAAAAATTGAAAGACGACCCGGCGGAAACGGTGCGCCGTTCCGTTGCCAACCACCTGAACGACATTACCAAAGATAACCCCGACCTGGTATTGCACACCCTCCAACGCTGGAACGACGGCCAGCCAGCGGCGGAAACTGTCTGGATTACCCGCCACGCGCTGCGCAGTCTGGTGAAAGCCGGTCACCCGGAAGCGCTGGCCTTGCAAGGCTTTGGCGCGGCGCAGATTGGGCTGCGCCAGTTTGTTCTGGAACCGCCCCACATTCAGATGGGCGACACGCTGGCCTTCTCGTTTACTTTGGTGAATGAAACGGCCGTGTCCCAAAATCTGGCCATCGACTATGTGGTTCACTTTGTCAAAGCCAACGGGCAGACGAGTCCCAAGGTGTTTAAGCTGAAAACGGCCGTCATCCCTGCCAACAGCGCCCTCGCCGTGCAAAAAAGCCACACCATCAAACCCATCACCACCCGCCGCTACTACCCCGGCGCGCACCGCCTGGAAATCCAGGTGAACGGCCAGATTGTAGGCGGCGGCGGCTTCGAGCTAACCATCCCCATGCAGGAGTAAATACAGATGTCAGCAACCGTTTTTTTGTTGATTGATGCTCAGGTGAATATGTTTGCGCCGCAGGCGGTGCATGATGGCGAGCGTGTGTTGGCGGCGCTGCAAAATTTGCTCCACCGGGCGCGGCAGGCAGACACGGCCGTTGTCTTTGTGCAGCACAATGGCGGCCCCGGCGAACCCGACGAACCGCAGACGCCCGGCTGGGCGATTCACCCGCAACTCGCGCCCGCCGAGGGCGAGCCGGTGGTGCAAAAGACCACGCCCAACGCCTATTACCAGACCAACCTGCAAGACATTCTGACTAATTTAGGTGCGCGGCGGCTGATTGTTGCCGGAATGCAGACCGAATACTGCATCGACACCAATGTGCGGGCCAGCCACGCCCTGGGCTACGATGTGGTCCTGACCGCCGACGCCCACAGCACGTTCGACAGCCCGGCGCTAACGGCCGTGCAAATCATCGCCCACCACAACAATGTCTTGAAATCTTTTGCTCAGGTTATCCCGGCGGCCGAGGTGGACGTGGCCTGGGCGGTTCCGCCGCTGCCGCCGCTGGCCGAGGGGTTTACAGCGGGGGATACGGCCGTGTTGCAAACCGCCCTGGGCCAACTGGCGCAAGACGCCATCACCTACCGGCATCCAACGTATGTCTTGTACCAACTGCGCCAGATTTGGGACACCGCCTACCGCCCGCCAGCCTTTCGCATGGCCAAACCGGAATGGACGATGGGGGTAACAGCCGTTTTCCTGGACCAGCTTCAGCGCCAACCTGCCGCTTTCAAACAACTGGTCGTCAGCGAGGCCATAGACGCGGCGCAAATCGTGATGAAGGCCGTGATGCAAAACCCGGCCGAGACTGTGCTGGCGCTGTCTGCTGATCAGACGCTCTGGCGCTACCAGGCCCAGAGTTACCGCCTTGTCTATCATCTCGACGCCGACAAACGCCAATTCACGCTGCTGTCGCTGGCCGCCAACGCGCCCCAAACCGCCTCCATGGCCGACCAGTTCCGCAAACGCTTCGGACATGCGTAATTAGAAAAGGCGCGCATCAACTGATGCGCGCCTTTTTTATTGAGGGGACGACATGAGCGCAGGCTCAACACCGGCAATGAAAAGGACACGGATGAACACAGATTCTTATCCGCGTTCATCCGTGTCAATCCGTGTCCTGTTTTGGAAGGAGACGGCCGTTACCGGATTTCAGGGCTGGGGATGGGCACAATGAACTGCCCGCCGGCGGCGCGGTATGCTTCTTGCTGCTTCATGATTTCTGTGGCGAAGTTCCAGGCCAGCAGCAGCACGTAATCCGGCTGGTCTTCGCGCAGCTTGGCCGGGGGGAATATCTCGAAATGGTTGCCGCCCATGAAACGGCCGTGTTTGAACGGGTTCAGATCTACTACATACTCCACCATCGACTTGTCGATGCCGCAGTAAGCCAGCAGCGTTGTCGCCTTGGCAGCCGCGCCATACCCAACGATTGAGTGCCCATTGGCCTTCACTTCGTTCAACAGCGCCAGCAGGCGCGTCCGCACAGTGCCAATGCGTTCGGCAAAGTCCAGGTAGAAGTCAATCCGGTCCACCTGACGCTCTTTTTCCTCCGCCAACAGCCGTAAGACAGATTCTTGCGGCCTTTCCACCGGCTCCACAAACAGGCGCAGCGAGCCGCCATGAATGGCGACCTGCTTCACCGCGTTCAGGTACAACCCGTGCCGCCGGAACAAACGATCCAGCGCCGTAACCGAAAAATAACAGAGATGCTGGTGATAGATCGTGTCGAATTCGCAGTGATCCACCAGGTCCACCACATACGGCGCCTCGATGACGGCCATGCCATCGTCCTTCAGAATGGTGCGAATGCCGGTTACGAAGCCGTTCAAATCTGGCACGTGCGCCAAAACGTTGTTCGCCAGAAAAATATCGGCCGCTTTACCTTCGGCGCGGAGTTTGGCGGCCAATTCCTGGCCGAAAAACGTGACCATCGTGGGAATGCCTGCGTCGATGGCGGCCTGCGCCGGCGCTTTGGCCGGATCGATGCCCTGCACCGGGATGCCCGCCAGGGCGAAATTTTTCAGCATGTAGCCGTCGTTGCTGGCGGCTTCCATCACCAGACTGCTGCTGTTCAGGTCGCGCTCGGCCATGATGTCTTCGGCGCTGGCGGCGAAATGGCGCAGCAAGGAAGGAGACACAGAGGAAAAATATGGGTATTCGGCGAAGAAAAGGATCTCCGGGTCGACTGTTTCCCGAATTTGGGCCAGGGCGCACTCCTCGCAAAAGACGAGGGTGAGCGGGGCCATCAGTTCTGGTTCGTCCAGCTGATCCTGGCGCAGCAGGCGGTCAGCCAGCGGCGTCAGGCCAAATTCGACGATGGTGTGCAGGCGCGGGGAGCCGCAAGCCCGGCAAGTGGTTTCGTTATGATGGATCATGGATAGTTCGTTCCTATAGGGCTGGGTCTGTTTGCCGCCAGCGCAGGTTTTCGCTGAGACGGCCGGATGCCATGAGCGATTTGATGTGCTGAAGGCGGCGGTAGCGTGGGCCTTCAAACTCATCCAATTCCAAACCGACTTTCTGGTAGGCGGCGTAAAGTTCTTGCGCGCCTTTTTGGGCGGTCCATTGGGGTTTGTAACCAGGTAAGGTGTTGATGATTTTGTCGCAGTTGACGCGGTAGTTGCGTTTGTCGGCGCTGGCGCCTTCGGCAAATTCTACGCGGCTGCCGGGGATGGTTTCGGCGACGATTTGGGCGATCTGGCGAATCTGGTAGTTTTCGCTGGAACGGCCGACGTTGAAGGCTTCGTTGTGAATGAGTTCGCGCGGGGCTTCCAGTGCAGCCAGGAAGGCGCGGGACATGTCTTCGATGTGGACGATGGGACGCCAGGGTGTGCCGTCGCTTTTGAGGTAGACGAGGCCGGTGGTAAAGGCCCAGGCGGCCAGGTTGTTGAGTACCAGGTCGAAGCGCAGGCGCGGGGAGACGCCGTAGGCGGTTCCGCTGCGCAGGAAGGTGGGGCTGAAGTTGTCGTCGGCCAGTTTGGAGACGTCTTGTTCGACCATGACTTTGGAACGGCCGTATGGCGTGACGGGGTTAAACGCTGACGATTCATCCAACCAATCGGTGACGCCGGCGCCGTAGTTGCTGCACGAGGAGGAGAAAATAAACCGCTCAATGCCCATTTGTTTGGCCATTTCGGCCAGCCGAACCGATGCGCGGTGGTTGATGTCGTAGGTCAGTTCGGGGTTCAGGTCGCCCAGGGGATCATTGGAAAGCCCGGCCAGGTGGATGATGGCTTCAATGCCTTCCAGATCGGCCATTTCGACGTCGCGGACATCTTTGTTGATTTCCGGAAAATCGCGCTTGGGGTCTTCGCCGAAGGTAGAACCTTCATATAAGTTGGTGTCCAGGCCCACCACTTCGTGATTGGCGGCAATGAGAAGGGGCATCATGATTGTGCCGACGTAGCCATTGTGTCCGGTTACTAATACTCGCATGTGTCACATCCTATTTTTGGGTTTAATTTTGACTGACAAAATTGTTGTTTGCTAAAGGGTGGCCGGGGAACGGCCGTTTCCAGAATTTATTTGGCGGTCTGGTTGTTGATTAATCCCAGACTTTCCAGGGAGCATGGTTGCTTTCCCACAGGGTTTCCAGAATGTGTTTTTCGCGCAGCGTATCCATGCACTGCCAGAACGACTCGTGTTTGTAGGCCATCAACTGGCCTTCGGCTGCCAGCCGAGACAGGGGTTCCTGCTCGAACATGGTTTCGTCGCCTTCGATGTAGTCAAACACTTGTGGTTCCAGAACGAAGAACGCGCCGTTGATCCAGCCTTCGGCGGTTTGGGGTTTTTCTTCGAAGCTGACAATGCGGTCGCCTTCGAAGGATAAATGGCCGTAACGCGCGGGGGGGCGAACGGCCGTCATCGTGGCCAGCTTACCGTGGGAGCGATGGAAAGCCAGCAGTTTGTTGAGGTCAACATCAGAAACGCCATCACCCCAGGTGAGCATGAAGGTTTCGTTGCCAATATAGGGCTGCAACCGTTTGATGCGCCCGCCGGTCATCGTGTCATGGCCGGTATCGATCAAATCGACAACCCAATCGGGGTGATAATTGTTGTGAGACAGCACTTCGCCGCTGCGGAAATTAACCGTCAGGCTGCTGCCCAGCGAAAGATAATCGACCATGTATTTTTTCAGAACTTCGCCTTTGTAACCCAGCGCAATCACAAAATCTTTGAAGCCATAATGCGCATAATGCATCATGATGTGCCAGATGATGGGATTGTTGCCGATTTCGACCATGGGTTTGGGTTTAAGGACGGTTTCTTCTGAGAGACGAGTTCCTTTACCACCGGCCAGAATACCTACTTTCATCTAATGATTTACTCCTTTGTCAGACTAATCCGGATTTTTCATGTCCAGGCATGTTGTGTACACAGGTGGAGGGGGTGGGAGACATACATAAATGATTGATTTTGCTGGGCTTCCCCTTGCTTGTATCTACGCCGGCATGGTATATGGCGCAAGTTACGAATCATCTTACGCCAGGAGGGGGGCCAAATTGCCCTGAAAGGAGACCCGAAGGGTTTAATTGCAGATTAAAAATTAATCCGGTAATCGAGAGACGTGTCATGCTGAGGTCCTCCGAAGCATCCCATTTGCTTGAAATGACCGAGTGATAGGGATTCTTCGCTCCGAAGAACCCGCTCAGAATGACCA
>JAKQCM010000093.1 GCA_029559155.1 Chloroflexota bacterium
AGGGCTAAAGTGGGTGAAGAAATGCCAATCAAATACCTGGAATCAGATGAACTCAATATATTTCGCGAGTACTTGATAGGGTTACGAAATCATTATGGCCCTTATCATGAACGCAAGGAACAGATAGCCTGGGCAGCAATAACGATATATATGACGGCGATTTTTGCAGTCATAGTTAGTATTGTTAACAATTTCGATAAGATAGGAATATCGTTATGGGGCAAAGTCGGGTTTATCACGTTGCTTTCGGTGACCACCTTCTTGTTGTATGTTTTTTTGAAGAATGAGTTCGAAAACCGTGTGTTTGCGGCTGAAATGGTTAGGGTTGTTGGGGAATTGTTAGCAAAATTATCCAACCCTGAATTTAAGATCAATGTTGCAGAAATGGACTGCAAAAAGTATCAAAGTGTAGTCAACGGCGTAGAGTATGTTTTCCCGCTGATTTTTTGTGAACATGTGGATAAAAAGAAGGTTGAAGATTGCGAATACTTTAATGAAGCAAAGGTGCAATCAAAAATCCTCACATCGTACAATATTTTCAGGATACTTATTATTGTTTGGACTTTTGCCGTCGCGGTTCTTATTGGGGTGCTGCCTTCTCCTTAATAATTGCCTCTATTTAGCAAAATCCGTAGCAGCCTGCGTGTCACTGCCTTTGTCTCCGGGCCGATTTCTCCCGGCGGGCCGACGCAGGCCGGGCAGCCGTCGCGGCAGCGGCAGTCGGTGACCAGTTCCAGGGCCGCTTCCAGCAGCGTGTCGTGCAGTTCAAACAGCCGCTGGCTGAAGCCCACGCCCGCCGCCACCCGCTCATACACCACCACCGTCGGCGCTTGCGTGAGCGGGCTGCGGCTTTCGGCCGTCACCTGGATGTCGCCCGGATCGCACATCAGGTAGAGCGGGGCCAGATTGCGCAGTACGTAGGCCAGCCCGCCCAGCGCCGAGCGCGTTTGCTGCCCTTCTTCAGCCTGGCGGTGGCAGGAAGGGCAGAGGGTGGAGAGGTTTTCCAGTTTGTTGGCGTCCAGGTAGTTTTCGTTGACGCCGCGCACGTAGCTGAATTCGCGGAACGGCCGTATATGATGCACATGTAACGTAATCGTAGACCTGACAGGTTTGGGAAAACCTGTCAGGTCTTCTTCGCTTTCGCTGCCTTTGCCCGCCGCACCGCACATTCGGCAGCGATAACCGTCGCGCTCCAGCGCCTTTTGCCGCTGCGCCTGCCAGTTTGGGCCATAATCATTCGGCCGCAGCAAAATGCCCGCGTCGTACAGCTTCTCCGTCAGCGCCTCGCCAAAGATCAGCCAGTAGCCGTCCGTTTCCAGCGTCATCTCCGGCAAATCAATCTCGCCAAAGCCCAGCGTCTCATGCGTATACCGCTTGACGCGCCGGTAGCCCGTCGCCTGCGTCACCACCGTCACCTCCCCCCACGCTTTTAGAACTTCCGCAGATTTCGCCGATGCCGCAGATTTTTGATTTTCTTCCTTGGTGCCTTCTGCACCTTCGCGCCTTTGCGTTAAAAGCTCTTCCTCCGCCCGCAGCTCCCGAATGGTGCTGCCCACGCTGGCCCGCGTGTAATAATCCACGTCCACCGGGCGCACATAGGCGATACGGCCGTCCCAATCCAGATGCTCCACCAGATAACTGCGCGCCAGGTGCAGGTAGATGGCCCCCTCGAACACCACCGTCGGCGCGCGCTCCAAATCCACCTCGCCGATGGCCCTGGTTTTGGTTTCGTCCAGCTCGTCGCCCAGGTCGTGGACGATGATGTTGTCGTCGCCGCTGGTGCGCAGGGAAACGGCCGTGGCCGGCGCCCCCTCGCCCACGTAGTGATACTGCTGCCGCGTCTGGTGCAGCATCCCTTCCGCTTCTAGCGCGTGCAGCAAAATTTCCGCCGGCTGGCCGCCAAACTGCTCATCGGCGCGGAAGGGCAGTTCGTAGGCGGCGCAGAGCAGGTGGCGCACCATGATGCGCAGGTTGTCGGGATTGGTCAGCGCGTGCTCCGGCGTCTGGCCGAAGAGATAGCGCGGATGGGTGCAAATGTACTGGTCGAGCGGATTGTTGCTGGCGATCATAATCGCCGCCGACTGCGCCGCCCGCCGCCCGGCGCGGCCAATTTGCTGCCACGTCGAGGCGATGGAGCCGGGATAGCCCGTCAGCACGGCCGCGTCCAGTTCGCCGATGTCGATGCCCAGTTCCAGGGCGTTGGTGGCGACCACGCCGCGCAGCGCGCCGGTGCGCAGTCCATGCTCAATTTCGCGCCGTTCCAAGGGCAAATAGCCGCCGCGATAGCCGGAAACGGCCGTTACCTCCCGCCCCAACACCTTCATCTCGTCCTGCAAATAAGTCAGCAGCAACTCCACCGTCTGCCGCGTGCGGGCAAAGGTGATGGTCTGCACGTCCTGCGCCAGAAAGGTGACGGCCGCGTCGCGGGCGGCCATCACCGCGCTGCCGCGCAGCCCTAACTCGGCGTCGATGATCGGCGGGTTGTAGAGGATGACGTGCTTCTCGCCGGTGGGCGCGCCGTTTTGCCGCTCGTCGATGAGGGTGAACGGCCGTCCCACCAATCGTTCCGCGTGCTCCTGCGGATTGGCGATGGTAGCCGAGCAGCAAATCACCTGGGGGTGGCTGCCGTAAAAATCGGCAATGCGCAGCACGCGGCGCAGCACGTTGGCCACATGGCTGCCAAACACGCCGCGGTAGGTGTGGATTTCATCCAGCACGATGAACTGCAAATTGGCGAACAGGTCACGCCAGGTGGGATGGTAAGGCAAAATGCCCGCGTGCAGCATGTCGGGATTGCTGATGAGGATGCCGCCGGCGCGGCGCACCTGCGCCCGGCGGCTTTGCGGCGTGTCGCCGTCGTAGGTGTGTACTTCGATCGGCAGCCGCCCGGCGCTGAGGATGGCGGCGGTTTCGGCGAGCTGGTCGTGGGCCAGGGCTTTGGTGGGGAAGAGATAGAGGGCGCGGGCGGACGGCCGTTCCAGCAGCCGCTGCAGCACGGGCACGGTGTAACACAACGATTTGCCGGAGGCTGTAGTCGTGGCGATGACCGTGTTATCGCCGGCCAGCGCGGCGTCGATGGCCGCGGCTTGATGGGTGAAGAACTGGTGGATGTGGCGGGATTGGAGGGCGGCGAGGATACGGCCGTCGACCGGCGCGTTCACGTTCTGGAATTGGGCCGGGCGGGCGGGGAAGCGTTCCCAGGCCACCACCTGGGACATGAAGTCGCGGTTGAGGCGCAGTTGGCTCAGGAGTTCGGGCAGGTTCATGGGGGAATTATAGCGGGTTTAGTCAGGTTTAAGCAGGGCGCAAAATGAGACCCTGCGTTTTGTTATCCAGTCCGTTCATTATCTTGTAAACGCTGAATATACAGAGCGAAGGATTGGAACGGCCGTAATTGGCTCAATATCTGCCTATACCCCAGCTTCCCCCCTTTTTTTAGCGACAACAACCCAGACTAGAGTACTAGTTATTTGCCATTCAACTTTACATATGTTACCATATGCGAGATCGGGAGGTTTACATATTGTTAGCAATAGACAATATTTGGTATAAACTCCAAGTAGTATGCTTATATGCCCTCGCCTGTGGGACGCATCCAATGACTCGCACCGCGCCAAAACACAGCCTAGTCACGATATCACGTAAAGGGATAAAACGATGGGCCGTCGTACGATAGCTATCATAATTCTTATAGTAGGCATTATTCTGTTTGCCATCGCCGTAATCTTCTATCTCCAACAATCCGGTAATTCGGCTGAAACGCCGCCGCCGGCTTTAGGAGAAGTCGATGATACCGGTCAACCCGTTGCCACAACCGAACCGGGTACAGACGTCGGGGTAGACACCGGAATGTCTGAGCTAGCGCCAGTAGGTGTTCAACTGGCCGAGTTACCCTCAGATATGGTTGAAGTCGTCGTGTCTTTGCAGACCGTTCCTCGCGGTTGGCAGATGACAGCCGATGAACTAACAACCGATCTACGCTTCTCAACAGAGGTAGGCAGCGATGTTATTACCGACGTTAACGAAGCGATTGGCCTGTATGCCCGCTCCGATATTTATCAGGGCCAAACCTTGACTAAGGACGCTCTGGTAAGCGACATTCGCCTCGTAGCCGCCGAATCTTACGGCCCGTCAGCGCTCATACCCCCTGGGTTTGTGGCGCAGGCTGTGCCGATGGATCGGCTCGCCGGAGTTGCCTATGGGGTCAGCGAAGGCGACTATGTAGATATTCTGATCTCGTTTGTGTTGCAAGAGATCGATCCTCAGTTCCAAACCCTTCTGGAAAACAGCATCACGTTTTATTTGCGCGATGAAGCAGGGAACCCGCTGTTAATCACGATAGATCCGTACGGCCGTTTCGAAGAATTGCCCACCGGTGAAGTTACCCATATCGCACCATCAGAAGCCAATCGTCGCCCCATTCTCGTCTCGATGATCTTGCAAAACGCCAAGGTCATTCAAGTAGGCACATGGCAGCCCGAGTTACCGATCTCAGCTTCCACACCCACGCCAGAACCTGTGGCTGAAGGCGCAGAGACTCCCACTCCTCAGATTGGTGAAATCCCGACTGCCACCCCCACACCACCAGACACCTTGCTGTTGGCTTTACTGCCCCAGCAACAACTCCTTCTTAAGTATGCTGTCGAATCTAACGCCAGCATCGATTTCGCTTTGCGTGGCATTAACGATGCCCAACTTTACACGATTGAAAACATCGACTTCAACTACATCAAAGAACGCTTCAATATCGATATTCCACCCAACTTTGAGTTCACGGCCGAATTCATAGACGTTACACCCACTCCGGTAATCGAAGAGCAGCCTACACCGGAACCCGTACCGGCAGAGTAACAGGGTCTAATTAGGATAAAAACCATGCGTCTAAGAACATTCCTTCTCCTGTTCATAGTGATTGCACTTATTGCTGTTGTTGGTGTTCTTGCGTATGTTCGCTTTTTTGGCAATAACGCAGCCACTGCTACCCCTGGAGATACAACAGTCCAATCAGGCGAGCAATCGGACGCGGTTGCCAGCGAACCGGGTTTACCCCCACCAACTGCTACACCGGCGATTCTTTTTCTGGATATCCTGGTTGCCGATCGGACCTTGCCCGTCGGCACCGTTATTCGCCCTGAATTGCTGCGCACAGAAACCAGACCGGATTCAAACATTGCTCTGCAAGGAGGCTATGTTTTTACCAATGCAGAAGATTTGATCGGGCGCATCGTAAAGACCGAAGTTGTTGCCGGGCAAGCCATTTTGGCCCCGATGCTGGCAATAAATACAACCGACTTAGCAGCTATCGGGTCCGATCTGGCGCTTTACGTGGATCAGGGCAATGTAGCCGTCGCCTTTCCAATTAATCGGTATACAGGCGCCGCTTACGCCATGCGCCCCGGCGACAGTGTTGATGTTTTGATGTCGCTGCCCATCGTGGCTCTGGACCCCGAATACAACACGAAACTGCCCAACGTCACGCAGCGCGTTGATGATCTGGCGTTGTCCGAGGGGCGATCATTCCTCTTCCCCGAAGCGCTTGAAGGGCGTCTGGAGCTAATCGACCCTATTAATCTGGTTGGCGAAGTTAGCGGACCTCTCAGCGCGCAAGAAGGGTCAAAAAGCACGCAGGTTTTGCGCCGAGCCACACAGCTGACAATTCAACAAGCAACGGTTTTATGGGTTGGAACGTGGCGCGATCCTCGCGAATTAGCCAGAGAAGCGGCCGCGGCTGCAGCTGCGGCTCAATTGGCAGCGACGACAGGTGATTTCCCTGTCCCCACCCCGACCCCTATTCCTGAGCGTTTGGATGCGATTCCCGATGTGGTGATTTTGAGTATGCCCGCCCAAGATGCTTTGGCGCTGAAATGGTCATTGGAACAGGGCGTAGATATTTCTTTGGCCTTGCGTTCTCCTGGTGACACGACTGTTTTTTCGACGGTAACTGTTTCGCTGCCACAATTGGTTGAACAGGGTGGGCTGCGGATTCCTGAGAAAAGCGAATTTGGCATTGAGCCATCGATGCGCGACCTGGAATTTCCTACGCTAGATGAACCTGAAACACCCTGATTCCGTACCTTTCAGAAAAACATGGTATGATAAGTCCCCAGTCTATACTGGGGCTTTTCTTTTTCAGGCAAGTGTGTGCACATCTGATGTGCATTTTTGGAGGCGATGGTGAGCCTTGAGCGGTTAGACAACTACGACCCCACAGATTATGAACGGCCGTCTGTAACCGTAGACGTGGTCATTTTTTCGCTCGTCGATAACGACCTGCAAGTACTGCTGGTGAAACGCAAATATCCTCCGTTCGCCGGCATTTGGGCGCTCCCAGGCGGCTTTGTCCATATGGATGAATCGCTGGAAAATGCGGCTATGCGCGAATTGGCCGAAGAAACAGGTGTAACCGATGTCTACACTGAACAACTTTACACCTTCGGCGCGCCGCAACGTGACCCCCGCACCAGAGTCATCACCGTCGCCTATTTTGCCTTAGTGCCCCATCACGCCATCCAGCACCACCCCGGCGATGATGCCGCCGAAACGGCCTGGCATTCTGTGTTTGGTTTGCCGCCTCTGGCTTTCGACCATGAAGAAATTTTGACATATGCGTTGCAGCGGCTGCGGTACAAATTAGAGTATACGGCCGTAGGCTTCGAACTCCTCCCCGATGTGTTCACCCTCTCTGAATTGCAGCATGCCTATGAAATTATTCTAGGGGAGCAGTTAGATAAACGGAACTTCCGCCGCAAAATTTTGTCGGCCGAGATTTTAGAGGAAACGAGTCGTAAGAAGAAAGAAGGGGAAGGCCGTCCGGCCATGTTATATCGCTATCGCAAAGATGCTGTGGCTGAGGTTAAGAGCCGTCGTCTTTTCCCATAATCGGGCGTCATGTGACCCACAACGACTTCGTCAACTCCAAACCCAGTACCACTTCCTCGCGTCCAACGCGCAAACGCATCGGACCATTAAAAGGCGCTCGCCCGATCAATTCAAATTCAGTCCCTGGCACAAGGTTTAGCGTCGCAAAATATTTCAAGCGCTCCGGTTCATGAGTGCGCACCCGGCTTATTTTGCCTTTATGCCCGACAGCCAAATTGATCATACAAAAATCATCAACCGGCGGCAGACGGCCGTCTTCGTCAGGGATAGGCTCTCCATGGGGGCAGCGCTGGGGAAAATTTGTCATTTCAGCCATACGTTGTGCCAGGGCATCATGTAACCCCTTGCTCAACTCATCGGCATACTCGTGAACCTCGTCCCAGGCAAAACCCATTACCTGTACCAGAAACACCTCTAAAATTCGGTGACGGCGAATTTCTTCTAAAGCCGCCTGACGGCCTCGATCTGTTAATTCAACGCCTTGGTAAGGCACATGCTTGACATAACCTGCGCTTTTGAGGCGTTTCAACATTCGGGGAACGGCTGGCGGAGAAACGCCTAACCTTTCGGCCAGATTAGTCGTGCTAACGGTGGGGGAATCTTCTTGCAAGCGGAAAATTTCAGCCAGATATTCACGCATTGCGGCGCTGGGGGTCATGGTTCACTGCTCCTTGAGCTTTGGAACATATTACCGCAATCTCCCCCATATGCCAATTGGCCAACTGGCTGAAGATTAGGCGGCGCTAATGTCGGCAACCGCTTCTAATTCTTGAACCGTGGTTTCGATCAGGCTAACCAGATCGGTCAACATTGCGGTGTCGAAGCGAAACTCAGCGCCGGCAGCGGCAAACAGCTCTGGCAATGTCTTGGTGCTGCCCAGCGCCAAAGCTTGACGATAGACGGCAACTGCCTGGGCCTGATCTTGCCGGGCATTACGCCAGACTTGGAGCGCGCCAACCTGAGCCATGCCATATTCGACGTAATAAAAAGGTACACCGAATATATGAAGTTTCCGATGCCACCCGGACATCTGGGCGTTTTCATAACCGGTCCAATCAACGCCGGGCATGAACCGTTTCCATAAGTTGTTCCAGGCATTGTCGCAGTTGTCGGAAGATGCGGCCTCACGGGGATGGGTGTATACCCAGTGTTGGAAAGCATCTACAACCGCCATATAGGGCAAAAAGGTGATGATGCCTTCTAAGTGTTCGATGCGCGCGCGAGCTGCCTCGGCGGGAGTGTAGAAACCGCCAAAGTCATGCGTCAGATAGGGGGCAGCCAACAGTTCCATAGACATGGAAGCGACCTCACAAAATTCCATTGGCGCATCGGTTTGCCAGACGAGAGGTATATTGGCTGTTTCAAAGACGTGAAACGCGTGACCGGCTTCATGCAAAAGCGTCTGAACGTCGTCGTGGAGGCCGACGCCGTTCATAAAGATGAACGGCCGTCTCTGCTTCGGCAGTGTTGCGCAGTAACCGCCCAGAGCTTTACCGGGTCGGGTTTGTAAATCTAACAGGTTTTCTTCAGCCATCACCGCAAAATGCCGCCCCAAAGCCACATCTACCTGGTTCAAAATGTTCAGCGCCCCCTGGATCAATTCGTCCTGGCCCTGATAAGGCTTTAAGGGTGGTTGATCGTTGGTGTCTACCAGGATGTCCCAGGGACGAAGCTGGGACAAGCCCAAACGTGTGCGCTTCTTTTCATAAATGCGGAGTGCGGCGGGCACAACGGCCGTTTCTATTGCCTGATGGAATATCAGACAGTCGTCGGGCGTGTAATCGAAACGGCCGTACTCGCGAAAAACATACGCGCGATAATCCGGCAGGTCCGCATTCTCGGCCACCTGCTGCCGCAGCGCCAGCATATTCGCGTACAATTCATTTAACGTTTCTCGCTGGCTTAACCACAAATCCATCGTCATATTCCAGGCGCGCTCCCGAACCTGACGATCTTTATCCATTTGATACTGCCCTAACTGCGATAAATTATGTGGCTCCCCGTTCCAATCGGTCTTCAACCCGCCGGTTGTTTTATCGTAATCATTGTCCAATTTAGCTAACTGCGTTTGCAGTGGCACGTTCTCATCACGGAATAAATCCGCCTCATTCCGCATAGCCCGCAAAACCAGCGCAAGATCTTCCCTGTCCTCTAAATCCAGAGCCACCAGCCGCTGCTTCAATACCTGATCTGCAACCATCACCTGTGGCAGCACATTTTCAATAAAGTCTAAATATGCCTGTTCTTTGTCAACATCTGTGGTATCGATAGATTTCTGAATAGAGAGGGTAGCCATCACTTCCCCAACCAGACGCCGGAGATCAGACCAATACAGCAACCATTCGTCGATAGCCGTTGGGGTAATCTCAACAGTTTGCAAAGCAGCGAAATAGGGAGCGAAGGTTTGCCAATCAGTCATAATGATGTCGTTTAGGGTTGTGGGGAGTAGGGGAAAATTCATGGGGAACACTCCAAAAAAAATGCCCTTGTGTCTACACAAGGGCTTAAGGTTTTTTAGAGGCGACGACCGGATTCGAACCGGTGATGAAGGTTTTGCAGACCTCTGCCTTACCACTTGGCCACGTCGCCATAAACAGATCCGGCAGGCTTGCGCCTGCCGAAAATTTGAGCGGGCAACGAGATTCGAACTCGTGACCTTCTCCTTGGCAAGGAGACGTTCTACCACTGAACTATGCCCGCAATGCTTTCTGAATTGGGTAGCAGATGCCAGGACCCAGACTCGAACTGGGGACACCTTCATTTTCAGTGAAGTGCTCTACCGACTGAGCTATCCCGGCAAGTATGTAACTTGTAGTAAAAGTACCAAAGCGAACGTGATTCTATCCAAAGCGTCGTGGCCTGTCAAGTACTCGTGCGCATTTTTGCCAAAGGGAGTAAACTACTTTTGGGAGTGGTTGTGTCCCGGTGGGCGCCCCAGTCTTCAAAATTGGTGGCCGGTTGCGCGGAGCAAGCGGCGGTGGGTTCGACTCCCATCCATTCCCGCCTCGTTATATTGCAGCCTGCATCTTCTAGCGTGTAAAGGGCTGATTCTCCCTATGATTACCAATCATTTATTTTTTATGAGGAAAAGTCAAAATGATAGATGTATATCAGGTGGATGCGTTCACGGCCGTTCCCTTTTCCGGCAATCCAGCCGCTGTGTGTCTGTTAGCCAAACCGGCCGAACAGGAATGGATGCAGCACGTAGCCAATGAAATGAATTTGTCTGAGACGGCGTTTTTGGTTCCTGAGGCGGATGGGTATCAGCTGCGCTGGTTTACTCCGGCGGTAGAGGTCGATTTGTGCGGCCATGCTACGCTGGCCAGCGCACACGTTTTATGGGAGACTGATCGTTTGCTGCCCGACCAGGAAGCGCGCTTTTTTACACGCAGTGGCTTGCTAACGGCCGTTCGCGCCGACACCTGGATCACCCTCAATTTTCCTGCCAAACCCGAACAACCCGCCGTTGTACCGCCGGGGCTGGTTGACGCGCTGGGCGTGGTCCCAGTGTATGTAGGCCGAAATGCGTTTGATTACATCGTGGAGGTGGCCTCGGAAACGGCCGTTCGCACCCTCCAACCAGATTTTGCCGCCTTGCGAACCCTGGGCGTCCGCGGGGTAATCGTGACCAGCCAGGCTGAATCGACAGGCTTCGATTTTGTCTCCCGCTTTTTTGCGCCCGGTTCCGGCATCGACGAAGACCCGGTCACCGGCTCCGCCCACTGCTGCCTTGGTCCTTTCTGGGCGAAACGATTGGGATTAACCGAGTTTACGGCTTATCAGGCTTCGCCGCGCGGCGGCGTTGTGGGCGTGCGGTTAGACGGCGACCGGGTTTTGCTGCGCGGGCAGGCCTTAACGGTTTTGCGTGGTCAATTGACAGTCTGACCCTGGCCTGACGAGAAACAGCGCCCAAAACAGGCGGTCCGGCGGAAAAATGAGGGCTAAAGACGAGTGGTCTTTAGCCCTCATTGGTATCTACAACAATAGCGAGGGCTGCCGGTAAGCATCCAGGCTGAGCTGACCAGAATAACGCAGGATTACGGCCGTTTCCGGCACAACCATCTCGCCATCTCGCACCTCTACAACCCGTTCGCTGAGCAAATCAATGTAATGGCCATCCGGCAGGGGGATAGGCATGACATCTTCGACGCCGCTGACGTTAAATACGCCGTACAAACCTGCCGAGCCGCTTTGCCAGACGGCGCTGATGGCGGGTACGGCCGTTACCAGTTCAAACTGTCCCTCCACCTGCGCCTCGTCCTTTTTAAGCTGGCACAAACGAGTCAAAAAAGATTGCAGCGCATAATCGCGCCAGATCACTTTGTCCACGTCGAACAAGCTGGGCGTGTGGGTGTTTTCGGATTCTTGCCCGGCGTAGACGAGGAATGGCCCTTCGTTGAATGCCTGGAAAGCGGTCCAGGCCAGGGCTTGCGCCCGGCTGGGCGCTTGCTGCATGATACGCGGCTGATCATGGTTTTCTACGCAGCGCATTTTGATGGTGTGGGCGGGGTAAATGCCTTGTTGGAATTGCAGCACGGCCGTATAGAGCGGCACGGCTGTCGGATCGGCAACGGCCGTTTCCCACGTCGGCCAGATGTCGTAATCATAGCTCAGGTCGAACGCCTGGTGGATTTCGCCATCGGACTGCGCGATCAGGCCGTGCCGCCGCCGATGAAGCACAAAACTGGTATGCACCGATTCCGCCAGCCAGATAATGCCCGGCTTATGGGCTGCCAGTTCCCGCCGCGCGCGCTGCCAGAAAGCCAGCGGCACAATCGAGGCCACATCGCAGCGGAAACCATCGACGCCCAAATCAGCCCATTGTTTGAGCGATTCGATGAGGTAATCCCAGAGTGTTGGATCATCGTAGCGCAGGTCAATAACGTCGCTCCATTCGGGTACGGTGGTCACGGGACGGCCGTTCGCGTCCTGATGGAACCATTCGGGGTGCTGCGCCACCAACACGGAATCGTGGGCGGTGTGGTTGTACACCACATCGATCATCACTTTCAGACCCAGAGCGTGAGCATACTGGCACAGCAGGCGAAATTCTTCCTTGGTGCCGTATTCAGGGTTTACCTCGCGGTAATTTTGGATGGAGTATGGGCAGCCGAGCGTGCCTTTTTTGTTCAGCTGGCCGATAGGGTGAATGGGCATAAACCAGACCACATCGACGCCCATGCTGCGGATGCGCGGCAAATCGGCGGTCACGTCGGCAAATGTGCCGGAACGGCCGTGATTGCGCACGTAAATTTCATACAGCACCAGATTACGGTAAGTTTTGGGGGTATCTTCAGCCATTTAGGTTTCCTTTTGCATGTAAAATGTCATCCGTCATCTATTTTCATACATCTGACGAATTTCTTCCATGCGTTGGCGATTGGTTCCGCCATCGCCGTAACCCAGGCGCGAAGCGGAGCGAAAATGGATGAGGCCCTCGGTTTCGTCGAAGTAAAATTCCACGTCGTCGATGAACTGCATGACGGCCGTGCGCGCTTCGGCGTGGATATACGTTGGCGTGTCTGTAATGATGGTGAACTGCGGGTTGGATTGTAGAATCGCCAGGATGGCGTCGTGGACGACGGCCGTTTCCCCCGTGTAGGCAATTGGCGCGATACCGTGTTCTGCGTCTGCGGCTGTGGTGGAGACACAGTTAGGGCTGGCCGGGCATGGGGCGAGACGGCCGTCTTTCACCCCTAAATTATCTGGTTCCGCCGCTTGCCCCACACCCCAACGCGCCAGAAAAAAGATAACCGCTCCCACGACAAGTACAACAATGGACCATTTAATCAGCGTCAACATGATTCTCCCTCTTTAAAAATCTGGTTGGTAATTTGGCGATTGTAAAGGACACGCGACAACACGCAACGCCATCTCCCGGACACTCATCAATACCTTTAAAAACAGATTGCCCAACCCGACCCGTCCAGGGATAATCGCCGTATGTTAGCCCATTATCACCGCCAAATGATCCAAATTGCTCTTCAATCAACCTTTCAGGCCGCCGATCTGGAACTCATTACCGCCGCCAACCTGGGGCAAGACAGTTTACGCGGCTTGCTGAATCCACTTTATCACTTCGATGACAGCCGGTTTAGCGACAGCGAGCAGTACATCACCGAGCAGCGGCGCACGGCCGTCGCCGCCATCATCGCCCAGCAAGATCGCACAACTGCCCTGCAAGCCTTTGGTCGATTGCTGCACGGCCGTCAGGATTTTTACGCGCACTCCAATTGGGTTTCACGGTGGGTAGATGCCCAAGGTGGCCTGGCCAACTGCCGCCCGGAAGATACGCCCATTTGCCCGGACCCCACGGCCGTTCCCGGCCTGATATCCGGGCGAGCAGCCATCCCGTTGTACCTGCTTTATCGTGTGCCGCTGCTCGGTCCGCTGGTGCGGCGGTTCTACTTCCCGCCAGACACCCACGACGCCATGAACCTGGATGACCCGGGACGCGGCCCGCTCTTCGCCTATGCTATTGCCGCCGCCATCAAACATACGCGCGTAGAGTTGGATTTGTTATTGCAAGAGTTGGAGAGCGCGGGTGGGGAAACGGCCGTTGCTCATTTTTTGGGGAGAAAGCGTGGCGAGTAGAAATCGGAGACTGGAGATTAGAGACTGGAGATTAGAGACTGGAGATTGAAGACTGGAGATTGAAGACTGGAGACCAATCTCCAATCTCCGGTCCTTCCTGCTGTCAGGCGGCAATCTTTTCGGTCATCAGCACGGCTTCGATGTGGCCGACGGCCCAATCAATTTCTTCCTGAGTAATGACCAGCGGCGGGGCGAAGCGCAGCACAGTTTTGTGCGTCTCTTTGCACAAGATACCACGCTCGCGCAAGGCTTCGGCAAACGGCCGTGCCGCTACCTTCAACTCCACGCCAATAAACAACCCCTTGCCGCGTACTTCTTGAATCACATCGCTTTCGATTCGCTCCAGGCGACCTTTAAAATAAGCGCCCAATTCCCGCGACCGCTCAACCAGATTCTCTTCCATAATGACCTGCAGCGCCGCCCGGCCAATCGCCGAACCCAACGGATTGCCGCCAAACGTGCTGCCATGGTCGCCCGGTTGGAACAATCCCAACACGTCCTCGTCAGTTAATACGGCCGATACCGGGTAGAACCCGCCGCTTAAGGCCTTGCCCACGATGGTAATGTCGGGGCGCACGCCTTCATGTTGGCTGGCGAATAATTGGCCGGTGCGGCCTAATCCGGTCTGGATTTCATCGGCGATGAACAGGACGTTGTGCCGGGCGCAAATGTTGGCGGCGGCGGCCAAATACCCTTCCGGCGGCATGACAACGCCGCCTTCTCCTTGAATCGGTTCAACCAGAAAACCGACGGTGTTGGGGGTGATGGCGGCTTCCAAAGCGGCCGTATCGCCGTAAGGAATCATCACAAAACCGGGGGTGAAGGGGCCGAAGTGGCGTTTGTAGCTTTCTTCGCTGGACAAGCCGACCGTGGTGGTGGTACGGCCGTGGAAATTGCCCCGGCACACGATGATTTCAGCCTGACCGTCGGGCACGTTTTTGCTTTCGTAGCCCCATTTGCGGGCCGCTTTAACGGCCGTTTCCACCGCTTCAGCGCCAGAATTCATCGGCAAAGCCATTTCGTAGCCGGTGATCTGGCATAATTCTTGCAAAAATGGCCCCATCTGGTCATTGCGAAAGGCGCGCGAGGTGAGGGTGATGCGCCCCATCTGCTCGATGGCCGCCTGCCGGATTTTGGGGTGGCAGTGCCCCTGGTTAACGGCCGAATAGGCGCTGAGGCAGTCCAGGTATTTACGGCCGTCTACATCATACACCCAGACTCCCTCACCCCGTTCGATCACTACATCCAACGGCAGGTAATTGTGGGCGCTGTAGGTTTCGTCTAATTCAATAAAGTAATTGCTGTCCATGGGAAATGCTCCTTAAAATAGTTGGATGGAAAGTTGGGTTGGCCGGGTTGGTTTGCCGGCCAGCAAACCAACCCGGCCAACTTCTCTAAGCTCTTCAAACTGGCCCTTTTTACCAAAAAAGCCTGATCCAAGAATGGAATCAGGCTTTGCTCAGACCGCTAACCGTCCCCGGTTAGTAAAGGGCCATCTTTGAATATGAGTTTCACATTGTAAAGCAATTATAAGCGAGGAACGGAGAGATTGTCTATGAGCAAATCATGGGAGAGTTGTGGCGGGCAACGGCCGTTTGCACGCAACAAAAAATCCCCGGCGCTGGTGGCAGCGCCGGGGATTTTGTTGGTTCAACTTGCTTGCCGGACGGCCGTTACCCCATCCCAAACAACGTCTGGAACTTCATAACTGTATTCAGGTCGCCTTCCACCTTGATTTTGCCGGACATAAAGGCCATCATCGGGTTCAATTTGCCCGTGGTCATATCCTGGTAATCGGAAGCCGACATGCGGATGGTAGCCGTGGGGCTGTCCGCTGCGCCTTCGACAACGTTGGCTTTGCCATCGGCTACGGCCACAGTCCAGGCGCCGCCGCCTTCACCGGATAAGTCGAAAACGACGTTGGCTTTCAGATCGCCGGCCTTTTCGGCATTAAAACTGCTGGGCATATTGTTGAAAATATCAGCTACAGACATGTGGGAATCTCCTTCAGGTGAATTGGCTCCTACGAAAGAGCGCTAACTTAACGAACAGATAATGAAGAAAAGTATAACAACGGCCGTTACCCTGTCAAGCTCCGAAAACCTACCGGTCAGAGTCCGAAAGGGTTCACTGGCAAGATCAGACCCATCTGCATCCCAAATGCTCCCTTTCGCCCCAAACGGCTCCCGTGCGCTCCATCATTAACGTTTTCTCAACGATTGCACACCGAGTACCATCCGCAGCTGCCCCCTGGTTTGTCAACCCAATTGGCCTTGTGCTAGAATCCAAAACGCTTTTAGTGTCGATTGCAGCGGCTTATTAGCCGCTTTTTTATATAGATCGACACAAATTGACACCGTGAAGAGGATAAAACGTTAGATGTGTACTGCTCAACAGGTTGGCCGGACGCCTGGAAATGGCTCCCTGTCTGCCCGGCGATGCATCTAATTGTACGGAGGCAAGCAAACTATGGGAGAAGGAATCCCCCCCTCTGAAGAGGAAACAATGACGCAATCACCACAAGAGGAACCAAATTTGACAGAAATACAGCGAGATAACGGCCGTGCGCCGAAAAAATCATCTGGGCTGCTCATCGGCGGCGCAGTTCTTTTTGTAATCCTGGTCTTAATCGGCCTGTTTTTGCCGCCCATCTCATTGGGCAGTCGCCTGAGCGGCAACAACGATCAAACGCCCGTCACCACCGAAGAAGCAAGCGGTACGCCGGAATCGGCCGCAGCCGCCAATCCATCCATCCCCGGCGAAATAACCTTAACCGTCACCGGCGATGCCGTTGTCAACGTCGCCGGCATGTCCCTGTCTGATTTTGTGGCCGCCAACGCCAGCGCCGCCATGCCCGCCGAAGCGGCTGTGCAAGGCAACGTCTATGTCCTAAATTATGAAGGCGACGCCCCCACAGGTCAGGTTACACTCAACGTACCCGCCGGGGTTACGGCCGCCGAAACACTCGACCTGCTTGGCTGGAACGGCAGCGCGTGGCAGTTTGTCCCCAACGATTTAGACGCCGCCAACCAGCAAATCATGTCCCACGCCGACAAACTTCCACAGGCATATGCCCTGGTCGTTTTGCCTGCGCCCGCCGCCCCGGAACTCTCCGCCGAAATACTGCCGGAACAAACACTGCCCGTAGATTTGCTGCCGATTGTGACGCAAGTTGTGCTGGGCAAACTCAGTCTGGCAAGCGGCGGCACAATGGAGGGCAGCGCCGCCACCATGCCCACCGGCGCTTATTCTCAATATCTGGCCGCCAGCAACACCGGGGCCATGATTAACGCCGCCGACCTGGCAGCCGTTCTCAATGACAACGCGGCCCGAACAAACCAGATCAACACGCTGGTAACGGCCGTGCAGTCAGGCGGCTTTGCCGGGCTAAACCTGGACTATCAAGAAGTCGCCGCCGCCGACAGCGCGGCGTTTACCCAATTTGTCAGCGATCTGGCCGATGCGCTGCGCCAGCAGGGGCTTAAACTGGCCCTCACTTTGGGCACACCCCAATTTTCCGGCAGCAGTTGGAACACCGGCGGCCAGGATTGGGCCGCTCTGGGCCGCCTCGCCGACGAAATCTACGTGCAAATGCCGCTCGACCCCTCTACCTATCAAGATGGCGGTCTGGCCGACCAGGTATTGGCCTGGGCCGTGCGCCAAATTGATCGTCAAAAATTGAATATGCTGGTCAGCGCCAACGCTATCAACCGCGTCGGCGAATCCTTCGTAGAACTGCCCAACGATCAGGCCCTGAGCAACTTTGGCGAACTGGCCTTTGTGCAGGGCAGCGAAGCGGTAGAGCCGGGAACTGCCGTCGAAGTTGCCCTCTCCGGAACCGCCAGCCCTCTAGAATGGGACGGCGCCAGCCTGACCTACAAATATAGCTACGAAAACAACGGCCAGACCCACAACGTCTGGCTGGCAAATGCCGCCTCTCTGGCCCACCGCCTGAACCTGGCCAAGAAATATAACCTGGGCGGCGTCGCCGTGCGTGGATTAGGCGCAGTGGCAGATGGCCCCGGTTACGCCGCCGCCCTGAAGAATTTTGCCAGCGGCAGCGAAGCGCCGGCTCCCGCCAGCGCGGCCATCGTCTGGACCGTAAAAGATGAAAACGGCAGCGTCATCGCCAGCGGCAGCGGTGAAGACCTGACCTTTGCCTGGGAAGGCGCAGAAGCCCCCGGCGCTTACACCATCCAGGCCGAATTCGCTCTGGGCGACAACGTCGCCACACTGGATGAGGTCACCGTAACCATAGCGGCCCCGGCTCCGGCAGAACCGGTAGTAGAAGCAACCCCGGCGGCAGAAGCAACGGCCGTAGCCTTTACCGGCGACGGCGATGCTGTGGTCAAATCACCTTCCAATGTTCGTCTAGGCCCCGGCGTTAATTATGGCATCATCGCCGGTGGGCTGAATACCGGCGCAAGTGTAAAAATACTTGGCCGCAACGAGGATGCTACCTGGCTCAACATTCTGATGCCCAGCGGCGAAAAAGGCTGGATATTTGCCACCCTGCTCACCATCAACCCCAGCGTAAATATCAGCAGTCTGGAAGTCGTAAAAGTTGAAGCTCCGGCCGCCGGTTCCACCACCACGGGCACCGGAACCACCACAAACCCGGCGCCGCCGGTTTCGGCCGCGCCTGTGGCCAACGGCGCGTTTGAGCTGGGCGGGCAAACCCACACCTTCGGCAACCCGCAGCTCATGTCCTCTGCTGGCATGAACTGGGTTAAATTCCAGCAAAAATGGGGACCCGGGGCAAACCCTGGCGACCTGGCCGGGCGCATCAACAACGCTCACGCCAGCGGCTTCAAAGTTCTGCTCAGCATCCCCGGCTCAGATTCTTATCCTGGCAGCATTGATTTCGCCGGATACACGGAATACTTACGCGGCGTGGCCGCTTTAGGCCCCGATGCCATCGAAATCTGGAATGAAATGAACATCGACTTCGAGTGGCCGGCCGGTTCTATCGACCCCATCTCTTACGTCAACAATATGCTGGCTCCCGCCTACAACGCCATCAAAAGCGCCAATCCCAACGTCATGGTTATCAGCGGCGCGCCGGCTCCCACCGGTTTCGACAACGGGACCAATGCCTGGTCAGACAGCCGCTACATGGCAGGCATGGCAGCGGCCGGTGCGGCCAACTATCTGGATTGCGTCGGCGCGCATTACAACGCCGGAGCTACTTCGCCCAGCGCGGTAACAGGCCATCCGGCCGGCAGCGACCACTACAGTTGGTACCTGATGCCTACGTTGAATGTGTACGCGCAGCTAGGCAAACCGGTATGTTTCACTGAATTAGGCTATTTGTCTGGCCAAGATTATGGCGGCGTGCCAGCCCGCTTCTCCTGGGCCGCCGGGACCACTGTCGCCCAACACGCCCAATGGCTGGCTGAAGCTGTCAGCCTGACGGCAAACAGCGGTCGGGTACGCCTGGTTATTGTTTTCAATGTGGACTTTACACAATGGGGTGACGACCCACAGGCGGGTTATGCAATGGTCCGTAAAGACGGCAGTTGTCCGGCGTGTGGCACACTCGGCCAGGTGATGGGACGCTAAACCTTAGTCAACAGTAACGGTGGACTGTGAACAGCGAATCTATCTGTCTCTGTTCACTGGTTACTATTCATAGGGCGCATTCTGGTATGATTGTACCGGAATGCGCCCTTTAGTTTGGAGAGTGAATGATGAAGCGATTAATGATTGGTTTATTGGTTGGTTTATTGATTGGCTTGCTGGTGGCTTGTGGCGGCGGGGCAGCCGAGCCAACGGCCGTATCACAAACAGCCGCCACACAAGAAATACCGCCCACGGCAATTGTGCCCATGGAGGAACCCACGCTGCCCCCACCCGTCATCACAGGCGGTGAAGCCGCAGCCGAAAGTGGCGGCGAAGCCGCGCCTGCGGAACCGGCCCCCGCCGAACCCGTTGTTTTGGGACCAACTGTGCCCTGGCCGGCCGACCGCTTTGGCTACGGCATCCAGATCCACGGCAATGCCAGTGTGGGTAATCCGGCCGATACGATGAACGCCGTTCGCAACCAGTTAGGCCTGGATTGGGTAAAAATGCAGCTCAAATGGCCGGTCATTCATCCCAGCCCGGAAGCGGATCAATGGTTCTTTTATGACAGCGTGATCGAAGAAGCGAACAGAAATGGTCTCAACCTCATGGTGAGCATTGTGGGCGCGCCCACCTGGACCCGCGCGTTAGGCGGCGAAAACGGCCCGCCCGACGATTACAGCCTCTACACGGCCTTCCTCAACGAACTGCTCACCCGCCACCCCGGCCAGATTCAGGCCATTGAGGTCTGGAATGAGCAAAATCTGGACCGTGAATGGACGACGACCAACGGCATCAGCCCGGAAGATTATGTGAATTTCTTGCGCCAGGCATATGAAACGATTAAAGCCCAAGACCCCAATATCATCGTGATCAGCGGCGCGTTATCGCCAACAGGCCCTGGCGATTGGGTACGTTGGGCGGATGATTTTGAATATCTGGATCGGGCGTTGGCGGCCGGGATGCTGAACTATGCGGACTGCGTGGGCGCGCACCATAATGGCTACAACATTCCGCCAAACGTGGCCTACGACCAGACAGGAACACTGCCCGAAGCGCAAACGGCCGTTTTCCGCGGCCCCTTCGACAATCCGCACCATTCCTGGAGCTTCAAGACAACCTTAGACACCTACGCGCAAAAAGTGCAGGCTGTCGACCCCAACAAAAAGTTATGCGTCACCGAGTTTGGCTGGGCCACCAGCGAAGGCTACGACGTTTACCCGACCGGCTTTGAATTTGCTCAGGACAACACCTTGCAAGAACAAGCCGATTACATCAGCCAGGCTTTCCAGCAAATGCACGATTCCCGCGCCGTCTGGCTGGCATTCCTGTTTAACTTCGACTTTGGCAATAAGGGCAACGGTCCCACAGACGATCCGGTTCCTTACAGCATCGTCGATACCAGCGGCATTCCGCGCCCGGCGTATTCGGCCGTTTCATCTATGGAGAAAATGCCCTAACGTGCAAAAACGTTTGTTAGCGTTGGTGCTGGGGATGGTGTGGTTGGTGGGCTGCGGCACGGCCGTTGCCCAACCACCCGCGCCAACCCCTTCACCATCCCCCACACCCCTCCCCACCGCGCTCATGGGCCGCGAACCCGTCGTACCGCTGTTCGATTCCCCGTCTTACGGCATCCACATTTCCCAATGGTGGCAGCTAGACGCCCTGGATCGTGACCTCAAATTAGCCCAAGACATGGGCTTTGGCTGGATCAAACAAAGCTTTTCCTGGCGCGACATCGAAGGCTACGGCAAAAATCAGTTCGATTGGTTCCGCCCCGACGTCATTGTCGATTCCGTTGAAAACGCAGGTCTCAAGCTCATCGTACGCATCGATCGCCAACCCTTATGGTCTGTTCGCTCACTGCCCGACGAGAAAATCACCCCCAACCAGCCGCCCGTCGATTACCAGGACTTTGCCGACTTTTGCGGCGTCCTGGCCACGCGCTACAAAGGGCGCATCGCCGCCTATCAGGTCTGGAACGAACCCAATCTAAGCCGCGAATGGGGCAACGAGTCGCCCGATCCCGCAGCTTACACCGAACTGCTCAAGGTATGTTACCAGGCCATCAAAGCCGCCGACCCTGAGGCTATCGTCATTTCAGCCGGGTTAGCGCCAACCGGCACGCAGCCGCCGGTCGCCATGCCCGACACCGATTTTCTGCAAGGCATGTACAACGCCGGTGCAAGCAATTACTTCGACGTTCTGGGTCTACACGCGCCCGGCTTCAAAGCGCCGCCGGAACTGTCTGCCGATGAAGTGGCCGCCAGTTACGAATATGGGCAGGGACGCTGGTTTGCCTTCCGCCACGTCGAAGACATGCGCGCCATCATGGTGGCCAATAATGATGGAGCCAAGCAGGTGGCCATCATGGAAATGGGCTGGATTCTGAACCAGGATTTGCACCCCGACTACACCTGGCACGGCGTAACGGAAGCGGAGCAGGCCGACTATTTGGTACGCGCTTACCAATACGCCCTAGAAAATTGGCGTCCCTGGATTGGCCTGATGACCACCATTTACATGGCCGACGCCACCTGGACGGCCGAAGCCAATGAGCAATGGTGGTGGTCGATTGTCTTACCGGATGGCACGCCGCGCCTGGCTTATGGCGCGCTAAAAGCGATGCCCAAGTAGCGTGATGCGTGATGCGTGAGGCGTAACCGGTTACGCCTCACGCATCGCGCGACACACCTCCTGAAGGTCCTCATGCTTTGGATTTTGGCCCTTTCCTATTGGATTCATTTGTTGGCGACGGTGGTGTGGCTGGGCGGGATGGCGCTGATGGCGCTGGTGGCCTGGCCGGCTTTACGCCAGGGTACGCTGGCCGAAAATCAGTGGTTTACCTTGCAGAAGCGCTTTACGCCCTGGGCCAATATCAGCCTCGTGCTGCTGCTGATTACCGGCTTTGTCCAGATGACCAACGACCCCAATTACAATGGCTTTTTAGCGATTGACAGCCTGTGGGCCTGGGCAATTTTGCTAAAACACATTGCATTTGTCGGGTTGGTGGCATTGACGGCCTATGTGCAGTTCTCTTTGTATCCGGCGATGGCGCGGCTGGCGCTGGCAGCCGACAAACGGCCGCAGCTAACCGCCGACGAACGCGCCAAGCTTAGCCGAAAGGAGGGCCAATTTTTACGCCTGAACCTGGCCTGCGCAGCCCTGATTTTGTTGTTTACGGCCGTTGCCACGGCCGTTTAACCCCCCTCCTTCCCCCTCCCCAGGCGGCTCCTCGCTCTCTGGTCACATCCTTTGGTCGAAATTATGTTACACTTGCTGCTGTATGGTAGCCGTGTTGGCGCTGCCCATTTTCTAAACAGGTTCAACCCCTTCCCTTCATCACCCGGCGTTGAAACAATTCACAGGAGGATTAACAAATGTCCGAAGAGCAAGATAAGATATTGACCATGCTGGAAAACGCAACCATCAATTCAGAGCAGGCCAATGAGTTGTTGGAGGCGGTGGAATCAAGCAACGGCCGTCGCAAAATGGCGGTAACGGCCGTTGCCGAACTCCCCGAAGACCTGCCCGACATGGACCGTTTCCGCAGTTATTGGGCCGCCCCCTTTGCCGTTCTGGCCGGCGCGACCGGCCTGCTGGCGCTGTGGCTGCGGGCCTTGGCCGCCCGGCGCAAGCCAGGCGCTTTTTTTGTCGCCGGGCTGTTCGTTTTGTCGTTGGGGCTGACCGTGCTGATGTATCTGAGCCGCAAATCAACCTGGGTACACATTCGCGTGCAAGAAAAAGACGGCCGTAAAATTGCCATTAGCCTGCCCGTCCCGCTCAATCTGGCCAGCCAGGCCGTGGAATTGGCCCGCAAGCAGGCCGAGGGCGAAGACCTGGAAAACCTGGAAATGGCCGCGGCGGCCATCGCGGCGGCCCAGCAAAGCTTCAGCGATCCCGACGCCGACCCCATCATGATCGCCGTGGATGACGAGAACGCTCAGGTGCAGGTTTTCTTTGGGTGAGGGGGAGGGAGATTAGAGACTAGAGACTAGAGACTAGAGACTAGAGACTAGAGACTAGAGACTAGAGACTAGCTATCTCCAATCTCCAATCTCCAATCTCCAATTCCCAATCTCCAATTCCCAATGCCTGGAGCAAGATGCTGGAAATAGATGGCAGCCAGGGGGAAGGCGGTGGGCAGGTGCTGCGGACTTGCCTCAGCCTGTCCGCGCTGACGGGACGGCCGTTTCACCTGCACCACATTCGCGCCAACCGCAGCAAACCCGGCCTGCGCCCCCAACACCTGACGGCCGTGCGCGCCGCCGCCGCCCTATGCCAGGCCCACGTAGCCGGTGATTTTCTCAACGCCGCCACCCTCGAATTTCATCCTCAAGCAGCGCCGCAGAGCGGCAGCTACACCTTCGACGTGACCCAGGCTGCACAAGGCGGCTCCGCCGGTTCCGTGACGCTGATCTTCCAGACCGTTTTCTGGCCGCTGCTGTTCGCCGCTGAAACCAGCCAACTGACACTGCGCGGCGGAACCCACGTCCCCTTCAGCCCGCCCTTCCACTACCTCGCCGAAGTGTTCGGTCCGGCTGTGGCAAAGATGGGCGCATCGTTTAGCGCCAATCTGACTGCCTGGGGCTGGTATCCGGCGGGCGGCGGGGAGATAACGGCCGTTATCCACCCCCTGCGCCAGATCACCGCCGCCAACCTCAACCGCGCCGCACTCCCCCGGCCACCCATTCGCGGCCTGGCCGCCGTCACCAATTTGCCCGCCGACATTCCCCAACGCATGGCCCGCCGCGCCGACAATTTGCTGCGGCAGGCAAAACTGGCCGGACAGGTAACGGCCGTGCGCGAACGCGGCCCGGCCCCCGGCGCCGGATTGATCCTATGGCTGCCGCAAGCCGGGTTCACCAGTCTGGGGCGAAAAGGAGTGCCCGCCGATAAGGTGGCGGAAACGGCCGTTGCCGAATGTCGCGCTTTTGTGGACAATGGGGCCGACGTTGACAAACGATTGGCGGATCAACTGCTGCTGCCCCTGGCTTTGGCCCACGGAACCACCCAATTCACCACCGATTGCCTCACGCAGCACACCCTGACCAACGCCGCCTTGCTGCGCGATTGGCTCGATGTGTCCATCATCATTGATGGGACCCTCCAGCAGCCCGGCGCCATTACCGTGAACGGCATCGGCTACACGCCCGATCACTAAACCCTGACCATCACAGACGACAACCATGTTTGAACTCATCTTCCTTGGCACCTCATCTTCTGCCCCATCTGTCCAGCGCGGCCTGTCCGGGCACATTATTATGCATCGCCAATACCGCTTTTTGCTCGACTGCGGCGAAGGTACGCAGCGACAAATTTTACACAGCGGTCTGGGCTTTAAGCGGCTGAACAAAGTGCTGCTCACCCACAGTCACCTCGACCATATTCTCGGTTTGGGCGGATTGATCTCGACGCTGGCCCGCTGGGAAAACCTGGAAAACATCGACATTTACGGTGGGCGCGCCACTCTGAAACGCGTCTCCGACTTGCTGTTTAAGGTGGTGTTTCCCGGCGGACATGCGCCCCTGGACATCAACCTGATTACGCTGGAACCCGGCGTGATGATGGAAGACGACAAATTTGTCTTATCGGCTTTTCCGGTGAGCCACCGGGGACCGGATTGTTTTGGCTTTGTGTTTGAGGAAAAGGAGCGACGGCCGTTTCTCGATGACCAGGCGGCGGCTTTAGGCGTGCCCGTCGGGCCAGAGCGCGGCCTGCTGGTGCGCGGCCAGACCATCACTCTGAGCGACGGCCGTACCATCCACCCCGATGACGTCCTCGGCGAAGCCATCCCCGGCGTAAAATACATCCACACCGGCGACGTTGGCCGCACCGACACGCTGCTCGAAATCTGCCGCAACGCCGACACGCTGGTTATCGAATCCACCTACGTGGAAGAGGAAGCGGAAATGGCGCAGCAGTTTGGCCACATGACCGCCGCGCGCGCGGCCACGCTGGCGCGCGACGCGGGGGTAAAAAGCCTGATCCTCACTCACCTGTCGCGCCGCTATTTCGAGCGGGACGTGCGCCGCGAAGCCCAGGCTATTTTCCCCAACACGGCCGTTGCCCGCGATTTCGATCATTTCCAGATCACCCGTGATGGCGCGCGCCGCCTGCCCCGGAACAGCAGCCCAGAAAAGGAACCGTAAGAATGGAAAACAAGGCCGACGTTGTCATTTGCGGCGCAGGCATTGCCGGGGTGGCTACTGCCTACCATCTGGCCATCCACCATGGCCTGCGGGATGTGGTTCTGGTGGATGAACGCCCGCCGCTTACCCTGACCAGCGACAAATCCACGGAATGTTATCGCAACTGGTGGCCCAGCCAGGCCATGACCGGCCTCATGAATCGCAGCATCGACTGGCTGGAGCGGCTGGCCGATGAGAGCGACAATTACTTTCATTTGAACCGGCGCGGCTACGTTTACCTGACGGCCAATCCGGCAACGGCCGTTTCCTGGCAGCAGTCCGCCGCCGACCCGTTACGCATCCACCAAGACCAGTCGCCCACATATCAGCCTGCGCCAGCGCATGGCTACCGGGAGCAGCCCACCGGCGCAGACCTGCTGTTGGGCAGTGATCTGATTCGCGCCCATTTTCCATTTGTCAGCGAGACGGCCGTGGCGGCGCTGCATGTGCGCCGCGCCGGATGGCTGAGCGCGCAGCAGTTGGGCATGTATTTGTGGCAGCAGGCCAGAGAAAGAGGAGCCAGGTTGGTAAACGGCCGTCTCACCGACATACACGTTGCCAATGGACAAATACGGGGCGTTAACGTCAGCAGCGATGGCCGGACCGCCGCCATCAACACCGGGCGCTTTGTCAACGCCGCCGGGCCATTTTTGCAGGAAGTCGGCGAGATGATGGGCGTCGATCTGCCCATCACCAACGAACAGCATGGCAAAATCGCCATCGAAGACCCCCTCGGCATCATTCCCCGCGACGCGCCCTTGATGATCTGGAACGATCCGGTGCGCCTGCCCTGGACAGACGAAGAGCAAGAATATCTGGCCGAACAAGAAGCAACCCGCTGGCTGCTGGAGGAATTTCCGGCCGGGGCGCATTTTCGGCCGGAAGGCGGGCCGGGCAGCCAGACATTGCTGTTTTTATGGCCTTACCACACCGTCCAGCAAAACCCGCCTCGCTGGCCGCTGCACTTCGAGCCAGAATTTGCCGACATTTTACTGCGCGGAATGGCGCGGCTGGCTCCTGGCCTGGCGGCCTATTTTGAGCGGATGAGCAAACCTCTGATCGACGGCGGCTACTACACGCGCACGGCGGAAAACTGGCCGCTCATCGGCCCGCTGCCGGTGGGTGGCGCGTATGTGGTGGGCGCGCTGTCCGGCTATGGGTTGATGGCCGCGCCGGCGGCCGGGGAACTAGCCGCCGCCCATATCATGGGCGCGCCATTGCCGGAATACGCCTCGGCTTTTTTGCCGGCGCGTTTAGCCGATCCGGCTTACTGGCAGCGAGTGAACGCGGGCAATTTTGAGGACGGGCAGTTGTAGACGGCCGTTTAGCCCAAATATGTTTCTGTCATTTTCAGCAGGGCTTCGGCGCTGTACGGTTTTTGCAAGAAAGCTGTCACGTCTAAGTCGGCGTGGCGCTCGCTAATTTCTGACTGGCTGTAACCGGAAGAGAGAATAATTTTGACGCGTGGATTAATCTGCCGCAAGGCGACGCAGGTTTCTTCGCCGCTTAGACCGGGCATGGATAAATCCAGCAAAACGAGTTGAATTTTATCCTGGTGCGCCTGAAAAGCCTGAAGCCCCGCCTGCCCATCTTCGGCTTGAATCACCTGGATGTTTCGTAAGCCCAAAATATCCGCAACCGCTTCACGCACCATCGTTTCATCGTCGATAACCAGGACGAAGGCTTGTAAGGGGGCCGTGGAGACTTTGGTTGGGGCGGGGATGGGAACGGCCGTTGCCTGCGCCGCCGGAAAAAACAGACGAAACGTCGTGCCATTGCCGGTTTCGCTGCTTACTTGCAGGCCGCCCTTATGCCCGCGCACAATCCCCAACACCGCGGCCAATCCTAACCCCCGGCCGGTGAATTTCGTCGAAAAGAAGGGATCAAATATCTTGGCCTGCGTTTCGGCCGTCATGCCGGGGCCGTTATCTTCAACTTCCAGGCACACATAAAAGCCCGATTGCAGCGGCGAATCGCCATAAAATGTCATGCCCTGGGCGCGTGGATTGATGGTCTGGCTGCTGGTATGCAGACGCACGACACCTGTCTGATCGCCGATTGCCTCCACCGCATTAATAATCAGGTTCATGACCACTTGTTGGATTTGCCCCAGATCGCCTTCGATGGCTGGCAGCGGCTCGCTAAATTCTTGCTGCAGCAAAATGTGTTTGGGGATGGCGATTTGGAAGAGGTGCAAATTGTCTTGGAGAAGCGCGTTGAGGTTAATGGTGTGTTTTTCAAATTGGCCGCGACCAGAGTAAGCCAGCAGTTGGCGGGTAAGATGGGCTGCGTGTTCGGCGGCTTTGACCGATTTTTCGATGTGCAATCGGGCGCTGTGGTCCGGCGACAATTTGGCCAGTGCCAGAGTCGATTGCCCCAGCATGGCCACCAGAAGATTGTTGAAATCGTGGGCGATGCCGCCGGCCAGGATGCCCAAACTTTCGGTTTTTTGGGTCTGGCGCAGGGTTTCTTCGGCTTGTTTGCGTTCGGTAATATCGCGGACAATGCTCAGGGTGAGTGGAGAACTGCCTGTTTGGATGGTGGAATTGGTAATTTCGACGGGAATGAGACGGCCGTTGCGGTGTCGATATAATTGTTCAAACGGCGTCCCTTCTTCATTCGGCTCTTCATCTGGCGGCGTGGCCTCGGAGGCCAACAAAGCCCCGCGTTTCATTTGCAGCAGATCGTCTCGGTTGTAACCAAACAAGTCGCAGGCTCGCTGGTTGGCATCGACAATATCGCCCACGGCCGTCACCAAAAAAATGGCGTCGTGGGCCTTTTGGAATAGGGTGCGGTAGCGCGCTTCACTTTCCCGCAAAGCGCCTTCTGTCTGCCGGTGCGTCGTCACATCCTCGCCGATAGCTAAAATGCCCCAGGGTGTGCGGTATACCCACGAGCGCAAATGCGTGTTTTGGACAATACCTTCCACCATTTCGTCTTCCCCGCTGGCCAAAACGTGCAAATAAACGGCAAAAGATCGCGAGCGCGTGAAACTGGGGAATAATTCCGGTAATTTCGCCCCTTCTAACGATTCAATCGGCAGTCCGACCAGTTCGCTGTAGGCGGTGTTGCAAAAAAGAATGTCCAGCTCTTCCGTGAGGGCCAGGATGGGCGCGCGAATGCTGTTGAGTAGAATCAGATGTTTTATTTCGCTGTCGCGCAGGGCCATCACAGATTTTTGGCTTTCGGTTACATCTTCCAAAATCGCCACAATGAACAAAATTTCCCCCCGATCATCTTTGATGGGATAGAGAAAAATCTTTAGCCATATGGGCGGGAAATCTGCGGGGCGATTTTTACCGCCTACCGGTTTATATCTGAAGGCCGGCATGGAGATGGATCGCCCGGAAAATCCTTCCAGCACAAGGTCCAGCAAACCGCTGGCCGCCAACTGTTTGTCTTTAAAGACATTGTATCTGGTCAGGATAAATTCGGTGTCGTCGGGGTCGATAGGCCAGATCTGGGAAAAAGCCGGGTTGACGAGAACAATCGAGCCATCAAGCCGAAAAACGGCCGTACTCAACGGCGACTGCTCGATCATGGTACGGTAACGCGCTTCGCTGGCGCGAACGGCCGTTTCCGCCTTTTCCCGCTCAACCGCTTCGGCCATTAACGCGGCCGTCACCTGCCTCAATTCGCCCGTGCGCACCGCCAGGATCAAAGAAACCAGCGACAAACTGTTTATGAATGACCAGAGGAGAATCGCCCCCTGTTCATTAGAAAGCGTGACAAAAATTCCCAATCCCCTGCTGGAACCAACCACGGCAAGCACCGAAGTGAGCACAATAATCGCCGCCGACCCCCGGACGCGAAACCGAATACCGGCCCACAAACTTAGCGGGAATAGAGCATTAACCAGAAAGAAGGAGAACCAGCCATAGTTGCCAAAACTGGGAAAAAAGACAAGAACACACACCAACACCGACAGACCGACCAAAAGAATAAATTCCACCAATCGCCAGTCGCGCCAGGGGAAAGATCGATCCGACCCCCAGGTAAACAGCGCCGGGGCAATAACCAACACACCAAGCGCATCACCCAGCCACCACGTCGCCAAAGCGACAGGCCAATTCGCCCAGACGATAATGCCACTGGCCGCCATGAGCAGGCTGCCAATGGCGGCGCTGATGGCCGTAGACAGCAAAGCGGAAATTAGCAGAGCAAAAACATCTGCCAGGCGGCTAATTTGGGGGGTAAAGTGAAGTTTGCGCAGCAAGAAGACGGCCGTTACAGCCTGCAATGTATTGCCAACGGCGGCAAACATAAATAACAGCGGAGCATGGGTAGATAGATTGACGGCCAGCGCCCCCAGGGCCACACCCGGCCACAAGTTGTTGCCAAACAAAAACAAAGCCGTCAGAGCAATGCCCGTAGGAAACCAGATCAACGTGACCTGTTCACCCACCGTCGCCCAGCGCAAGCCAATTTGCGCTGCCGCATAATAGGAAATCCCCAGGACAACGATTTTTAGAAGGTAAGTGGTGTAGCTGCGTATTGTTGCGTTCATGCCATGATTGATCTTTATGGATGATACCGCAGAATGGGGCACAGCGTCAGGTAAAATGGAGATATTGGCGGCAAATTACCGGCCATCGTCTGCCGTTCAGACCGCCTGAAGAGATGAATCTGGTTACTTTTTAGTGAGTGGAGATGGGAGGTCGCCTCGTTTTATGTGTAAGAAAACAATACCTGAATTGTTTGGTCTGGCCGCTGATCGATAAGGTCATACGCTTCGGCAGCAGAGGCAATGGGGAAACGATGCGTGATCAGATCGGTTGCGCGGCAGCGGGCCAACTGCTCCCAGGCAACTTGCAGCCGCCGCGCAGATGTCCAACGGCCGTGCCAACGCGGCGCAAGGTGGCTAACCTGGCTGCTAATAACCTGCATGTGGCTGCGATGAAAGTGACCGCCCAACTGCACATTTACCGGCTTACTGCCATACCACGAACCAATCACCAATCGCCCGCCAAAACCCACGGCGGCAATGGCCTGATCCAGCGCCGCCGGATGGCCAGACAGCTCATAGGCCAGATCAGCGCCGGTAAAAACGCCAGCCTGCTGGAGTTCGGTGTGTAATTGGGCCTGGGCCGCGGATTCGGCCGGATCCAATGAGAGGTGCGCGCCCAGCAGGCTCGACCATTGCCGCCGCAGCGGGTATCGATCCAGCGTCACCAGACGGGCGAGCGGTAGCTGGGCCAACAGCGTCGTTGTGAGCAGCCCTACAATGCCCTGCCCAAACACCACCACCCGTTCGCCGATGACCGGAGAGCCGTCCATGACAAACGAGACGGCCGTTTCCATATTAGGCAGGAAAACGGCCGTTTCCGGCGCCACCCCATCCGGCACAGGCAGCACATCCTTCGGGGCAGCCAAAAAGTGGCTTTCATGCGGATGAAAAGCAAATACCAGGCGATTTTGCCACCCGGCGTCCACGCCGCGCCCGCAAGCAATCACCCGGCCCACAGCCGCGTAGCCATACCTCAGCGGATAAGCAAACGCGCCGTCCAAAGCGCTAATTGTGGCATCCAGGGGAATATCCGTTGGCATCTGGCCGCGATAGACCAGCATTTCCGTGCCCGGGCTGATAGCAGACACCAGGGTCTGAACCAGCAGTTGGCCTTCCCGCGGCTCCGGAATCTGCTCTTCGTGAACGTCGATGGTGTAAGGCGCAGCAAAAATAACGGTGCGGCGATTCACGTTTCCTGCCAGTCTACGTCGGCTACCAGGACAATGTCCTGACCATAGGTGTGGTATTGCGGATGGCGCAAATGGGGCGACAGGCGGCTGTTGTGCCACACCACGCTTTCCACGGCGTGCAATCCGCCGACCAGCACCGGGGCAATGGTCACCACAACGCGATCGACCAGATGCAAATCCAGAAAACTGGTGATCACCCGCGCGCCGCCTTCCACCATCACGCTGCGCACCCCAAGATTGGTTAACTGGGCCAGCAGCGCAGGGAGGTTGACGCGGTTACGGCCGTCCACCGGCAGCGTCAGCACCGTCAGTCCGGCCGCTTCCAATTCTTGCCGCCGCGCCGGATCCGCCTGCGGGGTGGCGGCAATCCAGGGAACACGGTCGGGGTGTTTGCTGATTTTTGCCGCGAGAGGAAAACGCAAACAACTGTCTAATACGATGGGCTGGGGGTTCTTGCCGGCAGCAAGCCGCACGGTTAGTTGGGGATCATCGGCCAGGATGGTGTTGATGCCCACCAAGATGGCGTCGTGCTGCGCGCGCAGTTGGTGACACAGCGCAAGCGACTGCGGTCCGCTGAGGGCCATGGATTGGCCTCGGTGGTGGGTAATGGAACCATCCAGGCTTTGGGCGTAA
Organism: Chloroflexota bacterium; assembly: GCA_029559155.1. GTDB lineage: Bacteria > Chloroflexota > Anaerolineae > Promineifilales > Promineifilaceae > Leptovillus. The sequence continues at coordinate 31,557 of JAKQCM010000093.1, forward strand.
CTCAGGGTAATGAAGGGACGGCCGTTACGCGGCGGTTCAGGTTTTAGGTTGGTTTGCACCAGCGCCGCCGCCCCATTGCTGCCATTTTTGCTGCCGTGTTCCAAATTTAGCAGGTGGCGCATCCGCTGAACCTTAGTCTGAAGATAGGTTCGGTTTTCCGAGGTGATTTTGGTTGTAAGCGGAACACGCATGGTGACGGCAATGCCCTGGCGCACCAAACTCTCGATTTTGTCTGGGTTGTTGGTCAACAAGCGCACACTACGCACACCCAGATCTCTAAGGATAAGGCCGGCGATGGTGTAATCACGGCCGTCTGCCTGATGGCCCAACATTAAATTGGCGTCAACCGTGTCATATCCCTCATCTTGCAAGTTATAGGCGCGCAGCTTTTCCAGCAGGCCAATGCCGCGTCCTTCCTGACGCAGATAAATGATCACCCCGGTGCCGTTTTCGGCGATGAGCTGCATGGCGCGCTGCAACTGCGGGCCACAATCACAGCGCAAGGAACCAAGCACATCGCCGGTAAAACATTCGGAATGAACCCGCACCAGCACATTTTCTCGGTTGGTCACGTCGCCAATAATCAATGCCAGATGTTCTTTTTGATCCTGATTGCTGGCGTACAGGCAAAGTTGAAACTGACCTGTGTCAGTGGGAATACGCGCGCAAGCTTCTTTGTGAATGGTAACTTGTGTCATAACCTGTCCTGTTAAGCTGACGGTTAGAGGCCGTGTTAAGGTTGAGCGACGCCGCCGCGAGCGTTGCCCGGATCAACCAGGTCCTTAAACTCAGCCAGCGGGGTATCATGGCGAATACGCAAACGTGACCATTCAAACCGGTCGTCGAACCCGTGCCATTTACCGCCCTGGGTAGTCACCGCGCCCCAATATCCCAGTTCCTCTAACATGGCCATTGTTGTCGCATCATAACGGCCGGATGGGTAACAAAAATATCGCGGCGTATACCCAAGGTGGGCGGCGAGGGTTTCCTGGGACCCCAATATCTGCCAGATGAGAAAATCGCGGTTTTGGCCGGTGAGATCGGGGTGGTTTTTGGAATGGGACTCGATGCGCATCCCGGCAGCGGCCATTTCTTCGATATTATCCCAACTGAGATAGCCAGCCTGTCCCTGATCGACATAGTCGGTGATGATAAAAAAGGTGCCTGTGAAGCCATATTCCTGCAAAACAGGGAAGGCGTTTTGGTAATTATCCAGGTAGCCATCATCAAAAGTGAGGATGACGGGTTTATCGGGCAGGGTAGATTTGTTGACGATGGCCAGGGATAGGTCGTAAAAGTCGATGGGCGTAAAGCCGTTTTCAGCCAGATAGGCCATTTGCTGGCGGAACATCTCTGGTTCCGTGGAGAGATCGCGGCGGTAAATGTCGGCGTCGTCTGGCGGGGTGCTGACATAGTGGTACATGAGGATGGGAACCTGGAGCGTCCAACTGTAGGCGGCCTGGGGCGTGGGCAGCGGCTCCGGCGGGCCGGGGATAAGGCGGGCGGAAGCAAGCGTGGGTTCGGGTGAGGTGGGCGTAGGGGATGGGGGTACGGCCGTTGCGCTTGCTGGCGGCGCGGCGATAGTCGGCGTAGGCGGCAGGGTCGCGGCGGCGGCGAGGATCATGGTCGGCGGGGCGGGGAGAACGGCCGTTGCAGTTGCCGCCGCAGTGGGTGAAGGTAAGGTAGGGGAAACGGCCGTGTCTGCGACACTAACAGCAGCAGCCACACTGTCGGCAGCGCCGGTTGGGGCCTGGCAAGCCGCCAACAGCAGCACAACCGCCGGCAGCAAGAAAACCAGAGGCAACATGCGGAAATTTCTACGGACTGCGGCAAAGATTTTAGGAGTACCAAATATGATCATAGCTGCTAACCATAACTGAGTGGCAGATGAGCGTCAAGACGATCCCCTACACCGTCAAGCAAACATTAAGCATTGAAAGGAGACCGGCATAGCCCTTTGCCCGGCAACAACTTTCTCTTTCGCTGGTAGGCAGGTGTATGCCCTTTTGATATACTGCTGTGGACAACTGGTGTAATTAGGAAGACCCAATTTGACTGCAAATCTTGAAGAATCGGAATTGATCGAGCTGGCAAAGCACGACAACGAGGCCTTTGGCGTGTTGTACGAGCGGTATCACGGCCGTATCTACAATTATGTCTACTACCGCACAGGCAACGTAGCCGATGCCGAAGATTTAACGGCGCGCATATTTGTCCGGGCAATGCGCCACATCGGCGCTTACGAAGACAAAGGCCTGCCATTTTCGGCCTGGCTGTATCGCATTGCCCACAATTTGGTCGCCAATTGGCACAGAGATCGCAGCCGCCGGCCATTGATTGCATTAGACGACATCGCGCAATGGCACGTTGGCGAAGCCGACCCGGAGTTCACCGCCCAATTAAGCGAGGACAAAGAAGCGCTGCTGCAAGCAATCCGCCGTTTACCCGCCGAACGGCAAGAGATGCTCATTTTAAAATTTGTCGAACGCCTATCAAACGCCGAAATTGGCATTATCATGGGACGCAGCGAAGGGGCTATTAAATCACTTTACCACCGCACCCTGCTTTCCTTGCGGGACGAGTTTAAAGATCAACATCCTCAGCCGGCCAAACGGCGCTCTTTGTTTGCCCGCGCACGGCAATAAAGACTCCATTCGGCGTGCCAACCGAGCGCCAGCCAGCGCAAGAAAGATTATTATTTGCATTGTGCCCTGTTTTGGTTGTAAAATTTTGCAATTATTCAGAAAAATCTTAATTAAATATAAAATTAGGTATGGTTGATTGCTGCTGATAGGGGATTATGCTAGAATGCTGCCGCCTTTGTAAGGGTTGCCATCATGGGCATGGCAGCAAACGATAGCAATAACTCGGTGTGGGGACGCACGCCACCATTAGTAAGCACAACAGGAGAGAATCTGTTGAATAAAACGGAATCGCTGAGGAACTGGCTTGTTATTCTGGCACTCCTGATCGTTACTGGTATTGCAACGGCCGTGTGGCCTTTATTAGATCTGGGCATATCCATTGGTTTTGGGCCTACCCGCCCACCCGTAGAACAACCAACGGTTTCCTTCCCCGTGCCGGCATTTCTAACCGCCCAGCTAGGGACAGAAATTGTGCTAAACAGCACGCAGCTATTCCTGGTTTTTATCGGGATGCTGGTTTTTGCCCTGGTCAGCATTGTTGTGGTTGGTTTTATTCTTTCCTTTTTGGTGCGTCAACTAGAAAAATCGGCAACGGCCGTGGCCAACAGCGATACCTACCAAAACCACGTCGCGGCGCTCGATAAAAGAGAACAAGAAAAAATCAAAGCTGTTCGCGAAAGCCACGCCGCTCCCCATACACCCAAAGAATACATTTATCATCTTGACCCGATCAGTCTTTCTCTGATCGTTTTGTTCTTCGTCGCCCTACTCGGTACTCTCATCTACTCCGAACTCGCCCCAACAGGCCAATTTGTGCTGTTTGGGCAAACCTTCAACTCAAGCCTACCAATTCTCATCATTCTTTTTGCCATCACCATCCCCCTTCTGGTCTGGCGCGCACGCCGTGAACATCTCTTAGCCATTCCGGCAAAAGATTCTGCCGCCATTCCCTGGGACTTCATCGCCGTCCTGGTGACTGGCCTACTGATAGTCGGAGTTGGTCTTGGCTTTATGCTCTTCATCAACAACGTCGGTTAGCTCCTTTTTCTATCCTAACAGCTCAAACCGACTCGACTGTTTTTCATAATTCAACAGACAAAAAACGGTTTCTCACAACCATTATTGTCGCATGTATCAAGAGTAAATTAGCTGAATGGGCGACCTATTTTGTTTGCCTGTTCACCAATAACGCAGGAAAAGACATATGGGTAAAGCAAAACATTACATCGCTGTAACGGTTCTAATCATCGCAACCACACTTGTCCTCCGGTTCTTTGTCTTAGGGCCGCTGTACAGACTGCCGATGGCGGCCAGCAAAGAAGCCGGGCCAATCGACGTCATGTTCGACGCGCATTTCTGGCTCATTTCTTTCCTGTTCGCCCTGATCATGGTATTCATGCTCTACGCGGCAGTTGTCTTTCGTCGCAAACCCGGTGACGACGAGATGGGGCCGTATGTACACGGCAATACCGGCCTGGAGATTGCCTGGACCATCCTCCCCACCGTCATTGTCATCGGCTTTGGCGTTTGGGGCGCGGTCACGCTGAACGAATTAACCACGCCCAATCCCCAAGAGATGACCATTCGCGTCTGGGGCCAGCAGTGGGCCTGGCTGTTCGAATACCCGGAACAAGGAGACGTCACCACACCAGACCTGGTCCTGCCGTTAAACCAACCGATTGTTTTGGAAATGGAATCTCGTGACGTCCTGCACTCCTTCTGGATTCCTGAGTTTCGCGTTAAGCAAGATTTGCTGCCTGGCCGGAAAACATACCTGCGCTTTACCCCCACTGAGCCGGGCGATTATGAAGTGCGCTGCGCCGAAATCTGCGGCCTGCAACATGCCGTTATGATTGCCCAGGTACACGTTCTGGATGAAGCAGGCTTTGCCGCCTGGGCGGATGAACGCATGGCTGCGCCAGCTTATGCCGACATGACCCCGGTTGAACGCGGGCAGGTCTGGTATACCGAATTCGGCTGCAATGCCTGCCACAGCGTGGATGGCACTGCGCTGGCCGGCCCCACATGGCAAGGAATGTACAATCATGAAGCCCAACTGGCCGATGGCACAACTGCTACCGTTGATGATGCGTACATTCGAGAATCCATCATCAACCCCAACCTGAAAATTGTGGCCGGCTTTGCGGCCAACATCATGCCGCAAGATTTTGAAACACGGATGGCGGAAAAGGAAACGGCCGTGCTCGCCAGTGAAGGCGTACAACTCGACATCATCGCCGACATCATCGCCTACATACAAACCATCGAATAATCAGGGCCACTCTGCCGGTTCTGGAGGATGTTTATGAGAACATTAGGAATCATTATCAACTCTGCTTACGTTCGCGGCCTCATTGGTCAGGCGATCTTCACCTTTGCAGGCATCGGCCTCGTCGGTGGCATCCGCTCCGCCATGGGGCTAGAAACAAACGTTGAACCAGGCGTCGTCCTGGGCGCTATCCTGGGCGTCATCGGCTTTCTCTTATTTGCCGGCGTACTGACCGACTGGCTCAAATGGATTGCCGGCAAAAAGACGCCCTTACGCCACGGCGTACCCGAAGGCAAACCAGGGTGGTCTCGCTACTTAAACGTAGATGTCAACCACAAAGTTATCGGCATTCAATACGGCTATACCAGCATCCTGGTGCTGCTTGTTGGCGGTATCTTTGCTCTCGTCTTCCGGTTAGAGCTAGCCCAGCCAGGCATCCAATTCCTAGATGCCAAAACCTACAACACCCTTTTCAGCGCGCATGGCATCGTCATGATTGCCAGCATCTTATTGGGCGTGGGCGCGATGACCAACTATTTGGTTCCCCTGATGATTGGCGCATCCGACATGGCCTTCCCCCGTCTGAACGCCTTCAGCTATTGGGTGGGTATTCCGGCCGTTGTGCTCATTCTTTCCGGCATGGTTGTCGGCGGT
>JAKQCM010000146.1 GCA_029559155.1 Chloroflexota bacterium
TCCCCCGTTGAGCCGCTCGCACTATTATTGCCAGACGAAACAGCGGTTTCGCCCCCGCCACATCCCACCAATACAACCAGCCATACCAGGAGCAGCAAACCGCCCATTTTTTTATTCATGCTTCTTGCCTCCAAAAATTTAATTAAGATCACCGTGCATCATCATCGAGCGTACCGGCTGCGCCCGTAACCCAGAAAAGTCTAAAACCAGGGCCTCTTCCACTCCCAAAGCCAGCGTCTCGGCCACATTTTCGTCGCTGAAGGCCACAATCCCAAAGCCCATCGGGGTGGCTACGCCGGCCCCTGTCACAAAATGGGCGTCTTCGGCCTTTAGCCAGGCTCCACTGGTCAAATCATGGACCCACCAGGTAGCCACGTCGTCACCCGTTTCCTTCTGATAGGCCAACATCTCGCCAATATCATCAAAGCGGCGCGCCTCGCCGGCGGTGGTCCAATAGGCGGCGGCCATGTTTTCTTCGCTAATCAACATCTTGCAGCGATCACAGGGATCCTGCCCATATACAATGTCCGGTGGTTGGCTCACATCCACCGATGACCGGCAGCCGGCCAGGAATAGCAAGCTAACGACAACCAGAGCCATGCCGATCTGGCGCAGCGATGATCCCACTCTCATAACACCCCCTTGCGTTTGAAAATTTGTATAGCCGTCACAAATGGCAGCACACCCCATGCCAGGAGCAAACCTACCAACAAGGGCAGCAGCCGAGTCCCAAAAGTACGGTAGGCATAAACGCCTGCCGGACCCAGCACTTCTAAATTGCTGCGCAAATCTAAAATTGCGGCGATTTTGAACAATTGCAACGGATTAAGCAGCGCCAGCCAAAAGAGCTGGCCCACGTCAAGCCGCATCACCAAAGCCGATCCCATCAATCCCAGATCGCCAAAGAAGACAAGGATGAGCCAGACAAACAGGGCCAGCCCCACGGCCGTTGCGCCACGCTGCACCGTGGCCGAGATGAGATAGCCTACACTCAGGCTGGCCACAGCCAGCAAACAGGCTAAAACCAGCAAAGTCAGATAGGTGCTGCTGTCAGCTCCGCCGCTGAAGGCAATGAGGACGGCCGTTAGACCAAACCCCATGGTAATTGCGGCCATCAACGCCAGTGCCAGTCCGATAAATTTGCCCAACAGCAGTTCCATCTGGGTAATCGGCTGAGCCATCAGGTAAAGCAGCGTTCCTTTCTCGCGCTCCCCGGCCAGGCTAAGCGCGCCTAGTGTTAGACCCATCAGCGGCACAATGAGGAGGATGAGATTAATGAGACTGGCACTGGTACGGCCGTACCCCGCCAATCCACCACTGCCCACGCCGGACAACGTCATCCAGGCCAACGCTAGCGACAAACCGGCAAAAGCCAGCGCATACAACAAAAACCAGCGGTTGCGCCGTGCGTCGCGCAGCTCTTTTTGGGTGATAGCGAAGATATTCTCGAAATCGATCATGGCGTTTCCCTGCCAAATGGTGTCAGTCGGCCATTAAGGCCGACTATTCAACAGTAAAGTCCTCAATGGTTATGCCGGCTTCGTGCAGCACGCGCAAAGCTTCTCCTTTTTGGCCGGGTTGAACCTGCACGCGCACGCCACGGCCGTTCCGGCTGACCGGCAGCCCGTAAGCAGTCAAGGTCGCCAGCGCCGGATCAATCGTCTGGGGCGGC
>JAKQCM010000173.1 GCA_029559155.1 Chloroflexota bacterium
GCCCGGTGTATGACCACATTCTCGATGGGCTGACGGCCGTGCCTACCCAGATGGCTCTGGGCGCTACCTGGAAACCCGACAACGCCAAAATTATCGGCAAAATCGTGGGGCGCGAATTAAGCGCCATTGGCGTCAATATGCTCTTAGGGCCATCGTTGGATGTGCTGGAAGACCTGACGGCCGCACGCAGCAGCAACATCGGCGCCCGTTCTTTTGGCGGCGACCCCTATTGGGTGGCGCTGATGGGCAAAGCGTATGTTATGGGGCTGCACCAGGGGGCCAACGGCCGTCTCGCGGTCATCGCCAAACATTTCCCCGGCATTGGCAGCAGCGATCGTCCTGTCGATCAGGAAATTCCTACCGTGCGCAAAACGCTGGAACAGCTGTTAGAGACGGAATTGATTCCGTTTATGGCGGTAACCCAAAACACGGGAGAGGAAACGGCCGTTGTCGAAGGGTTGCTCACCACCCACATCCGCTACCAGGGCTTTCAGGGAAACATCCGGGCCGCCACTGCGCCCGTTAGCTTTGACCGGCAGGCATTGAGCACACTCCTCGGATTAACCCAATTTGCGCCCTGGTACCAAAACGGCGGCCTCATCGTCTCCGACTCTTTGGGCGTCCGCTCCATCGAGCGTTATTACGACGATACCCAACAAGAATTCCCCCACCGGCGCGTGGCCAAAGACGCCTTTTTGGCCGGCAACGACCTGCTCATCTTAGACGACTTTGCCCTGGGAGACGCGCCTTATGCCGTGCAATTGGAAAACATCCAAAACACGGTTCTCTGGTTTCAGGAACTATACATCACAGACCCGACGTTTCGACAGCGGTTAGATGAAGCGGTGCTGCGTATTTTACAGGCAAAGCTGAAGTTATATGGCAGCGACTTTTCCGCGGAAAATGTGCTGGGGAATATGGATAATTTAGGCAGCGCTCTGGAGCAGGGGGATACGGCCGTTTTCGATATGGCCCAATCCGCCATCACCCTCATCGCCCCCAGCCCGGAAGAATTAGCCGAACGCCTCTCCCGGCCGCCCGGCCCTGGCGACCACATCATCATTTTTACCGATATGCACACAGCCAGACAATGCTCTGCCTGCCCGCCCCAACCCTACATCGGCGTCGATGCTCTGGCCGAACAAATCCTGACCCTGTACGGTCCGCAAGCCAGCGGGCAGGTCCAACCAGAGCAAATCACAAGCTTCTCCTTTGCTGACCTGAGTGATTTTATCGCCGCCGGACCCGAACCGATCGTGATTGCCACGCCCACCGGCACACCCACCAGCGCGCCCACCGGCGCGCCCACCGCAGCGCCGGATTCAACGCCCGCCAGCGATACGGACGCAGAGGTTTTGCCGCGCGTCGCCACGCCAACCCCACTGCCCACAGCCACTCTACCACCGGCATTTCTGATTCAGGAAGCGTTTACGCAGCCGGTCAACTGGATCGTGTTTGCCCTGCTAGACGACAGCGACATCCAGCCGATGCGTGATTTTCTGGCCCAACGGCAGGACCTGGTGCGCAATTCGCAGGTGATCGCCTTTGCCTACAACGCGCCCTATTATTTGGACAGCACTGAGATCAGCAAGCTCACCGCTTATTACGGCGTTTTTAGCAAAATTGATGCCTTTATTAATGCGTCGGCCAGGGCCTTGTTTTTGGAACTGCCTTTAAGCGGGCAGTCGCCGGTAGATATTGAAGGGATTCGATACAGCGTTGCGCGGCAAACCGAGCCAAACCCGAATCAGGTGATCGAGTTGTTTATTGTCGGAGATGACGGGAAGAGTCAGTCGCCCTCCAGCGAAGCGCCGTTGGAAACGTCGGTGGGCGATACGCTGCGGCTGCAAACCGGCGTCATTCAAGATCGGAACAATCACCCGGTGCCGGATGGCACGATGGTGCAGTTTATCCAACGTGACCGTATCCAGGGCACGCTGAATATCATTGCCGAGGTGCCCACGGTGCAGGGCGTGGCCCAATTGGATTATGTGCTGCAAGCCAGCACCGGTCCGGGGAAGTTCCGCATCACGGCCGTTTCCGGCGACGCGCAGACTTCCGAAGAAGTAGATATCCTTATTGAAGGGGCTGCCCAGGTGGCGGTTATCACGCCCACGCCGGCCCCAACGGCCACACCCACGCTTACGCCCACGCCCACGCTCACACCCATACCCACCGACACGCCGATACCCACCATCACGGCGACGGCCGTCGCCCCCTTCACGCCGCCCGACGAACCAGTTATCAGCATTGCTCTATCGGAATTTACCATGTTGATCGCCGTGTTGGGCGGCCTGACCATTGTGGGCATTTTGGGTTATTTGTTGGGCATGCGGTATCACATGAATCTGGCGTGGCAGGTGGGCTGGGTTTTGTGGGGACTGGCGGGAGCGTTGTTAGTTTACATTTATTACGCGCTGAGCCTGCCGGGCACGGCCGTTTTTGCCAGTTTCGGCGTTTGGTCCGGCCTCATCACCACCATGCTGGGCGGCGTCATCGGCCTGTTCACCTACACGTTTGCCAATCCCCCCAAAAACCATCCCGAATAGTGGGTGTTGGCTAACAACCTACGGCACACAGCTCTCCGCCAGTCATCCCCCTTTCTCGCTATGCTTCCCGATTGAGCGCGATGTCTTCCCAGGAGGTCGGGTCTTCGATGGGTTCCAGATGGGTGAGGATGGATAACGGCCGTAACGCCTGCCGCAAATCCCGCTCTAACTCTTCCACCAATGTGTGCCCCTGCTGCACCGTCCACTCGCCGGGGACCTGAACATGAACCGACAAAAAGCGCTGCGACGCGGATTGGCGGGTACGTAACGCGTGGTATTCGATCTGTTTTTCCCGACAATAGGCGTCTAACACGGCCGTGACAGCCGCCAATTCCTCCGCCGGCAGCGCTGTATCCATCAGCCCAGCCATCGACTTACGCACCAGCTTCACACCGGAATACAAAATCTGCGCCGCCACAATCAGCGCAATCATCGGGTCCAAAATTTCCCAGCCGGTCAGAGCCACCGCGGCCACCCCCACCACCACGCCCACCGAGGTCCACACATCCGACAACAGGTGATGCGCATCGGCGGTTAGGGTGATGGAATTATGCGCTTTCCCGGCGCGAAGGAGAATAAGCGCCGTACCCAGATTCAACAAGCCTGCCGTCACGGAGACGACAAGACCCAGGCCAACTTTTTCTAGCGGCTGGGGCGCAAGCAGGCGAGGCACGGCCGTCGCCGCAATCATCACCGCCGCAAACAAAATCATCGTTCCTTCCGCGCCGCTGGAAAAATATTCCGCTTTGGCATGGCCGTAAGCATGTTGATCGTCTGGCGGTTGGGCGGCAATCATCAATGCAACCAGAGCCATAATGGCAGCCACCAGATTCACGCCCGATTCCAGCGCGTCAGACAACAAACCAACCGACCCGGTTAACAGGTAGGCTACTGCCTTTAACGAAATGGTTAAAACGGCCGTGCCAATCGACAACCAGGCAAAACGAGTTAGATTTTTACGATCTTCCATGAACTCCTCTCGATTTCTAAAGAGCTTGCAAAAGATTTGAGATTTGAGATTTGAGATTTGAGACTAGCCCAATCTCCAATCTCCAGTCTCCAGTCTTTAGTCTCCAGTCTTCCTATTGATAACGCTGTCTGATATTCGGCACCAGATATTCGGCAAAGGCGCGTTCCACGCCGTAAGCCGGTTCCCAGCCCCAATCACGCCGCGCCGCTTTATCGGCCAGCCCGGCCGGCCAACTGTCCACAATGCCCTGCCGCTGCACATCCGGCTCAAAGGTAATTTGGGCGTTGGGGAAGGCTTTGAGCACTTCATCGCGGAACTGCACGGCCGTTAAACTAAAACTCGTCACGTTATACACCGTGCGCCGCAGCGCCGCCCGCTCCACCGCCGCCAATTGCAGCAGCGACGTCACCGCGTCGGGCATCGCCATAAACGGGATCACACTGTCCTCGCGCACAAAACAGGCATACGGCTTGCCCTGCGCCGCCGCATGCAGCATCTCCGGCCCATAATCACTCGTGCCGCCCGATGGCGTGGTAAACGCGCTGATCAAACCGGGAAACCGCACCGCCCGAAAATCCAACATCGTCGGCGTCGTGCGCGACAACTGCTGGTAATGGCTGCCAAAATACGTGCCCAGCATCTCGCAGTAGAGCTTGTTGCAGCCATACATCGTCGTCGGATAATTCCAGTCCCATTCACGCACGAAAAAATCGCGCGCTTTGGTCTCTAAATCTGGCAGGCCATACACGGCAATCGAACTGGGGAAAATAAAGCGCACCGGCTCGCCGCGCCGCTGCGACTGCTCCGCGGCCATCTGCATCAGCAGCAGCGTGCCATTCACATTCACCTGATGGGCCAGCTCCGGCGCAAACTCCGACCGCGTAGAGAGCAGCGCCGCCAGATGATAAATCACATCAAAATCGTACTCGGTCACCAACCGGGCAAACAGATTTTTATCCAGCACATCGCCTAAAATGTGCGTGGAGTAGCCGTCCATATCATCCGGCAAATCGTGCAGGTCCAGGCTGAGTACCTGATTGTGACCCGTCGCCGCCAAACTTTTAATCAGCGCCTGGCCAATTTCGCCAGCCGCCCCAGTAATCAAAACGACTTTCTTGCGCATGGTTCTCCTTCAAAATAACCTCCCGGAAGTTGAGAACTTCCGGGAGGTTGGTCGCGATTCAACAGTAAAAGTGGGATGCTGCTGACTAGGGCGATTGCATACTCGCCAATTTCAGATGTCTCAGACGGCCTCGCCTGGGCGTAAACGCCCCGGCTAGATAACAACGCCGGTTAAAACCGGCTTAAAGCCCCGTTTACGGGGCGTTGTTTGGTAGCCAGATGCTTTAGCATCTGGCGGAACGGCCGCAAAGTTAAGTATGCAATCGCCCTATGCTGCTGGCAGGATTTTAACAGAAATCAACCCGCCGTGTTATACTCCTCGCCCTATGCGACAACGAGACATTTTCTGGTTCTGGCTGCCCCTGTTTGCCAGTTGGCTGCTGATGACGGCCGAAGGTCCCATCATCAGTGCGTCCATCAACCGCCTGCCCAACGAGGTGATTATGCTGGCGGCCTTTGGCATCGTCAACAGCCTCTCCGTCACCATCGAAAGCCCGATCATTAACCTGCTGGCGACCTCGACGGCGCTGGTAAAGGACCGCGCCTCTTTTTTGCTGGTGCGCCGGTTTACCATCCAATGGGCGGTGGCCCTGACGGCCGTTGCCGCCATCGTCGCCTTCACGCCTGTTTTTGACTGGATCGTCACCGGCCTGCTAGACACACCGCCGGAAGTTGCGCAGTGGGTGCGGCCCGGCATGCAAATCATGACGTTGTGGAGCGCGGCCATCGCCTGGCGGCGCTTTCTGCAGGGCGTAATGATTCATTTTGGCGAGACGCGCAAAGTGGCCTGGGGCACGGCCGTGCGCTTGCTGGCTTCTGGTGGCACGGCCGTTTCCCTCACCCTGTTTAGCGGCTGGCCCGGCGTCATCATCGCCGGAACGTCATTGATGGCCGGTGTGACCGCCGAAGCGTTGTACGCTACTCTGGCGGTACGGCCGTTGCAGAAAAAATATCTTGCCATCGATTCGCCTATCGCCTCCGGCACGCCGCTGACCGCCCGCGAACTGTTCTGGTTCCACCTGCCGCTGGCCAGCACCTCCCTGCTCATTTTGCTGGCCCAACCGATGGTCACCTTCAGCCTCGCCCGCCTGGATCAACCGGTCGAATCGTTGGCCGCCTGGCCGGTGGTTTTCCAGATCATGCTCATGGCCCGCGCCGCGGCCCTGGCGCTGCCGGAAGTGGTCATCGCCCTGAGCGAGCGCCAGAATACCTTCCAGCCGCTGCGCCGCTTCAGCCTCAACCTGGCCCTGGTGGTGACCGGGCTGATGGCTTTGTTCATCTTTACGCCGCTGGCCGCCTTCTACATCTACGTGGTGCAGGACATGACGGCCGTCGTCGGCGCGCTCACCGAATCCAGCCTGATTTATTTCCTCTTGTTTCCGGCGCTGGCCACCTTCATTTCCTGGCTGCGCGGCCTGCTCATCAACCGCCGGGCCACAAAGGCGGTGAACGTGGGCATGGCGATCAATTTGGGGGTAACGGCCGTTGTCCTGGCGATTGGCTTGCTGGCCCGTTGGCCGGGTCTGCCCACCGCCGCCATGGCCCTCAACGCCGCCGCCCTGGGCGAGATTTTGTACTTGGGCTGGTATACGCAGCGCATCTTACCGGCGGAAACGCCGCTGCTGCGGCCGGTAAAAGTGAGTTAAGCCATGATTGAAATTCTGCAATTACCGCTCGGTCCGCTGCAGACCAACTGCTACATTCTGGTGGATGAAGAGACGCTGGACACGGCCGTGATCGATCCCTCCTGGAACGGCCGGGCCATCGCCGCCACCCTCGACGAGCGCGGCGGCAACCTCACCCACATCCTGCTCACCCACAGCCACTTCGACCACGTCGCCGGGCTGGCCGAACTGAAAGCCGAAAAGCCCGCGCCCATCTACATCCACCCGGAAGCCATCGACATGCTGCGTAACGCCACCATGAGCGCCGCCCTGTGGAACATTCGCTTCCCCTCCCCGCCCCCGCCCGACGAAATGCTGGCTGAGGGGCAGGTGCTGCGGATTGGGGAAACGGCCGTCCACGTCCTCTTCACCCCCGGTCACGCCCCCGGCCACGTCAGCTTCTATTTGCCCGACCACGGCGTCGTCTTCGACGGCGACGTGCTCTTCCAGCAAAGCATCGGCCGCACCGATTTGCCCGGCGGCGACTATGACCTGCTGCTCCGTTCCATCCGCGAGCAGCTGCTGACCTTGCCCGACGAAACTCAGGTTCTGCCCGGCCACGGCCCCGCCACCACCATCGGCGCAGAAAAACAAACCAATCCTTTCCTGCTGTAGCGGCTGGTTTCTCGATTCGTTCCCCGTGGGAAACCTGGGCGCAGTTCCGGGCCCAATCACCTCAGTAACGCTCATAGGATGCGGCGACAGGGAAACGGCCGTTTCCCACAACACAGTATGCGATGGCAAAAAAGGAAGAATGGCAAACAAGATGCGGCCTGACGTGCAGACCTGACAGGTTTTCTTAAACCTGTCAGGTCTAGGTGTTTGACAGTTCCCCCACTTCCTCTTACACTGTCGCCGATGCGGCAAAACTCTCTGGCACACAAGCGGCGCGGCCTGCGCCTTCTGGGCGTCATCGTCCTGCTGCTCCCCGTGTTATTTCTGGGGCTCTTTTTCTTTTACCCGCTGGTCAACATCTTCCGCCTCAGCATCACGGCGGCGGCGTTTTATGATTTGGCGCAACGGCCGTATTTCCGCAGCATCCTCTGGTTCACCTTCTGGCAGGCCGGGCTGTCCACCCTGCTGACGCTCCTCGCCGGGCTGCCCGCCGCCTACCTCTTCGCCCACTATGATTTTCGCGGCCGCAGCCTGCTCAAAGCCCTGACCACCATTCCCTTTGTGATGCACACCGTCGTCGTAGCCGCCGCCTTCCGCGCTTTGCTGGGCGCAAACGGCCCCATCAACCAGGCCCTCATCAACCTGTTCGATTTGTCCCGCGCCCCGTTGCAGCTTGAGCAAACCCTGACGATGATTTTGCTGGCCCACGTCTTTTATAACGTGGCCGTGGTGGTGCGGCTGGTGGGCGGCTTTTGGGCCAATCTCAACCCGCGTGTCGTCGAGGCGGCGCGGGTGCTGGGCGCGTCGCCCTGGCGGG
>JAKQCM010000178.1 GCA_029559155.1 Chloroflexota bacterium
ATTGATGCCTTCGATCAGCAAGGCATCATCATCGGCGGTGTGGCGGTTAGCTTGTTAAGCCAGCCTCGATTAATGGCCGATGCCGATGCAATGTTCTTGCTCTCGCTGGATGAACTACCTCAGTTGGTTGAAAAAGCGCAAACATTTGGGTTAACGCCGCGCATCCCTGACGCAATTCCCTTTGCCCGCCAGAGCCGGGTTGTATTGTTAAAGCATGATTCTGAAGCAGTTTGACAGGCCGGGGACAGATGAGTGACTATTGGTTGTCAATCCGTAAAAATCATTGTTGTTAAGAAGCACTCGATATGCATACCAAACCCAGACGAAGCGAACGGCAAAAGCAACGGCCAGATCAATGACTTGATTTCAAAATAAAGATAGCTTGTGGCATAATGCGATAAATCCTTGAAGATTAGTATGCGATGATGGTTATTGAGATCGATTGTCGTGATCTGGCAAATACTTATCTGAGGTTAAATCATGATATTACGTGAAACAGTCAAACAGGAAATTGAAACCTTAAACGAAAAGCAGCTCTCAAGAATTGCTGAATACATCTTGTCACTCAAGGCGCAGGCCCCACCTAAAATTAAGACAATACCATTTTGGGAAAGTGCAACGCCAAAAGAACGGTCACAGGATTTTTTAGAGTGGGTCTCCGGGTTGAATAGGACTGGTTCAACATTACCTGATGCCGCCTTTGATCGCAGTAGTATTTACGAATAATGAAGACCTATTTACTAGACACGAACATTATTCTTCGTTTTAGTAACCCATCTGATGGTCAGCATGAGTTGGTCACAAATGCTGTCGCGGCCATTTTAGCGAACGGTGACGAATGTTATTTGGCCCCACAAGTTTTGATTGAAATGTGGGTTGTGGCCACACGTCCTACAGATGTTAACGGTCTGGGCTGGTCAACAATATACACCCGCAATGTAATTGAACAATTGATGCAGCGTTTTCCAATCGCTGAGGAAACTCCTCAACTATTTCCAACCTGGTTGGATGTCGTTTCAACGCACAAAATACTGGGAAAACGTACGCATGATGCACGAATTGCGGCCGTGATGATAACCGCTGCCATCAACCATATTCTCACCTTGAACCCAAGCGATTTTTCTAACATTCCTGAAATGACTATCGTACACCCGCAAAGTATCGTCAGCGCAGATTAACGCTGGTCACCCAGCTGCCGCCTGACAAATTTACTTTTCCACGCAATATTTTGGCGGTAAGTGTCAACTAATATGCGTACCAAACCCCGACGAAGCGAACGGCAACGGCCGCAGCCACAATCCCCCCTCCTATCCATCCCTTTCCGCCAGCCGCGCAACCCGTTCCCGCCGGCCGAAATCCTGATCCCCGACCAGATTCAGCAGCTTCACGACGCCTCGATGCACATTTTAGAGAACATTGGCCTCGACTTTCTCGACGACGAGGCGCTGGCCATCTGGCAGCAAGCCGGGGCCAAAGTGGACCGCGCCGCCCGCCACGTCTGGATTGATCGCGGCCTACTGCTGGAGGCCATCGCCCACGCCCCGGCCGCCTTCACCTGGCGCGCCCGCAACCCGGAACGCAGCGTCCACATCGGTGGCAATGCCCTGGCTCTTGGGCCGAATGGGGGGATGGTGTATGCGATGGATTTGGACCACGGCCGTCGCCCCGGCACCCTCGCCGACTTCACCAACTTCGTCAAACTCTCCCACCTCATCAACACCATCCACTTCTCCAGTTGGGAGCAGGTCGCCGCCCACGACGTGCCTGTCTCCAGCCGCCACCTGCGCCGCCTGCTGGTCGCCTTCACCCATTCGGACAAAGCGGTGATGGAAGCGGCGCACGGCCGTATCATCACCACCGACAATTTAGAGATGGCCCGCCTCGTGTTTGGCAGCCTGGACGGAGATCCGGTCATCGGCGACGTCATCAACGTCAACAGCCCGCTCACCTACGACGAGCGCATGTTGGGCGGCCTCATCACCTACGCCCGCGCCGGACAGGTTTGCTTTATCACCCCGTTCATCCTGGCCGGGGCCATGAGCCCGGTCACGCTGGCCGCGGCCCTGGCCCAACAAAACGCCGAAGCCCTGGCCGGCGTCGCCCTGACCCAGCTCGTGCGTCCCGGCGCGCCGGTCGTCTACGGCGGTTTTACGACCAACGTGGACATGAAAAGCGGCAGTCCCGCCTTCGGCACGCCGGAAGGGGCCTGGGCGATCATCGCCGGGGCGCAGTTGGCCCGCTTTTACCGGCTGCCCTACCGCGCCAGCGGCGGCCTGACCACCGCCAAAACTCCCGACGCCCAGGCCGCTTATGAATCGATGTGGAACCTCTGGCCGGCGGTGATGGCCCACAGTAATTTGCTCATGCACGCCGCTGGCTGGCTGGATGGCGGCCTGACAGCCTCGTTTGAGAAGTTCATCATCGACGCCGAAAATCTGGCGATGTTCCAGCACTTTTTGGCCGGGTTTGCCATCGACGACGATACGCTGGCATTGGAATCCATCGCCGAGGTGGGATCGGGCGGCCATCATTTTGGCACGGCCCACACGCAGGCGCGGTTTGCCACCGCCTTTTTCCCCACGGCCCTCAGCGACCGGCTGAATTTTGATACCTGGGAAGCGGCGGGCAGTTGGGACGCGGCCCGGCGGGCGAACGCGATTTGGCAGGAGCTGTTGGCGCAGTATGAAGCGCCGGGATTGGATACGGCCGTTGCCGACTCCCTTTACGATTACGTGGCGCGGCGGGAACGGGAACTGGCCGGGGTGAATTTGTACGATTAGCCTGGTTGGAAGGCATGTTATACTTGTAAACAAATTTGCTTGGAAGGTGGATGATAGATGGGCATGTTCATACCAGATGAGATTTTACAGTCCACGCGTATGTCGGAGTCTGAACTGCGCCAGGAAATTGCCGTGCTGCTATTTCAGCTCGATAAGCTGAGTTTAGGGCAGGCGAGTACGTTGGCGCAGTTGCCTCAATGGCAGTTTCAGGCTTTATTGGCCAGCCGCCAGATCCCGGTGCATTATGATATAGCTGATTTTGAGGCGGATTTGCAAACGCTGCATAAACTTGGCCGATTATGATTGTGGTAAGTGACGCCTCGCCATTGATGAATATGGCGATAATTGGCCAGCTTGAGATCCTTGCGGAACTGTATGGCGAGGTCGTGGTTCCTCAGGCCGTTTACGATGAATTGGTGCTGAAGGGACAGGGGATGCCTGGCTCGCAGCAAGTTCGCAGTTTGTCGTGGCTTTCAGTCAAGCAGGTCAAGAATGATTTATTGGTTACCGCCCTGCGCTTGCAGTTAGACAAAGGTGAATCGGAGGCAATCGCCCTGGCGATTGAACTTGGGGCTGATTTGCTTTTAATTGACGAGCGTAAAGCGCGCGCCGTGGCCCAGCAGTTCAACCTTGAATTTACTGGTTTGTTGGGCTTGTTGATTGAAGCAAAGGAAAAGGGCTTTGTTACGGCCGTTGAACCCCTTTTGCGCAGCTTGAGAGAAAAAGCCGGTTTTTGGATCAGTGACCCACTTTACAAGTATGTGTTGCGCACCGCTGGCGAGTGAAACCCAGAGCGGTTGATTAATCCGGCGCGGAGGTAGACTTGGGGGTAACGGCCGTTTCCCACGCATACACCCCCGCCACCACCAGCAGCAGCGCCGTCAGGCCGCCGACGAATACCCAGGTCGCCGGTTTGGTTGTGTCAAATTCCTCCCAGGCGCGGGCCACCGCCAGCAAAATCAGACCAATGCCGAACATCTGGCTTTGCAGTGTGATGCGCGCCGCGCTCCAGCGGGAATCGGCGGCCACGCCCAGGGCGACCACGCCGGGCAGCGCAAACCAGCCGGCCACCACCCGCGCCATCAGTGGCGACAAGGTCCAGGGCCAGATGGGAATGAACAGCGCCGGGAACAGCATCATCAACACGGCGTTGTCCAGGTTGATGACGCCAATCACGCCCATGAGGGCGCGGATCGCTGGGGCAATCACGGCGTCCGGCGTGTCCGGCAGGCCGGGGTCGGTTTTGCGGTTAAACCACCACAGCGCCGGGATGAGGAACGGGGTGACGGCGTACAAAATCAGCCAGGCGATGAAGGCGGGGTGGCTGTGATTGAACTTGTCCCAATGTAAAATCGTGGCCAAGGCCATGAACCAGACGAAAGCGGTCACGGCCGGGAAGCCCAGGGCGACGTGGTGCCATTTTTTTGCCAGCACCACCCGCGCAAAGAAATAAGCCCCGGCCAGATAGCCCGCGCCCATCATCATGGGCGTCATCGTTGGTTTGATGGTCCAGGCGAAGAAATCGCCGGTGCGCTGTGGCAGGAAGTAGAGGATAATGAAAGCCAGCACCAGGATAGGCACAACCAGCCCGGCCACCCAGCGTGTAACAGAAAGAATATGATCGTCTCGCATGTCCCACCTTACCAGATTGGTCCAATCTCACAGATTGGACCAATCTTATTCACGAACCAAAAAGCCAAGTTTGCCATTTTAGCATAAGCAGAAGGAGCTTGTATATGCCCACGACAACTGATTTTTTTCGCTACGAGGAATTGACCTGGCCGGACGTCGCCGCTCTGCCGCGCGATACGCCGCTCATTATTCCGTTGGGAGAGGGCTATGATCTGGCGAAATTGGCCAGCGCTTTGGGTAATCCATCGCGGGCCGGGCTGCTGCCGCCGATTCCGTTTGGCTGGCGGGGCAGCGGGCTGGCTGTGCCGGAAGCATTGTTAGGCCAATTGGTAGCCAATTTGCTGGACAGTTTGCGCGATGATGGCTTTTCGCGGGTGGTTGCCCTGACGCCGCAGGCGGTGGATTTGGGGTTGGGCGCGCAGCGCATCGCCTTGCCGCACGCTTCCCAATTCACGCCTGAACCCTTGCTGCCGGAGCCGGAGGCGCTGGACAAGGTGGTGCTGATCCCCATCGGGCATACGGAGCAGCACGGGTTCCACCTGCCGCTGGCGACGGATACGCTGATTATTGGGCATATTGGGCGGGAAACGGCCGTTTCCCATCCCCACCTTGCCACTTGCTTACCGGTCTTTCCCTACGGCGTTAGCACCCACCGGCAGGCGTTTGCCGGCACGCTCAACTGCGGCGGCCGCGCCTTCGAGGATTTCTGGCTGGGGGTGATTGACGTGCTGGTGGCGCGCGGCTTCAGCAAGATGTATTTGATGAGCGGACATGGCGGCAACGTGTCGTTTTTGGTCAATACCATCAAATATGCCGGGGAGCGCCACCGGCGCATGTTTTGCGCCACCGCCTGGCTGCACACGTCGGGCAAGCTGGGCGCGGAAGCCATCGAGAAATATCGCCGCTCGGCGCGCGGCGGCATGGGCCACGCCGGAGAGCTGGAAACGGCGATGATCCTTCACCTGCGGCCCGACCTGACCCACATGGAGCGGGTGGTGGATGAGACGGACTTCATCACCACGGAGAATTATTACATGGACTGGATTGAGGGCGGCTCGCTGGCGGCCAATCCGCCCTGGGACGATGACACGGCGACGGGGGCTTACGGCGCGGGCAGCGTGGCGACGGCCGAAAACGGGAAGATTTGGCTGGAAACGGCCGTCCAAGAAAAAGCCGCCCACGTCCAAGAAATCCACGAACAGCACCGCCGCCGCGAGGAACGGCGGGACGCCGGGTTTGGCCTGTGGGGAGATGGCGTGATGCGTGAGGCGTGATGCGTGATGCACGGGTCACGCCTCACGCTTCACGCATCACCCGCACCCAATCAAAATCGGCGTACGCCTCTGTGGCCTGGCCGTTGCCGGTGGCAAAAAGACCTAAATACGCGCCGGTATAACCACGGCTAAGAATCAGGTTGGCCGCTGTTTCGGCCAGTGGCTGGTAGCTGACGCCGTTGTCCAATGAGTAGGTGTAGCGGTAACGGCCGTTGCTGGCCACAACCTGAAGGATAATCTCGCCGGAGTAGTGGGGCAGGGCTGCCTCGGCCAACAGTGCGGGGGATGTATCGGGGGCGGCGAAAACCAGACGGAGGTGGAAACGGCCGTTTTCTCGCCGCGCCACCATCTTCAGCCAGAGATTGTCTTGCTGAAACAAGACAATGCCTGCGTCCACATGGTCGCTGTCCGGCCAGAATTCCATGCTGGCGGCATAGGTAAAATCGCTCTCTTTTTGCCGGAACCCTATGAAACTGCACCGCCCACGTTCCTGAAAATCTTCCGGTTTGGCGAACAGGCGCAGGTGATTTTCGCGCGCGTGCAGCGAGCAGGTCTCGGGCAGGGGCACACGCCGGAAATTCCATTCGCGGCGACGCACGGGCAGCGAGAAATCGTCAAAAAAAGTCTCGCTGCGAACCTGCCGGGTATTGGGCAGCGGCAGCGGCGTGAGCCGCTCTACGCGCCCGGTGGCGGGGGCGCAAACCGGCCATTCGTACTTGATTTCCTGCCATTCGAAGGGTTCGCGTTCCCAGGTCACCGGAATCAGGTGGGTTTCGCGCCCCATGTTTGACCCACGCCCGGCTTCGTTGCGGATTCCCAGGGCGACCATGAACCAACGGCCGTCGGCCAGTTCCACTATATCACCATGCCCCACGCTGTTGACCCAATAATCGTAGGAGAGATGGCGCGATGACAGGATGGGGTTGCGCGGATTGGGCACATACGGCCCGGTGATGGCGTCGCTGACGGCCACCATGACGGCATGGTTAAAGCTGGTGCCGCCTTCCGCCACGAGGAGATAGTAACGTCCGTCTCGTTTGTACAAATGCGGCCCTTCCACCCACACCCCGCCGCAGGCCCCGCGCCACAGAAAATGGCGCTCGCCAATGAGCCGCCAGTTGACCAGATCGATTTCTTGCAGCCAGATTTCACCTTCGCCGGGGAAATTGGGCTTTGCCGGTGAATGGGTTCCCGCCACCCACACTTTGCCATCCGTATCGAAAAAGATGTCAGGGTCGATGCCCGGCGCGCCGGCCAAAATGTGGGGATCGGACCAGGGACCGGCAATCTCCTGGGCGGTGAGGATGAAGTTGATGAATTGGGTGGGTTGATTATCGCCGGGCGGCACGTAGACGTTGGTGGTGATGAGATAAAACGTGCCTTCGTGATACCGCAGCGTCGGCGCGTGGATGCCGCCGCGCGACTGTACGTCTACCAGATTCATCTCGCCGGTGCATTGCGCTTCGCGGTGCAGCCCATAGCCGACCAGTTCCCAGTTCACCAAATCTTTGCTGTGATGCAGAGGCAGGCCGGGGAAATACTCGAACGAGGAATTGACCAGATAAAAATCGTCGCCGACGCGGCAAATGGAGGGATCGGGGTAGCCGCCGGGCAGGATGGGGTTGGTGAAGGTATTGGGGGATTGTGGGGCCATTTTTTGCTTCCTTTTGGGCGCAAAGTATAGCATGAGACGGCCGTTCCACCCTAAATTTTATCTCTGCCTGGGTCGGGTAGATTGGTCCAATCTCCGAGATTGGACCAATCTACCCTTCTAAAAGCGGCTAGTTTTGCGCCAGCATGGGCAGGTAGACCGGCGTCATCACAATCACGGTCACTTCGGCCGTGCTGATGGCCCCGTTGCCGTCGATCACTCGCAGCGTGATGGTTGTCGGCTGCAAACCGCTGGCCCGCAAATCGGGCGTTAAGGTGACGCCGTTCACCGTTGGGCCGGTTCCCAAAGCGCCATCAATGCCCGCCGACCAATCAAACGTGTATGGCCCTTGCCCGCCGGTGACTGCGCCGGCCAGGTCCAACGTTTCGCCGGGCATCACAATTGCGCCGGTGGTCGGGCTGGTGATGCTGGCTTTGGGCAGCGTCGCCGGATCGGCGGCGGCCGGGATGTAGATTTTGCTGTTTTCAGTGACCAGCGCCTGCCCGCCGGGGGCATTGGCGTCGTCGACGTACAAATTGGCCTGGAAAATCCAGACGGGGATCAACTCGTTTTGGTTGAGGACCTGAGGTTGTTCGTAGTAGGCCAATGTCGGTTCTGGCTGTCCGGTGGTGTCGTAGGTGTCGGCGGCGGGGAGCTGCGCCAGGGCGATGGTGGGGTCGGCCAGGAATTGTTCCCAGGCTTCGGTGGCGGTTTTGATGGGGACGGTAACGGCCGTAGACGCTTGTATTTGCATGCCCGGCTGCAAATTCAACGATCGCCAGCCGCCTTTGAAGGCGATAATGTCGCCGTTGTCGCCCACATACACATTCTGGCGCGAACCAGGGCCGACAATCGACAACCGTTGACCGCCGCCAATATCGACGGTGCGGGCATAGTGAACGGCGTAATTGGTGGGCGTGGTGGGCGTGGTAGGTGCAATTGTGGCTGGCAGCAGCAAGCCATCCGTTGGCCCTTCCAGCTCGATGGTGGGCGGGATTTGCGGATCAAAATCAAATGCGCCGGGTAGAAAATCGTTTTGCGCCAGGAAGTTGCTGACAAGCGCGGCTGCCTCGCGGTTGGATTGCGGGAGTGAGCGCGGCCGTTCCGGATCGGTCCACAATTCGTCTAAATTCTGGAAGAAGAAGCCGCCGCTGGCTGCATCCACACGGAGCTGTAAATTGTCGTTGGGGCCGCCAACCATCACAAAGACCGAGCCATCACCGGATTGGAAGACGTCGCCGGTCAGGCCGAAAGCCCGCCCGACTTCGGCGGTGTACGCCTGGTCCACCGGGCGCTGGTTGATGGTGATGATGGGCAGGGAGGTGGGCACGGCCGTTAAGGCCAGCGGCTCAGGCGTGCCGGAGACGTGGTCCCAATACCAGTACGCGCCGTTGTTGGGGTAGTCCGGGCTGACGTAGCCCTGGCCCCAGATGTAGTCGTTGTAGTTGTCTAGAGCTTCGGCCAGGACGCGGGCGCGGACGCCGGAGGGCTGCTGGTCTTCGACGGCCGTAAACCACGCCTGCGTCACCGTTTTGGCCCCATGCCCAAAAATCCACCAGCCCTTTTGCTGCATCTGGTCGCCCCACACGCCGCCATCGCCGGGATACACCACGTACATGGTGTTGGCGAAGCCCAGCATCAGGTGCAGGCCGTCGAACGTTTCGTGCCAGTAATACATGCTGTCGTCGCGCAGCACGCTGCACGAATCAAAGGCCAGCCATTCCAGGTCGTTGTTGCCGAAGGCGCGGTACGCTTCGCCGGGGGAAAGATGCCAATCGTCGTGATTGGAGCTGAAGTAAACGGAACTGAGGGTTTTGCCATAGCGTGAGTCCCAGGCGCTGGAGCCGTGCGTGCCGATCATCGCCAGGTCAACGCTGTCGATCACATAATCATTGATGCCGCCGTACATGGCGGCCTTGAAATCTTTCTCCCAGGCGTTGGTGTTGCCATAGTTAAAGCGTTTGATCCAACCAGCGCCGCCTAATTCGTTGTAAAGGTTGTTGGCCGAATAATACCAGTTGGCGCGGTCGTCGGCAGTGCCGGGCCAATCGGTGATCCACTCCACGCCAATTTCGGCCGTGCCGCCGTCGTCTTCTGGGCTGTTGATTTGGTCTGGGGTTGTTGGGGGCTGCGGTTGGGCATGGCCGATGCTGGGGACGACGACCGAGACAAGACCGAGGATGAGTAGAAATCCAATTCCGATTTGCAAAATATTTTTTCGCATGGTTTCTCCTGAAACAAAATAGGACTGCATGTAGTTGGTAAGCTGTGGGGGCATGGGTTGTGTGCTTTGTTGGCCAGAAATGGGCGCTAAAAAAGAACGGCTGTCGATCACCTCCCGAAAATGTGATGCTTATCTGAATAGATAAACGGGAGAAACGGCCGTATTCCGGCACACTATTTTGTTTTAGGAGAAATGGGGGCGTTAGGCGTGATGCGTGAAAAGAAGTTTCACGCATCACGCATCATTTTTACGGCGTGGGGACGAGCAACGGCCGTTTGCCATGCCCATTTTGCCCGATCGTTGTCTGGTTAGAAGGCACGCTCCGGCCTACAGCCAGGGCTACGGCGCGCATTTCTTGCACCAGCGCGGCGTATTTTTCCGGTTTTAGAGATTGACGGCCGTCGGACCATGCCTCGTCAGGTTTGGGGTGTACTTCCAGAATCACGCCATCCGCCCCGGCGGCCACGGCCGCTTTTGACGTGGCGCCCACATACTCCCATTTGCCCGTGGCATGGCTAGGGTCCACGATGATCGGCAGATGCGACAGGTGTTTAATCACCGGCACGGCGCTGATGTCCAACGTGTTGCGCGTTTCTGTCTCGTTGGCGCGGATGCCGCGCTCGCAGAGCATGACGTTGTTGTTGCCGTGGCTCAGTATGTATTCGGCGCTCATCAGCCATTCTTCGATTGTGCCGCTGAAGCTGCGTTTCAGCAGCACCGGATGGCCCGATTTGCCGATGGCGTTGAGCAGGGCGTAATTTTGCATGTTGCGCGCGCCCACCTGCAAGATGTCGGCGTAGTCGCAGACCAGGGGTACCAGCGCCGGCTCCATCACCTCGGTAATCACCGGCATGCCGGTGGCCTCGCGGGCTTCCGCCAGATACCGCAGCCCCTCCTCGCCCAATCCCTGGAAGGAGTAGGGTGAACTGCGCGGTTTGTACGCGCCGCCGCGCAAAATGTGCGCGCCGGCTTCTTTGCAGGCGTGGGCCACTTCCAAAAGCTGGCTGCGCCCTTCCACCGAGCAGGGTCCGGCCATCATCACCAATTCTTTGCCGCCAATGGTGACATTGCCCACCTGGATGATGGTGTCTTGCGGCTTAAATTCGCGGCTGGCTCCTTTGTAGGGCTTGGAGATGGGCATCACGGTTTCCACGCCGATCATGCGGCCGATTTGGCGGGCGTCAATGACACGGCCGTCGCCAATTACCCCAATCACCGTCCGTTCTGCGCCAATAATGGGGTGGGTTTTGCAGCCCACCGCTTCGACGCGTTCGATAATTGCATTCACCTGTTCTTTTGTTGCGGTTGGTTCCATCACGACTATCATTTTCTTCTCTTCCTTTTTTAGCTTTTTGCTGTTGTTTTATGCGATTGTTTAACGACTGATTGTTTCTTGCTGCCAATGCTTCATGACCATTTCGATTTCTTCGGCCGGCACTGGCGGCACGTCTTCTTTGTCTGGTCGCAGCGCGGCGGCTTCGTGTAAGTACACGTGGATGATTTCTTTGGCGGATTTGGGTGTGTTCCAGTGGAGCAAAATGCGGATACAGTGGGGCAGGCCATTGGTGACGTTCATTTCGTGGCCGCACAACAGGGGCACATCGAACCAGCCCAATTGACGGGCGGCTACGGCGGGATACGTGGCGGTAATGTCTTCGGTGGTGGTGAAATAGGCGCTGGCGACCATGTCGGGGTCAATCTGGTTGACCTGAATCATCGTGTACAGCAGTTCGCGGGTGGCGAATAGCACGGCTTCGGCGCTGTTTTCGCTCACGACAGTGGCTCCGCGCACGCCCCGACACAACAGGGGGGCATTGGGGGGGATGGGAGATGGGGTACGGCCGTTTTTCATTCAATTCCTCCTTCGAAAATAATTTAACGCAAAGGCGCAGAGGTGCAAAGGTGCAGAGAAAAAATCTGGGTCATCGGCGAAATCTGCGGGTTTTCATTGATGGTGTTGAGCCTGCGCTCATGTCGTCTCCTCTGACAATTTTATGACCAGTTCGTGTTGTCAATCTGCTTACCGTTTGTGGCGGTGGGAAACAAAAAAGACGCGGCCTGTTGGGGCCGCGTCTTGTTGAGTTTGCTTGTTTTGCCTGGCTTTTACCTAAAGCGAAACAACCTCCTCAGCCGGTTGCGGCCTGAGTGGGTTGGTAAAAAAATAAAAGTAAAAGCTGTTTGCAACGTGCGTCATCATGTGAAGCATGTTATCAGGTTGTCGGAAGCGCGTCAACCCTGGATTTGTTTTAAAAATGCCCAATAGAATGGCTGTTTTTTCTGGC
This sequence comes from Chloroflexota bacterium, assembly GCA_029559155.1. Classification (GTDB taxonomy): domain Bacteria; phylum Chloroflexota; class Anaerolineae; order Promineifilales; family Promineifilaceae; genus Leptovillus. Next base: position 11,844 of record JAKQCM010000178.1, read on the forward strand.
GATTTCAACAAAATATGCGACGATTCAAGCGTCTCTGTGAATCCTTTCGTTGTTTGAGTTTCAGAAGGGTGAACTTTTGAAATATAGGATGTGATAGATGGAAAATGATGCGCCGATCATGTTAGAGAGCAGGCGGTTGCGGTTACGGCCGTTTACCACCGCCGATATTCCCGCTTTTGCCGCCTATCGGTCAGATCCGCTGGTCGCGCGGTTTCAGGGTTGGGAAACGCCGTACACTCTGGCCATGGCCACCCAGTTTGTCGCCGAAATGGCGACCATGCCGCCCATTCCACACGGCGAATGGTATCAGTTGGCCATCGAGCTAAAGGATGTCCACGCGCCAATCATCGGCGACTGCGCGTTTCATCGCCTGCTGGAGGATGCCCGCCAGGCCGAAATTGGCTTCACCCTGGCCCGCACTCATCAGGGCCAGGGTTATGCGACAGAGGCTGTGCGCCGTTTGTTGGCTCACCTGTTTACAGACTTGAAATTGCATCGCGTGCGAGCCATTTGCGATGTTGAGAACACGGGTTCCAGCCGATTGCTCGAACGGGTTGGCATGCGCCGGGAGGCTTGTTTTGTGCAAAGCGCCTGGTTTAAGGGTCGTTGGAGCAGCGAATACTGGTATGCGATGCTGGCCAGCGAATTTCGTTAGCCCACTACACTTTACAAATTCCCTCCAATAAGTCACAATCCGTTTTGCCGGTTGACGCTATGGAATTTTGCCCGGCTTGTTCGTTTAGCTGCACAGCTTTCGGAACCTCGTTCCTTTTCAGGGGCGAGGTTCGTTTTTAAGGCCGTTGGGAAGACCCTAAAGGGTGAAGTTCCCCAAAATCTACCTTTTCGAGAAAAACCTTAGGGTCGATAGAATGTTTTGGAGGCTTTTTGGCATGAAGAAGTATCAGTCGTTGCTGATATTAAGCCTATGTCTGGTGGGGTTGGCGGCTTGCCGCGCCCAACCGGCGCCAACGCTTACGCCGCTGCCTCGGCCGACGAACGCTTTGCCTGCATTCACGGCCGTTCCCCAACCCACGCCCACGCTCACGCCAGCGCCTACGGCCGTTCCCACGCCCACAAAAATCCCCATCCCCACGGCAGAACCCAGCCCGACGGCCGTTAAAGATATCATCGCGGTAGACCAACTTGCGGGCATTGCCTGGCAGTGGACCGAAATGAGCCAAAATGCGCTGCTGGACCCGATCTTGGTGCCCGAGCCGGGCAAATACACCGTGATCTTTCATCCAAATGGTCTGGTGAGTGTGCAGGCTGATTGTAATTCGGCCGGCGGCATATACATTCTGGAAAACAATCTTCTGACAATTGACCTGGGAGCGCAGACCTTATCGTTTTGTGGCGAAGAGTCTTTGGATCAACAGTTTTTGTCGCTGCTGGGCAAATCGAGGGAGGTTGGTCTGGAGGACGGCCGTTTGCTTTTGGCGCTGAGTGAGGAAGCCGGGGAAATGGGCTTTCAGAGCGGCGGCGCGGCAACGGAAGCCGCCATCAGCGCCGAACCTGCGCCGCTGGTGGGCAAAACCTGGCAGTGGGTCCGTTTTATCAACCCGGCCACCGGCCCGGAAGCGATCGTCGAGCCGAATTTGTACACTTTGCAGCTGCTGGCAGACGGCCGTGTTTCCCTTCAGGCCGATTGCAACACGGGCAGCGGCGTCTACCGGCTGGACGGCGGCGGCATCACCATCACCATAGAAGACGTGTCGCAGACGGTTTGCCCCGCCAACTCCCGCTCCGACGATTTTTTGCGCTATCTTGAGGCAGCGGTCATCTGGTTTATGGACGAAACCGACCTGCTGTTTGATCTGCCCATGGATACCGGGACGATGCGTTTTCAGGCAGTCAGCGCCGAGACAATTTCCAACGGGCAGCCGCTGCCCAAAGAAAATCCATCCACACTAAATGCCCGAACCATTCAGCTTGATGTGCAGGATGTAGCCAGTTCGTATTCCTGGCAAGTTCAACCGGCGCTGCTCACGCCCTCTACGCCTGGCAGTCATGCTATGCCGGCTCACATCCTGGTGACGTTTGATGGGGAGGATGCGCAGGAGGTGTTGGCCAATAACGGCCGTCGCCTTTACATTTTCCCAATCGAAACGTATCAAACGCTGGCTGGCAGTTTGGTGACCAATCAGGTTGATCGATTGGCGGAACTTGTGGCACAGGCAGACGGCCGTGTCGGTTCGCCCGGCGGCCCGATGCCCTTTTTACCACCCCCATTTGGCGTGATGGATCGCTGGGTCCAATTTGCCGACCTGGCATTTGCGCAAGGACACGGCGTGCGTTTTCTGGCCGATTCCCCTGACCGCCAGGCCATTGGCCCCTGGACGAATGAAACCACAGCCTACTATTACCAGGGACTCAGCCAGGACGGCAAGTATTACATTTCGCTCATCTGGCCGGTGCATACCGACGCATTGCCCGACACCTTCGAAGAAGCGGAAGAATCTGTTAAAGCCCAGGCTACCAATCCGACGACATATCCTGTGTATCTGCAAGAAACCGAGGCGCTTCTCAACGCATTGTCTGCATCTGCCTACTATCCAGATCTACCTCGATTGGATAGAATGATTGCCTCTCTGTTCTTAAGATAGTAAAGTTAATGCAAGAATGCCAAATAAAAAGGAAGGAGTTATGGAATCGCAAGACAACTACGAAAACAACAATGGTAACAATAAGCAAGGTGGTAATTCGACCCTGCTTTATATTCTCATAGGCGCAGTGGTCGTTTTGATCATTGTTGGCGTGATAGCCCTGGTGGCTGCATTTAGCCTGCGCGGTGGTGATGCTGCCCCGGAAGCCACCAGCTTGCCGCCCGCAGATATCGTTTTGCCGACGCTGGAATTGACTCCGCTGCCAACGCAGCCCAGTTCCAGCCCCACGCCGAATGCCACGGCCGTTTTGCCCACACCTGAACCGCAAACCCCCACGGCCGTGGTCAACGCTGCGAATGGCGTCAACGTCCGTACCGGTCCTGGTTCGGTCTATCCCGTCATTGGCGTTGCCCGTTTTGGCACCGAAGGGCGCGTAACCGGACGCAGCGTAGACGGCTTGTGGTGGGTGGTATTTGTGCCCAACGCGCCGAACGCGCAAGGTTGGGTCTCGGCTCAATTTGTGGATGTAACCAATGTCGGCGGCGTGCCGATTATTCCTGCGCCGCCCACGCCCACGCCCAACAGCACTGCCACCCCAACGGCCACGCCCGTTCCCTCCATCGCCTTCACCGCCGATCGCACCGTCATCAATCAGGGCGAATGCACAACCTTGCGCTGGCAAGTGGAAAATATCCAGGCTGTCTGGGTGTATCGCCTGGGCGAGCCTTACCAAAACTTCCCGGTGACCGGCGTAGGTTCGCGCACGGAATGCCCGACAGTTACCACCACTTACGAAATGCGTGTTTTGCAGCGTGATGGCAGCGTGGTTTTGCAGCAGCTCACCATCCAGGTGAACGTGACCAACCCGTTGGCTAACACCAATTGGCGTTTGGCTTCACTCAATGGCGACAATGTGCCGGTTCCTGGTTCTGTATTGACCGCCTTTTTTGGCGCAGACGGCCGTGTCAATGTCAATGGCGGCTGCAATACCCTGAACGGAACCTACACCGTGAACGGCAGTTCAATCATCATCGGCAGTCTTTCGGGCACCCAAATTCTTTGCGAGGACGAATTGATGCAGCAAGAACTCGCCTACACAATTGCCTTGCAAGCCGCCGCCAGTTACCAGATCATTGGCAGTCAGTTGATTATTCGCAACACAGCTGGCCAGGAAATCCTGCGTTTTGATCGCATTGGATAGCTGCCGGTAAGCGGTTTGATTGTGGGATTGTAGATTTAGATTTCGACGCAAAGAGGGCAAAGGGGTCAAGGGCGCAAAGCGGTTTTCCTTTTGCCCCTTTGCGTTGAGTTCTTTCGTTCTATAGACCCCAAGGGTTTGCTGCTCAACAAACAGGAGCAAACCCTTGGGGTCTTGTATTGATGACAATCGCCAGTTTTCGATTCAGGTTTGGATGAGCAGGGGCAAATGAGCGACGTCTTTTGCCAGGTGTAGGGTGTAGGGGATTGCCTGGCGGCTGAGGGTTTGCAGCGCGTTCATATGATCGGATAGCACGGCCGTATCCCACTGGTCAATGCTTTGTTCCATCAATCGTGCCAGACACACGGCCCGGCTCAGGGGGATTGCTGCGCCGGTTGCTTCATTGTTAAGCGTAGGAAAATATACGGCCGTAACCAGAGCTGGTTCAGCCCAACTCCCGTTGGTCAGCGCGCCGGCCGGTATGCTGATGGGTTCGGCTGTCGGCGAGATGCCCAACCGCCGGGCAAGCTCCGGCAGCAGGTGAAAGGTAAACGGCCGTAAGCTCACCATATCTGGCACGGGCAAAGCAAAAATGCCTTCTGGCCGAGCCTGTAAAGCGACCACGTCGTTACTCAGCAGCTCCCATCCATTCAGGACCAAACTCAGCCCGCTGGTTGTTTTGCCGCTGCCGGATGCGCCCACCAGCAGGGCGGCACGGCCGTTTTTGGTCACGCCAAACGCGTGCAGCAAAAAGTAGCCGCGTCGCCGCAGCATGGGCGCAAGCGTGGTAAATGTGATGTCCTCGAAACGGCCGTTTGCCAGACTGGCGGGGGTGATGACGCCCGCGGCCGTTTGCGTTTCGCCGTGTGAAGGGGCGGTTAACGGCGCACTCACCAGACCGGCCTCATGAAAGTGCAGCGCGACACGGCCGTTCGGCTGGGCGTATGCCGTCAGAATGGCCGGAGTGGCCTTCTCGGAATCCTGGTCGGTAAAGAGGAGCGGGGCATCGGGGAGTGGCGGCAGGTTTTCGCGCCAATGCAGCTCCAGACGGATATCCGGCTTTCTTAGGCTCGTGTCTGCCGTTTCCGGCCAGCCGGAAAACAGGTGCGCCCATGCCTCCATCACCGGGGCGTCTGGAGTGTACAGCTCGATTCTCAGACCGTGAAAGGACAATATCATGACGCGGGTTACTTTTTCCGGCTGTTGCGTTCCCAAAAGAAACCGTCGGCGTAGCCCTGGATGGTTGGGTTGGCGACGGCCATTTCCAGGCGTTTTTCGGCCAAACAGGCATATGTCTCATCAATTTCTACGCCGATGAAGCGCCGGCCCAATTTGCGAGCGACGACGGCCGTTGTGCCGGAACCCAAAAATGGATCGAGGACAATGTCCTGGACATTGGAACTGGCCAGAATAATTTTCGCCAATAATTTTTCCGGTTTTTGCGTGGGATGGTCGGTGTTCTCGGGCATGGACCAGAAGGGGACGGTGAGGTCGGTCCAAATGTTGGCGGGGTGGGTGAGGCGGAAACGGCCGTTTTCCGTTTTTTGCCAATCTTTTGGCCGGCCATCCGCGTGCGTATAGGGGGCGATGACCTGGCGTTTTAGCTTGACGGCCTCTATGTTGAAGGTGTATTCGTCGCTTTGGGTGGCAAACCAGATGTCTTCGGCGCAGTTTTTCCAATTTTTTTGCGCGCCGCGTCCCTTCTCGCGCTCCCAGGTGATGCGGTTGCGCACGATAAAATTCTTTTCCAGCACGCGCTGAATGGCCGCCGCCGAGCGCCAATCGCCGCAGATGTAGAGCGAGGCTGTGGGTTTTAAAACGCGTTTCAAGGGCAGCAGCCAGGTGGTTAGCCAGGTTTCGTAGTCGTCGAGAGAGAGCGGGGAGAACGGCCGTCCGTTAAATGTTTTGCTCAAATTGTATGGCGGGTCGGCAAACAACACATCGACCGAAGCCGAAGGCAGCCAATCCAAAATGGCAAACAAATCTTGCTGAAGCGTGCGGTTGACGATGCTTTCTAAGTCCGCAGGACCATTTAGCTGCAAACAGTTTTGTTTATAGCGCTCTTTTTCCTCGTCGGATAGGGTGATGGTGCGGTTGCGCGGCGCGCGGTGTTGGGGCGACTGCGTCACAGGTTTTTCCAAAACGGTCGGAAGCAGGAGCCATCCTGCTCCCGACCGTTGCTATGCTTATTGGCCAAGTTCGCTTAACAAGCCGTTCAAACCCTCTTCCAGGCTGGCGTAGGGCAGCGCGCCGGAAACCAGGAAGCCATTGATGAAGAAGGCCGGCGTGCCATTGACGCCAAAACTGGCGCCTTGCGCCTGGTCGGCGAGAACGGCCGTTTCCATTTCGCCGCTGTCCAGGCAGGCCCGGAAAACGTCGCCATCCAGGCCCAGTTCCACCGCATATCCGGTGAACATATCAGCAGCATTGCCCTGGCCGCTCCAGAGCGCCTGGTTTTGGAACAGCGCATCGTGCATGGGCACATAGGCCTCTTGTGCGCCGGCGCAGCGGGCCGCCTCGGCCGCCAATTGGGCCTGCGGGTGAATGGCGGACAGGGGGAAATCTTTAAAGACGTAAAATACTTTGCCGGTGTCGATAAAATTCTGGCGAATTTGTGGCATGGTTTCGGTAAAGTGGCGCTCGCAGAACGGGCATTGGAAATCGGTGAATTCGATCATGGTGATGGGGGCATTGGGATCGCCGAGGGTGTAAGCGTCTCCGATAGGCACATTGAGCGGCAGACCCAGCGCGATTTCGACGCTGTTGGGTTCTGCGCCGCTGAGCGGGTAGCCCTCGATAAAGAAGTAGGGCAGTTCGCCTACGCCAATTTGGCTGCCTTCGCTGACGCCCGCCTGGATGGCGGCGTCGAATTTGCCGCTGGCGAGGCAGGTGTCGAAGACGGCCGTATCCAAATTTAGCCCCGCGGCCAGATCGCTAAAAACAGCCCCGGCCTTGTCTCCCTGTCCCACCCAGTCTGCCTGGGCGGCAAATAGCGCCTGATACATGGGCCAATAGGCGTCTTGTTCGCCAGCGCAGCGCGCAGCGGCAGCGGCCGTTTGAGCTTCCGGCGCAGTTTGCGGAAAATCTTTCAGGACATACTGCACCTGACCGGTGTCCACCAACATACTGGTCAGGGTGTCTATTGTTTCCGCGGCGTAGCGGGCGCAGGCGGGGCAGCTAAAATCGGTGAATTCGACGATGGTGAACGGGGCGTTGGCGTCTCCCAGAGTGGCGGCGATGCCCTCATCGGAGATGGGAACCGGGGTGGGCGTGGGCGGGGTCTCATTGCTGGGTTGGTCTTGGGCAATTTGCTCGCCGTTGAGCACGGCCGTTATCGCCTGATTAAACACGTCAATCGGTTGCGCGCCAATCAGCGGCTGGCCATTCACAAAAAAGCTGGGCGTACTGGAGACTCCCCGGCTTAATCCCAGGTCCACATCATCGCGGATCGCTTCGAGGTGCGCGCCGCCGGTCACGCACTCGGCAAAGGGTTGGCTGTCTAGCCCGATTTGCTCGGCGAAGGCGATGAAAGCGTCTTCGGCGCTGTTGTTGGCCCAGGCTTCGGGTTGGGTGAAGAGAAAATCGTGCATGGCCCAATAGGCTGCCGCGCCCTGATCGCCGGCGCAGCGAGCGGCGTTGGCGGCCGCTTCAGCCTGGGGGTGGATGTTGCTCAGGGGGAAATCGTAGTAGACAAACAACACGTCCCCGGCGGCGATCTGGTTTTGGTTAATGCGGGATAAGGTCTGGTTGGCAAATCGGCTGCAATAGGGGCATTGAAAATCGGAAAATTCTTCAATGACGACCGGTGCTTCCGGGTTGCCGCGATATGGGTGGCCATCTGGCATAAACCCGACGGGCAGGCCGGTGGCGTCGACTTCACCGGACACGGCCGTGCGATCCGCGCCAATCTCAGAGGCGCTGCCTGACGGGGCGGTAAAAATCGCGTCGCTGTCGATGGGGGCGGTGAATGGGGCGTCGGCGCTGGCGGGTTCGACGGCCGTTTCGTTAACCGGCTTTACGCTTGGCCCGCACGCCGATATTCCCAGCGCCAGAATCAGCAGAAGAAACAGCGCCATCAACGGGTGTTTCTGTTGCAAAGGATGATTAAATTGCATAAGTTTCTTTTCTCCGGGCAGCGCGCCGACCGCGCTCTAAGGCAATGTTTATTCGTCACTCAAGTCCGTTTGTGCTAGACTTCTGTGTTTGTCTTTCTGTATTATGCAGCGTGCATACGCCTTTATGATTGACGATCTGTATCTTAAACCAAAGCGCAATGGGCTGCCAGCCTTGCCGCATCTTGTTAGCACTCTTTTAACCTTGGCGGTGGCTGCATTTTTTGCCGCTTCTTGTGCGTTAACTGCTGCGGCGCAAGCTGACAATGGTATCACACAACCCCTTAATGGCGAGACGGTTTCTGGCGTGGTGGTGGTAACGGGCACGGCCGTTCACCCCGATTATCTGCGTTATGAATTGTCGTTCAGGTACGTTTCCAGCCCAACTGCCGATTGGATTGTCTTTGCCGAAGGCAGCGAACAGGTTAACCAGGGCACGCTGGCGGT
>JAKQCM010000184.1 GCA_029559155.1 Chloroflexota bacterium
TTTGGTAATAGCTGCTGTCAGGGTGGTTTTGCCATGGTCGATGTGACCGATGGTGCCAATATTGCAGTGTGGCTTCTCGCGCACAAATTTTTCTTTGGCCATTGCTTAACCCCTCATATCCTTTGTATGATCTATTTCAGCGCCATTCACTTTGAATGGCACAAATCGTACGGTAACCTTTCACAAGAATACCCCGTCACCCCTTTTTAGATGGGCGAACGGGGCATAAAGCCCACGATGGGATTTGAACCCATGACCTCATTCTTACCAAGAATGCGCTCTGCCGACTGAGCTACGTGGGCAATTGGCTTAAAAAGCTAAATTCAGGTTGCTGTGTATTTCAACAGAGCTGAATTACTGTGGGCCAGGTAGGACTCGAACCTACGAAGGCGTTACACCAGCGGATTTACAGTCCGCCCCCTTTGCCACTCGGGACACTGACCCAGGTCTTGGTTTCGCCAAGCCGACGATGGGACTTGAACCCATAACCTATGCTTTACAAGAGCATTGCTCTGCCAATTGAGCTACGTCGGCATGTCAACGATTTTCTGTTAACTGTAAAGGTGACGCTTGAATATCGGCAAAGCGTTTACCGAAGGTTAAGTATAACAAGTGTGATTTTTTCGTCAACTAAACGAGGACGAAAAAATTGTGCAGCGATGAACTTACTTGAGACAAGCTTGTGTTTTGTTAATTAATAATTTCTGGGTGATTTCATGGGTAGTTTAAATCAGGTGGGGGCTTGAGGCAAATTTTTATGCGATTTGGTGTTGGAACGGCCGTGTCTCCTCTTTTTCCAGGCGCGTGACGAATCTGAAGTATAATGAGAAAATCGACGATGAGTGTTAATGACGCCTGTGTGCGTTTTGCTGTGGGCAGACGAGTATAGGTGCTAGCTGGGATGGTTGGGCATTATGGATGTAACGGTTAGTCATTTGAATAATCGACTGGCATTGCAATTGCCATTGGAACTGCCATTGGGCCTGGTGTTTGTTGTGGGTCAGGTTGCGGAACTGGATCAGGTGGTAAACGGCCGTTCCCCTCAGGTCCAATTCGCGCTAGTTGAACAAGCTCATCGGGTCCGGTGCGTCTTGTCGGAGCGGGCAGCCAACGAGGTAACCCTTCAAGAAGGCATGAAAATACGCGCTGGCGGACATCTGACCTTCGAGCCACGCTTCGCCGGTTATTCTTTGTTGGTCAGAGATGTAGAGGTAGTTCAGCCGCCTTTGCCGGAAACGTTGCCATCTAACGTCAGTCTCGATTTGCTGCCGGATCGCGCGGCAATGGCGGCTGTATTAGCAGATATTAAGAAACGCTCTGATGCAGCCCAATTGACCCAGGCAGACCTACCCCCGTGGGTCCAAAAAATCGCGCCGCCAGAGGTTAAGGCGCAAATGCCTGTTCAGAAAAGCGGTGAAGAGCCGGTTAATGCGGAGAAGCAGGCCGGGTTGCCTGCCAAAACAATTCCTGCAGCACGGCCGTTGACCGATGATATGATGGCGCGGCTCTCGGCGGCGATGGATGCTGACGATGATGTGGAATTAACGGCCGAGATGCTGGCTGATCTTGGGTTTGAGGAAGTTGACGAGGACGATGGGGATTCTTTGGACGATTTGCCTCTCGACGACCCTTTATCAGTCGATCTCCGGCCGGAATTGCCTTATTCGCCTTCAGCGGTTAGTTGGGAAGATCCGGAGGCTGTTGCACCATCGTCTCGCCGGCCTGCCGATTACGGCATGATTTTGCTGCTCATCATCTTTGCCATTGTGGCTGTTTTACTGGTTGTCGTTATTGTCACCATGCTTTTACCCTGACAAAATTTGCAAAGGAAGTCCTATGTCTGAATCTCCGGTAACAATTTTGTGTCTGGCCAGCTACTTTAAAGGCACGACGTTTCTTCGGGCAGCCAAAGCGATTGGCTGCCGGGTGTTGTTGGTGACGCGCGAGAAATTGGCCGATGAACCCTGGCCGCGCGACGTAATCGACGAGATATTTCTGATGCCGGATTTGGCCAAGCAACCGGATATAACCTATGCCATCGCTTACCTTATGCGCGGCACGGCCGTTGACCAGATTGTGCCTTTGGATGATTATGATGTCCTGACGGCCGCTGCCTTGCGCGAACATTTTCGCTTGCCGGGATTGGGGGTGACACACGGCCGTTACTTCCGCGATAAACTGGCCATGCGCACACAGGCACGCCAAATCGGCCTGCCCGTGCCGGAATTTACGCCCGTTTTTAATTACGACCACCTTCGAGACTTTATGAGTCGTGTGGCGCCGCCCTGGGTGCTTAAGCCGCGCGCGGAAGCCGGGGCGATGGGCATTAAAAAAGTGTATAACTCGGAAGAAGTTTGGCGCTGGTTAGATAAATTGGGCGACGAGCAATCCTATTTTTTGCTGGAGCAATTTGTGCCTGGCCTGGTTTATCATGTCGATTCG
>JAKQCM010000189.1 GCA_029559155.1 Chloroflexota bacterium
CCAGCGCCGCTTCCCTGGCTTACCGGCATGAAGAGCGGGTGTTGGGCGGGCCTGATTGGGAAGAAATTTATTGCACAGAGGTGATGCCGGCTAAAATCGCGATTGATCTGGCATATCTGGACCGGCGGACGGTATGGAGCGACTTGAAACTGATCGGGCAAACCATTGCGGCTATGGGGCAAACGTAGTCACGGCGAATCAGGGGAGATGATGTTTACAATGATAAATTGGTTGTTTCGCTTACGAAACCGGCATTTTTTTTACCTGGATTTCCTCATCTTTCTGTCGACGCCAGCTCTGGCGCTGGCGCTGCGCATGGATGGGCTGGCGATTACCCATTACTGGCAGTCGCTGCTGGTGGTGACGGCCGTTTTTCTGGCGATCAAGGTGGCCGTTTTTCTCGGGCTGGGGCTGTACCAACATTACTGGCGGTATGCCAGCATTGACGAGCTGGCCAATTTTGCGCTGGCCGGGGCAGGTATCGCGTTTTTCCAGGCGGCGGCCATGTTCTTTTGGCTGCGGCCGACCGGATGGGTTGATCACTCTTTTCCCCGCTCGATCCCTTTTCTGGACGTGCTGCTGGCCGTGCCGTTGGCGGGGATCATCCGCTACAGCGTGCGTTATATGGACCACCGGCAGCGGCGCAGCCGGCCTACGCAGACGGTGCGGGCGATTGTGGCCGGGGCCGGCGACGCCGGGGTGATGATTGTCCGGGAACTGCAGCGTAATCCACAGTTGGGCATTACCCCGGTGGCATTTATCGATGACGACAAACAAAAACACCACATTCGAATCCAGGGTCTGACGGTGCAGGGCGGCCGGCTGGATATTCCGCGTCTGGCGCGGGAGTTGGAAGCCAACCAGGTGATTATGGCGATGCCCAGCGCGCCGGGCAAAGAAATTCGGGAGATCGTGACCATTTGCGAAAAGGCTCGTTTACAAACCAAGATCATCCCCGGTATGTATGAACTGCTGGATGGCGCGGTCAGCGTGAAGCAGCTGCGTGAGGTGCAGATTGAGGACTTGCTGCGGCGGGAGCCGGTGCAGACGGACGTGGCGGCCGTGCTGGCTTTACTGGCCGGAAAACGGGTATTGATCACCGGCGGCGGCGGCTCCATCGGCAGCGAACTGTGCCGCCAGGTGTGGCGCTGCGGCCCGGCGCAGTTGATTTTGTTGGGTCATGGCGAGAATTCGGTGTTTGAGGCGTATCATGACTTGCGCCGCCTGGACGTGCCGGCGGACCGGTTAACGGCCTTGATTGCCGATGTGCGGTTCCCGGAATTAATTCACTCTTTGCTGAAGCAGCATCGACCGGACATCATCTTCCACGCTGCGGCGCATAAACATGTGCCCCTGATGGAACAAAACCCGGCGGAAGCGATTACCAACAACGTGTTGGGCACACGCAATTTGCTGCAAGCGGCCCTGGCCGCCAACGTCGAGCGTTTTGTCATGATTTCGACCGACAAGGCAGTGAAACCGACCAGCGTGATGGGGGCCAGCAAACGAGTGGCCGAACTCATGGTTCATCGGGCTGCGCAGCAAAGCGGCCGGCCGTATGTGGCGGTGCGATTTGGCAATGTGCTGGGCAG
>JAKQCM010000230.1 GCA_029559155.1 Chloroflexota bacterium
GTGAGGATGATGAGGCTGGCTAAGGCGGCGTTCATCCAGAGGAGGGTAACGGCCGTAAACAGCAGCAGCGTGCCCCCCTCCACCAATCGCAGCACCGCCCGCCCCGTCAGAAAGCGAATCCGCTCCACGTCCTGCATGGCCCGCGACAGGATTTGCCCCGCTTCGGTCTGGTCATGGTAGGCAAACGGCAGGCGGTCCAGCTTGGTGAGGATTTCGTTGCGCAGGTCGTAGGCCACGCCTTGCGAGGCTTCTTCGGTCCACCTGCCCTGGTAATAGACGAAGACGCCCTTAATGAGCGTCAGGCCCAGCAGCAGCAAGACGGCCTGGCCCAGCCGCGCCAGATCGCCGCCGTAAATGCCCTGGTCGATGGCCCAGCGAATCAGCTGGGGGACCAGGATGATGATGCCGTTGATGATGAGCATGGTGGCGTAAACGCCGATGGTTTTGCGGGTATACGGCCGTAAATACACAAAGGCGCGCCATAGTAGTTGTCGGTCTGATTGCGGTTGCATGGCCTGTATCTTACCCGTTTTTGCGCGGCCCTGCCGTAAGTAAAACGGCCCAGGCGGGTGGGCCTGGGCCGGGTAAGCAGAAGGGGGGAGGGGGGAGGGGGGAACGGCCGTTTAACGCAAAGACTCAACAGCTACCGGGGTAGCCACATCCAACAGGGGTGAAATCGCCAAATCCTCATCAATAAGCGGCCAGTGCAAGCCATACCCAGAAGGTGAAACCTCAATGTAGGCTCGTTCTTGAACGCTGGCCTTTGCGAGAAGCGGTGAACAATCAGACCAGTTAACCCGGTACGCCTGTCCATCCACGACCAGCACAAGGTGGGACTTTTCCGGTTTAACCCCTGTTATTTCATGGATTTTCTCACTCATTTTGTCCTCCATGGACAGCCTGATATTCGCCGACGATGTAATCAAAATGCTCAAAAATAATTTTACGAATCTGGCGCGTATCGGCCGGACTCATGTTGTAAGCCTGGGCTTCCGCAATATCGAACTCGTTCACCAATAGCCAAAATTTGCACTCGGCGTCACCTTTTCTGGCATGAATGTGCGGCGGTTCGTTGCGTTCATTGGTATAAAAAAACAGTCGCCAGCCACGGATTAGCAGGATTGTCGGCATAAAAGCACTTTTTTTATCATCAACTAAAACTCATGTTAAGAAGCCACCTTTAATACTTCGAGCCCTTAACACTCTAACTCTTCTAGTTCACTGGACAAGGGAAAGACCTTGTAATCGCCCAACAACAACAAGAATTCCACCCGTGATTTGCCAGCCAGTTCGGCGGCGCGACCAGAAGAAAGTCGGCCGAGTTCATATAGCTTGATGGCTGCCAGCAAACGCAATTCGCGGGCAAAAGCCACTTCGTCGCTTTTTTCAGCCAACAAGACCTTTTCCGGAATCTCGATTGTGACTTGTCGTGAACTCATTTTGCTTCCTCCTTGCCATTTGCCAGTCGGTTGAGATGCAGATTGGTCCAATCTTGGAGATTGGACCAATCTATCAGGCCAGCACTTTCACCAGATGGTACTTCTTGCGCCCTTTG
>JAKQCM010000246.1 GCA_029559155.1 Chloroflexota bacterium
TGTGGAAGGGCAGATCAAGCCCGACATGGACGCTTTCGATTTGATGCGGGCGACGTTTCCAGCCGGCACTGTCAGCGGCGCGCCTAAAGTACGGGCGATGGAAATCATCGAGGAGTTGGAGGGACAGCGGCGCAGTTTATATGCTGGCGCGGTTGGTTATTTCAGCTACGATGGCAGCATGGATACGTGCATCGCCATCCGCACCATGCTGGTGCACGGCGACACCGTCTACGTCCAGGCTGGCGCGGGTATCGTGGCCGACAGCGACCCGGCCAGCGAGTATCGTGAGTGTGTCAATAAGGCGAAGGCCTTATTCGTGGCTGTGGACAAGGCCGAACAAGGTATTCTCTAACCCGACGCTGGGCGGCAGGTCATCCGGCGCAGCATCATGAATAAGTAGGAAAAACGAAAATGAGTAAAAAACGAGTTTTTAGTGGCATTCAGCCTACCGGCAATACCCATTTGGGCAATTATTTGGGAGCCATTCGCAATTGGGCAGCGCGGCAGGCCGAAAAGGAAAATTATTTTTGCATTGTCGATTTGCACAGCCTGACTGTGCCGCAAAATCCCGATGAACTACGCTATGAAACGCGGTCGATGGCTGCCATGCTGTTGGCCTGCGGCCTGGACCCCAATCAAAGCACTATTTTTGTCCAGAGCCACGTCCAGGCGCACGCTGAGGGGTGTTGGCTGCTGAACTGCATCACGCCGCTCGGTTGGCTGCAGCGGATGACGCAGTATAAGGACAAATCGGCCAAGCAGGAAAGCGTGCTGACGGGGCTGCTGGACTATCCGGTGTTGATGGCCGGCGACATTCTCTTCTACGACGCCCATGAGGTGCCGGTTGGCGAGGACCAGAAGCAGCATGTGGAACTGGCGCGAGATATTGCCCAGCGGTTTAACGCCCTTTACGAGACGGAATTTTTTGTGATTCCGCAGCCGGTCATTCCGGCGGTGGGCGCGCGGGTGATGGGATTGGATGACGCGACGGCAAAAATGTCTAAAAGCCAGGCGGATAAACGAGGCCACGCCATTCGCATGTTGGACGATCCGAAGGAAATTATGCACTCCTTCAAACGGGCGGTGACGGATTCTGGCAATGAAATCGCTTTTTCAGCCGATCCGGAAAAGGCGGGCGTGAACAATTTGCTGGGCATTTATAAGGCGGTAACGGGCAAGGATGAAACGGCCGTTCTCGCCGATTTTGCCGATGCGCGTGGGTATGGCGACCTGAAGAAGCGCGTGGCCGAAGTCACCATCGAGATGCTGGCGCCTATTCGCGAACGCCACGACTACCTCATGCAAGACCCGGCCGAATTGGACCGCCTGATGGCTGTCGGCGCGCAGCATGCGCGATCTGTCTCGCAACCAAAGGTGGATGAAATGAAACGTATCATGGGGCTGGTGGTTCCGTAGGCGAATGGAGAGATTGGGGATTTGGGATTTGGGATTTACGATTTACGATTTAAAAATCTCCAATCTCCAATCTCCAATCTCCAATCTCTAGTCTCCAGTCTCCACGGTTATGAGGCGGTTATGATGCAGAGAAAAATAGCGATTTGGTTTGGCCTTTTTAGTCTGATGGGGCTTGTGTTGGCGTGCAATTTCTCGGCCACGCCTACCGCCACGCCGATCCCGACGCCAATTCCCACACGAGCGGTGATGGAGGGCGGTGTAACGGCCGTTCCCCCAACCGTCGTTCTGCTGCCCACCAACACGGCCGTATCTGCCGCCACGCCGGCTACGGCCGTTCCCACACCGGAGCAGGCGGCGACCAAGGCGCAGCCGACGACCAGGGCGCAGCCGACGGCCAGTTTGTCGGAAGTGGTTCAGCCCACACCGGCAATGGTCGGCACGGCCGTGCATCTGTTTGGCCCAGGCCAGCAAGACAAATTCACATTGGCCGCCGGGGCGTTTAAAACCTACACGATTCAAGGCGTCAAATTCCAGCCGCTCTTTGTATTTGCCGAGACGACGGGCGAGGCGAACTTGATCTTGAAGGCGGCGGCGGGCACGGATACGGCCGTGTCCAATCCCGCCGCCGCAGCGCCGTTGGCCGAGGCCGATTTCAGCCCGGCCGGACGACCGGAAGTGCTGGTGTTTTCGCCGGACGCCGATGGTTTTTACACACTGATTGTGGGTAATCAGGGGAGTGGCGCGGGGGAAACGGCCGTTTTCCTCTTCGACGCCAACACCGACACACCCCTGGCGACCCATTACCGGGGCGAAAGCCTGGCCGCCGGACAGACAAAAAGTTTCACCGCGCAGTCCAATGACGGCCGTCCTGTGGTGGCTTTCGCCCAACCGCTGGATCAAAGCGACCTCGTCCTGAAGTTTATCGAGGCGGGCAGTATCGCCAATGAGGCCAACTATTCCGGCCCCGGTTCCGCCGAGGCGGCCTTTGTGCTGCCGCTGCGCGCCACAAACTACACCATCGAAATCAGCACGGCCGATGGCGGGGCCGCTTCCTTCACGTTGATTGTTGTTCCCTTGGAATAGGGCATTCCGTCGCCGCGAAGGCAAACCTTCGCCCCTTTTGTGATTCATTCTGGAGTAAGGCCATGATTGTTGTGATTGATAATTATGATTCGTTTACCTACAACCTGGTGCAATACCTGGGCGAATTGGGCGCGGCCCTGACCGTTTTCCGCAATGACCAGATCAGCCTGGATGAGATTCGGGCGCTGCAGCCGGCGCAAATTGTCATCAGCCCCGGACCGGGCGATCCGGGTGATGGCGGCATTTCCAATGACGTGATCCGCGAATTGGGGCCAACAATTCCGTTATTGGGCGTGTGCCTGGGGCATCAGTGCATTGGCGAAGTGTTTGGCGGGAAGGTGACGCGCGCGCCGCGCCTGATGCACGGCAAGGTGTCGCCGGTGTATCACAATGGCCAGGGTCTTTTTTCCGGCGTACCCAGCCCGTTTAACGCCACGCGTTACCATTCGCTCATTGTGGAGGAACCGCTGCCAGAATGTCTGAAAGTGACGGCCTTCACCAGCGAAGGCGAGGTGATGGGCCTGCATCACGCCGAGTATCCGATTGTGGGCGTGCAGTTTCACCCGGAAAGTATTCTAACCGAGCATGGCAAGCGGATATTGCAGAATTTTTTAGACGGCCGTTGACCATGCCTGGTGTGGCGCAAACCGGTTGGTGAAATACGGCCGTTTCCCAATCGTTAGAGCTTCATACACATTTGTCTGCACTCGCCCTCCTGGTTGGACGCTTCCCCTGGATCAGGGCTACAATAACCAAAATTTCCAGCGAGGTAACTACATATGACCACCCACGGATTTGAACTGCTGCGCGAAGAGCACATCGCCGAATTAAACACTCAGGCACGCCTCTACCGCCACCAAAAAACCGGCGCCGAACTCCTTTCTCTCTCTAACGAGGACGAGAACAAGGTGTTCGGCATAAACTTCCGCACCCCACCAGCCGATTCGACCGGGCTGCCCCACATCATGGAACATGCCGTTCTCGGCGGCTCGCGCAAATACCAGGTCAAAGAACCGTTTGTCGAACTGCTCAAAGGATCGCTTTACACATTTGTCAACGCCTTCACCAGCGCCGATCGCACATCCTATCCGGTTGCCAGCACCAACACCCAAGATTTCTATAATCTGGTCGATGTTTACCTGGATGCTGTGTTTTACCCGCTCATCACGCCCCATCACCTCCAGCAAGAAGGCTGGCATTATGAGCTGGAAAGCCTGGATGCGCCGCTCACCTACAAAGGCGTCGTTTTTAATGAGATGAAGGGAGCTTATTCCTCGCCCGACAACGTCTTATTCCGCTACACCAAACAAGAATTGTTCCCCGACACCCCCTACCAGCATGATTCCGGCGGTAACCCGGAAGTGATTCCTGAGCTGACCTACGAGCAGTTCAAAACCTTCCACGACACCTATTACCATCCCTCCAACGCCCTTATTTTCTTTTATGGCGACGATGATGTAGACGAACGGCTGCGTTTGCTGGATGGGTATCTGCGCGATTTTGACAAAATCACGGTGGATGGCGGCGTCGCTTTACAAGCGCCCTTTGCCGAACCGAAACACGTCGTCTACCCCTACAGCGTGGACGATGGCGCCGATACCGCCAAGAAAGCCATGCTCGACATCAACTGGGTGCTGCCGGAAGCGGCCGACCCGGAGCTGGTCTGGGCGTTGAATGTGTTGTCTTATGCGTTGGTTGGCACGCAGGCGTCGCCGCTGCGCAAAGCGCTGATTGATTCGGGTTTAGGCGAGGATTTAACCGGCAGCGGGCTTTCGACCTATTTGCGGCAGATGACGTTTTCTGTCGGTTTGAAGGGCATGGATAAGGCAGACGCCGGTAAGGTGGAAGCTTTGGTGGCAGAGGTGCTGGGTCAAATCGCCGCAGAGGGATTTGAGCCGGACATGGTGGAGGCGGCCGTTAACAGCATCGAATTCAGCCTGCGCGAGAACAACACCGGCTCGTTCCCCCGCGGCATTAGCTTGATGATGCGGGCGTTGGGAACCTGGGCTTACGGCCGTGATCCGCTTGCGCCGCTAAAATATGAAGGGCCGATGACGGCCGTTAAAACCAACCTCGCCCACAACCCCACTTACCTTCAGGACCTCATTCGCGCATATCTGCTGCAAAACCCACACCGCGCTACCGTGTTGCTGGAGCCGGATACCGGGCTGCGCCAGCGGCAGGAAGACAAAGAGGTCGCCCGTCTGGCCGATGTCCGCGCTTCGCTCAGCGAGACTGAGCTGCAAGCCATCATCGACAACACCCGCGAGCTGAAAGCCCGCCAGGAAGCGCCCGACACGCCGGAAGCGCTGGCCGCTATTCCGGTGCTTACCCTGGCCGACCTGGACAAAGAAAACAAACTCATCCCCATCGACGTGTCCACCATTTTGGGCAGCGAAGTGGTTTATCACGATTTGTTCACCAATGGCATTGTCTATTTCGATGTTGGGCTAAACATGAAAGCCGTCCCGGCCGATTTGCTGCCCTATGTGCGCTTGTTTGGTCAGACGCTGGTGAAATTGGGCACGGAAACGGAAGATTTTGTCAAATTATCACAGCGCATCGGCCGTAAAACGGGCGGCGTTTACCCGACGCACGTCACCTCTGCCCTGGCCGACCGTGACGGCAGCATGGCCTGGCTGTTTTTGCGCGCCAAAGCTACCACGGAGCAGGCGCAAGATATGCTGGATATTGTGCGCGATATTTTGTTGACGGTGAAACTGGACAATCAGAGCCGGTTCCGGCAGATTGTGTTGGAAGGGAAGGCGCGCAACGAGTCTGGGTTGGTTCCGTCGGGGCATTCGGTGGTCAACGGCCGTCTCCGTTCCCATTTCAACGAATCAGCCTGGGTCAGCGAGCAGATGGGCGGCATCAGCTACTTGTTCTTACTGCGGCAGCTTGCCGAAGAAGTGGAGAAAGATTGGCCCGGTGTGTTGGCCAAGCTGGAAGCTGTGCGCCAACTGTTGGTCAATCGGCAAAACCTCATCGTCAATGTGACCCTGGACGCCGAAAATTATGCTCGTTTCCAGCCCCAACTGGCCGATTTTCTGGCGGCTATTCCGGCCAAACCAGGCGAACTGCTGCAATGGTCTCCCGATTTTAGCCGCCAAAACGAAGGCTTAACCATCCCGGCTCAGGTGAATTACGTGGGCAAGGGAGCCAATTTGTACGAATTGGGCTACAAACTGCATGGCTCGGTAGCCGTCATCAACAATTATTTGCGCACCACCTGGCTGTGGGAAAAAGTGCGGGTGCAGGGCGGCGCATACGGCGGCTTTTGCTCCTTCGACATGGATTCCGGCGTGTACTCTTTCCTTTCATACCGCGACCCGAATCTGCGGCAAACGCTGGAAAACTACGACCGCACCAGCGACTTTTTGCGCAATTTGGAGCTGAGTGATGCGGAATTGGTCAAATCCATCATTGGTTCGATTGGGTCGATTGATGGCTACCAACTGCCGGACGCCAAAGGCTTCACCTCTTTGCAGCGTTATCTTATTGGCCGCACCGATGCGGCGCGGCAGCAGTATCGAGACGAGGTGTTGTCCACCACGGCCGTCGATTTCCGCCAATTCGGCGATGTGCTGGCTCAGGTTAGCGAGCACGGCCTGGTGGTGGTGATGGGTTCGGTCGAGGCGATCACGGCCGTTAACGACAACAATTGGCTGCAAGTAACCAAAGTCCTGTAAGTGTGATGGGCGGCTGGAGACTTAACAAGCGCCCCAACCGCCCATCACCCCTTCTTTCGCCATGCATATTACGTCGGCAAACGGCCGTTCCATCCACTTTGTCCAGCGCGGCTGGTACAACAGCAACAGCATCCTGGTCACCGGACCGGGCGGCGTGGCTATCGTGGACACCGGCCATCGGGAAGAGGCCAATCAACTGCTGGCGCTCATCCAGGAAGAAGGCATAGACCCCGCCAACATCTGCCTGATTGTCAACACGCACTCTCATTGGGATCATCATGGCGGTAACCGGGCGCTGCAAGGCGTCAGCGGCGCGCCCATTGCCATGAGCGCCGTCACAGCCGATTGGCTGGGTCGCAATGAACGGTGGTTGACCTGGCTCGATTATTTTGGCGAAGATGCCAACCCCACCCAGGCGGATATTCGCTGGGCGGATGGCGACGAGGTGGATCTGGCTGGGCTGCGGTTCCAGGTGATTGCCACGCCCGGCCATGCGCCGGACGCCATTTCGTTGTATCAGCCAGACGGCAGTTTGCTCATCTCCGCCGACGCGCTGCATGAAAATGATTGCGGCGTTATCAACGTGGCCGTTCACGGGGACATCGCTCTGGACGAAGCGATGGCCACAATTGAACGGTTCCGCCGTCTGGATGTGGACATTGTGCTGCCGGGACACGGCCGTGTCATTGAAGATGTGCCGGCCAGCCTCGACGCTGTGGCTAACCGTCTGGCGAGTTTCAAATCCGATCCATCGCTGCTGGCCTGGCATCTGGCGCGCCGTGTCTTCATGGTCCATTTGATGATCGGGCAGCCCATTGAGCGGCACGAACTCTTGGAGACGGCGCTGCAAGCCCCCTGGATCGACGATTATGCGCCTCGATGCGGTTTCAGGGATGCGGTGGCTTTCGCCGATCAGCTCATCGACGAGTTTTTGCAGCGAGGTGTAGCTGCCGAGGTAGATGGCCTGCTGGTCAGCCGGGTAGCCAAATAAACCCATTTGTTAGGAGAGGATGTATGCCCTTAAAAGCAATGATTGCGGATGTGATAAACGGCCGTGATCTCACCTTCACCCAGGCCGAAGAGGCCATGAACATCATCATGAACGGCGAGGCCACGCCGGCGCAAATTGGCAGCTACCTGACCGCGCTGCGCATGAAAGGCGAAACGGTAGACGAAATCGCCGGCAGCGCCCAATCCATGCGCGCCCACGTTGTGGCCGTCGATGTGCCCACTCTGGCTCCGGGCGAAATGCTGGTGGATACATGCGGCACCGGCGGCGATGGCAAGCACACATTCAATATCTCCACCACGGCCGCGTTCGTCGTGGCCGGCGCAGGCGTGAAGGTGGCCAAACACGGCAACCGCGCCGCCAGCAGCAAATCTGGCTCTGCTGATGTGCTGTTGGCGCTGGGCGGCAATCTGGATATAACCCCGGCGCAGGTGGCCGAATGCGTGGCCGATGTGGGTATTGGCTTTTTATACGCGATTCATCATCACCCGGCCATGCGTTTTGCGATTGGGCCGCGCCGGGAAATCGGGCAGCGCACCATCTTCAATGTCTTGGGTCCGCTCACCAATCCCGCCGGAGCGACGCACCAGTTGATTGGCGTCTACAGCCCGGCGTTAACCGAACCGCTGGCCGCCGTCCTGGGCAAATTAGGCAGCCAGGCGGCGTATGTGGTTCATGGCGCAGATGGTTTAGACGAGTTGTCCACGACCGGCGTCAATCTCATCAGTTATTTGCAGGCTGGCGTGGTCCGCACGCGGGAATTGGACCCGCAGGATTGGGGTCTCGCGCGGGCGACAATCGACGATCTGACAGGCGGCACGCCGCAAGAGAACGCCCGGATAACCCATGATATTCTCAGCGGCGCAGACCAGGGGCCGCGCCGCGACATTGTCTTGCTGAACGCCGCCGCTGCTCTGGGCGTGGCCGACGACGATCTGGCTGCCGGTCTTGCCAAGGCGCGGGAATGTATTGATAACGGCCGTGCTCTCGCCACTTTGGACGCCTGGATAGCCAGAACGAACAGCTTTGTGAGGGATTAGAGATTGGCGTGTGGTTGAAAAATCCTAAAGGTTGCACATGAGCGTTACAAATTTAGCCAAACAACGAGGAACCATCCTCGACGAAATTATGACCTTTCATCGGGAAAATTTGCCGAAGGTGATGCGTGACGTGCCGCTGGAAAATGTGCGCGCCTTCGCCAATATCGCGCCGCCGCCGGCTGATTTTTACGCCGCCTTGCGCCAGCCTGGGGTCTCGCTGATTGCCGAATGCAAAAAGGCGTCGCCGAGCAAAGGGCTGCTGGTCCCGAAATATAACCCTGTGCGGTTGGCGCGGTCTTATGTCCAGGGTGGGGCGCGGGCGATCTCCGTGCTGACAGACGGCCGTCATTTTCAAGGCTCTTTGGAAGATTTGCGCGATGTGCGGCAGTCGGTTGGTTCGCAGAAAATACCGGTGCTGCGCAAAGATTTCATCTTCCATCCGTATCAGGTTTACGAAGCGCGGGCGGCGGGAGCGGATGCGATTTTGTTGATTACGGCCGTTCTCGGTGAATCCGACCTGCGCGACTTGCTAAAACTGACACACCAGCTGGGCATGAACGCCCTGGTGGAAGTACATACCGAGGCTGAATTAGACAAAGCGCTGTCGGTATCGCCGCGAATTGTGGGCGTCAACAACCGCAATTTGCAGACATTCGAGGTGGATTTTGCCAACACGGCGCGGCTGCGCAGCCTGATTCCGGCCGAGGTGGCCGTCGTGGCTGAAAGCGGCATCCAAACAACCGGCGATGTCCGCGCCATGCGTGATATGAAAGTGGACGCCATCCTGGTTGGCGAGAGTTTGGTGAAGAGCAAGGATGTGGTAACGGCCGTTAAAAGTTTAATCGCCGCTGGCGCAATCAAATAACAGGGCTAGATGGACGAGCAATTCACACAACTCAGTGCCGCTTTATCGGCTGAGGGCTTCCGGCTGACAGCTTCCCGGCGCGCCATTTTAACTGCCCTGGTCGGCTGCGGCGGGCACATTACGGCCGACGAACTGGTGGAACGCGTCCACCAACAAACGCCCAGTGTAGGCCGGATGACGGTTTATCGCACGTTGGACTTGCTCTGCCAGCTCAATCTGATCCGGCCGGTTTACCAGGGCACGGGCGCGGCGCATTTTGTCCTGCTGCATCATGGCCACCACCATCATTTGGTTTGCGGTGTGTGCCACAAAGTAATCGAGTTTGACGACTGCGTGCTGGCGGAGATCGAGAAAGTGGTTGGTCAGCGATTTGATTTTGAGGTACAGGGGCACTTGCTAGAATTTTACGGTTTGTGCGCGACCTGCCGAGGCGTGTAACCATCCCGATTTTGGACGGACTGCTAAAATTTGGCCGCCATTTATGGTCGATGGCAACCTATTGATCTTCATTGAAAAGCAGCATAAAATGAGCGGCAAGACGAACCGACAACTGCTCAATATCGACCGAAACGACATGCGACGCGCATGTCGTTTTTTTTGGACAACCTGCCGGACGCCAAAACCAACGTTCTAACAACAAAACAAGAGGTGTAGAGTGATGATTCAGGAATGGCCGGCAATGTGGCGGCGCGAGTTTGCCGGTTATAACAAAAGTGCGCTGCAAAAAGATGTCTTAGCAGGGATTACGGTGGCGGCAGTGGCGCTGCCATTGGCGTTGGCCTTCGGGGTGGCTTCGGGCGCGGATGCGGCGGCGGGGTTGGTAACGGCCGTGCTCGCCGGCATCATCATCGGCCTGATCGGCGGTGCGCCTTACCAGATTTCCGGGCCAACCGGAGCCATGTCGGCCGTGTTGATTGTGGTTGTCAGCAGGTATGGGCTGCCGGGAATGTGGTTTGCCGCTGTGCTGGCAGGCATCATGCTCGTTCTGTTGGGCGTGTTTCGCCTGGGCCGCGTGGTGGCCCTCATCCCTGGCCCGGTCATATCCGGCTTCACCAGCGGCATTGCCATCATCATCGCCTTCGGCCAAATTGATAATTTTCTGGGCATAAAAACCCCGGCCGCAGAAAACATCATCGAAAAGCTGCGTTATTACGCTACGCAGGACCTCAGCCCAAATTTGGAGGCGGTGGTTCTGGCGCTGCTGGTTATGGCGACCATGATTCTTTGGCCGCGATTCAAATTTGGCCAGCGTGTTCCCGGCTCTTTGATGGGCATTGTCCTGGCCACGGTTTGGGGCGTATTGGCGCACTGGGATGTGCCGAACATCGGAGCCATCCCGCGCACCATTTTGCTGGAAAACAGGCTCCTGGTGAACCAGATCCCCTGGTCAGATTTCAGCAATCTCATCGTTCCGGCGATGTCGATTGCCGCTTTAGGGGCCATCGAGAGCCTGTTGTGCGGAGCAGTCGCCGGTAACATGACCGGCATTCGGCTGAACAACAATTTGGAGTTGATTGCTCAGGGTCTGGGCAATTTGGTGATTCCATTGTTTGGCGGCGTTCCGGCGACGGCCGCGATTGCTCGCACCAGTGTCAACATCAAGAGCGGTGGCGTCACGCGCCTGTCGCCCATTTTGCATGGCATATTTCTGCTGCTGGCGGCGCTGCTG
>JAKQCM010000245.1 GCA_029559155.1 Chloroflexota bacterium
AATGACCATTGGCGTCCTGACGCAAAATTTCGGCAGCCCGTTTTATGATGGGATTTTACAGGGGATTTTGCAAGGCCTGGAAGGGAGCGATTACTGGCCTATGTTTGCAGACGGCCGTTGGTATGAAAAAGTGGAAAAACACGCCCTTCACCTGCTTCTAGACAGACGTGTAGACGGCCTGATCATCATTGGGGGACAATTGGACGCAGACATACTGCAATCTATCCTCAAAACAACACCCTTAGTGATCGTAGCCCGCGAAATTCCGCCTATCCGAGACCGCTGTCTTTATGTCAACAACTACGAAGCTGGTTATGCGGCAACTCGCTACCTGATCGACATGGGCCACCGCCACATTGCCCACATCACCGCGCCCACCATCAACAAAATCGCCATTGACGATGTAGAAAAACGATTCGAAGGCTACAAACAAGCGCTCATAGATGCCAGTTTGCCTGTCGACTCGCATTTGATAGTGGAAGGGAATTTGTTGCAGCAATCAGGCGTTTTGGCGGTGGAGATGTTGTTATCGCGGGGACGGCCGTTTAGCGCCATTTTCGCTGCCAACGACCAGATGGCCTTTGGCGCACGCCTGGCGCTCTACCGCCGGGGAATCCGTGTACCGGAAGATGTCTCTCTGGTGGGCGTCGATGATGAACCATCAGCCGCCTATATCGTCCCCCCCCTGACAACCGTCAGGCAACCGGCGGTTGAAATGGGCCAGCGCGCCGCTCAGGCCATCCTTGCCTTCATCAATGGTAAAACGCCTGATCTTTCGCCCTTCAAGGCCCATCTGGTAATCCGTGAATCTGTTTCCCGTTATCGGTAATATCCGTGACGCTTGAAAAACAAAAATAGAAAACCAGCCTGACAAAAAACAACCGCCCAATGATAAAGGGCGGTTGTTTTTGTTAGGTTATGTGTCAGGGGGGGTGACACATAACTTGAAATTTCGGGCTATACGCATACGAGAAAGAGGATGTATTGACCCTGAGTAAAGCCGGATGTTCCAGTCGCGTTTATCTCGTGCCAGTTTGGGGGGGAGGAATTTTTCTCGTATGTCTCCCGGCTGTACCTGACCATTAGTGTACAAAAAATGAAAAGCTTTTTCACCAGTCCTTTTTTCCTATTTTGAGGCCGCAGGGATTCATTTGTGACGTCGTGCTGCTCAAGAACCGAACTTCTTTTCAAACGAAAATATCACCTGATTGACAAACGGCCGTACTCAGTTTTACCATTTCTTTATCCGTACATTCACATTTAAGGAGGTTTTCATGAAGCGTCTGCTCGTATTCTTTCAGATTACGTTATGTTTTTTCGTCTTTGTGTTCCTCATTACTGCAACCGCCAACCTCGTCGCTCAGGACGACACGGCCGTTCCCCCACCTTCCGGTCTTCTTACCAGCAATGGCATCTGGATTGAAACCGGCCTCCCCCTGCCCGTTTTCCGTTTGTCAGCCCCCCAGGTAACCGGCGACGGCTCTGTCAGATTGGCGGCCAATTTTTCCGCGCTCAATGGCAGTTCAGCCGAACCCGATTCCTACCTGGGTCGCTCCCGTTTTACCGTGCTGAATGAAGCAACCAACTCCGTGTTAGAACAATATGGGGCAACGGGTGGATTTTACGCCTTTAACCCCACAGAAGCGTTTGGTGAAACGCCGCGCGGTCCCATCGATTCTACCCTCGCCCAGCGCGCAGCCTGCCTCTTTTTAAAGAACAACCAGATGTTCCCCGACAATACCATCATCGGCACACCCAACGTGTTTTCTTGTGATTATGATTTCAGCGCCAACCCGTATAACTTTACGCTGATCAATGCCAGCTCCCAGGGGGCAACCAGCGGCAGCGCGAAAAACCCGACGACCGATGTCATCGGCGCTATTGTGCAGGTGCCCATGTTTGTCAAAACCGGCAATTTTTCCCAAACACCACAGGTTCCCTTAGGTGGGGCAGGTGGGCATATCTCACTCTTGTTCCGCACTACCAACTTGCAAGACACTGGGTTTTCGCTGGATGACAGTGTGGTCGGTCTGGGAGCAGTGGCCATGCCGTTTTACGGCCGTTCCGCCACCTTCATCGATAATTTCCCTACCCGCGATCCGGCCACCGCCCGTGACGCCGTCATCGCCCGCGTCCAGGAGAGCTTTCCGGGAGCAAGCAACATCAACGTGCCCGATCCCGCCTTGCTGTACATGGTTAACGACGCCGCCCAACCCCAAACCGGGCTGGAACCGATGCTCAGCTTCTCCGGCATCGAAGTTACCACCGGCGGCGAAACAATCATCCTGCGCGACATCGTCGAGCCGGCGTTGGAGGGCGGCAGCGGTGGTTTTGGCCCCGATGTGGCCATCACCAGCCCGGCAGACGGCAGCAGCTTTACGCCAGGCAATCCCGTTAATCTCACCGGAACCATCAGCGCCGGCGCTGCGCCGTACACCTATACCTGGAGCTTAAACGACGGCGCGGTCGTCCTCACCGGCACATTGGGCGCGCCAGGCAATCTAAATGCCACGGCAAACGATTTGCAAGTCGATTCGCATGACGGTTATCCTGCGAATGTGGCGGTTTTGTTACAGGTGGAAGACAGCAATGGCGCAGTCCGACAGGCTGCCATTAATTTGATTCCTACGGTAGCGCCGTCTGCATATCTGCCCATCGTCCCCAATGGGACGGCGGCCCTGTTTAGCCGGCATGTGACTTCGGCGCCGGCTGCGGTAACGGCCGTTTACCGCTTTGGCGTCGAAGCAGGGTCAGATTACCCACCCTATGGCGCAGGCGGCCCCGATTTGGGCGGCGTCATCCCAGATGCTTCCGGCTTCCGCAGCAGCATGCTTGCGTATGGGTGGTCCTCCAGCTTCAACTGGTGGAATGCCTCCGCCTGGGAGCGCGACTGGCGCGATTGCAGTCTGGGCGGCGGCGATTGCACCTACGGCGTCGATCGAGTCGATTTTGCCTATTATGCCGGACACGGCGGCGCCGGCGGCCTTAGCCTGCCTTCCAGCACCGACAGCAGTTGGTTCCCCGGCAGCAACGCCCGCTTCCAAACCTTACGCTGGGTTGGTTTTGCTTCGTGCCAGACCTTGCGCGCCCAATGGCCAACCCCTAGCAGCGCCCCCATTCGCCAATGGTTCAACGCTTTCCAGGGCGCGCACATGCTGCTCGGTTTTAACAGCAACATGGCCGACGTCGCCTTTGGGCCACGACTCGTAGACAATATGCGCATGCCCTCTTTCCTGGGCATTACATTCCCGTGGGCGCAGCGCACAATCCGCGAAGCATGGGTGCAGACAGCTTTTAACATGAACGCCGGCAAACCAGCCTACATCTACGCCATCGGCACCAACAGCGTCAATCCGGCGGACAACAAACTACCGTTCTCCGGCGATCCGGCGTTGGCACGGCCGTATCCGGTTGCTTCCTATCATTGGGTGTGGTGGGACGAATAACCACCCAAAACGCCGCAGACTGGACCGATCTGGCTGTTAACCGGCCCAGTCTGCCTGCAACCCTGAGAAAGTGAGGGTGAGGTAAGATCATCCAGGCGGAAGTTGCGACGCCGCCCTTTCCAGACGTATAATGCCGAAATGCTAAGGTGCGGGCCGGGGATTTACCCCACATCGCCCGTTCACCAGTTTATAAGGAAAGCACTATGTCATTTCTATGGGCGTTAGCCGGGTTTTTTCTAATCCTTACACCAATCATTCTCATTCATGAATTGGGCCACTTTTCGGCGGCCCGGTTATCCAAAATCCGCGTAGAAGAGTTTGGGTTTGGCTTTCCGCCGCGCGCGGCCGTCTTAGGCCAGCGCAATGGGACAACTTTCACACTGAACTGGCTGCCGCTTGGCGGTTTTGTCCGGCCGGCCGGGGAAGACGACCCCACAATTCCTGATGGACTTTCGGCCGCCTCCAAACGCGCCCGCTTTTTCGTCCTGGTTGCCGGCGCACTGGCCAACTTCGTCGCCGCCTTTCTGGCCTGGTGGTTTGCATTTTCGATTGGCGCGCCCGCCATTGCCATTTCTTATGTCAACCCTGATTCGCCTGCCTTTCTGGGCGGCATCCGCACAGGCGACGTCATTTTAGAAGTAGACGGACAAAAAGCGGATAACACCAACGTCATTTCGGAACCCATGTACGCCAAAGGCGGCGAACCCGTCGAGCTGCTCGTTAAACGAGACGGGCAAACCATGACACTAACCGTCGTGCCGCGCCTGGAAGGTGAATACGATCCGGCCGTTGAAGGCCCCATCGGCGTCGGACTCACAATGGCCGACACTGGCGAACGCATCACCAGAGGATTTGGCGAAGCGGCAAAAGACGCCGCCAACACCTTCCGCGAACAGGTAACGTTGTTTTTCCAGGTTCCGGCCATGATCATTCGCGGCGATTTATCGCCGAGCGAAGCCCGGCCGGTCAGTGTGGTAGGCATCAGCCAGATTGCCGGGCAGGTAACAGAAAGCTCGGTTTCGCACAACACCATGTTCCCCCTCCTGCACTTTTTCGCCTTCATTAATGTGGCCCTTGGCCTGACCAATTTGCTGCCCATCCCGGCGCTGGATGGCGGCCGAATTTTATTTGTGCTCATTGAAGCTGTCCGCGGGCGACGAATCGAACCGGAGCGCGAGGGCATGGTGCATGTGATTGGCATGTTGGTGCTTTTGTCCTTGATGCTCTTCATGATCGTTCAGGATATAATCAATCCTATCATTCCTTTTTAAAGGTACTGTTACATCCTTACCCTTGCCAATCGGCGCTGTCTCATATTAACTGAGGGTAAATCGGAAATTCGTAAACAATTTGCTAAACCTCCCGCACAAACGGGAGGTTTTTTGTGAGGAACCATGCAAGAAGAACCCCAAAAACCTTTTTCAGACGTGCTGGACGCCTTGTTTAATGAAGAACAGGTGCCTGTCCATTTGCTTTTTCGCCTGTCCGATATGCTGGCTGACGAGGAAAAACGTTTTTTTGCTGCCTGGGCAGAGGTCGAAGATGATCGCCGGCAGGAGATCATGCGTCATCTGGCGGATCTGGCAGAGGACAATTTTGTGGTTGATTTTTCGCCAATTTTTGTCAAAGGGCTGGCAGATTCGTTGGCCGACGTGCGGCTGGCGGGGCTGGATGGGCTTTGGGATGCGACAGATGTGCGTCTAATCCCCCGGGTATTAGGGCTGATGCAGACTGACGAGGATTTGAATGTGCGGGCGGCGGCGGCAAGTACGCTGGCGCACTATGTTTTGCTGTCGGAGTGGGGTCAGATTCCGCAACGGCCGTTACAACCCGTGATTACCGCTTTGTTGGCCGCGTATGAAGATGAGGAAACGGCCGTGGCCATCAGGCGCTCCGCGTTGGAAGCTCTTGGCGCAGCCAACCACCCCCGCGTCCCAACCCTCATCGAAGAAGCATACGAAAACGATGATCCGGCCATGCAGCTTAGCGCCATCTTTGCCATGGGCAATTCCGCCGATCCCCGGTGGTTGCCCACCATTCTGGCGGAAATGACAAATCCTTCCGCAGATATGCGCGCCGAGGCAGCCCAGGCAGCCGGAGCCATCGGCGGCAGCGACGCCATCCCCCAACTGGCCGAACTTACCCAAGACGAAGACGAAGATGTGCGCGCCGCTGCCATAGTCGCTCTGGGCTTGATTGGCGGCGATGATGCACAACTGATTTTGTCGGACCTGCTCGAAGACCCGGACTTCGAAGACCTGCATGAAATTATCCAGGAATCGCTAGAAGTGCTATTGCTGATGAGCGGCGAACTCAATCTCCTCTCCTATTTAGACGGCGACGAGGACGACGAGGACGACGAAGATGACGAGTTTGATGAGGATGCTGTGGGGGATGAGGACGACGAAGACGACGACTTCACCTACAGCCCGTTCGCAGAGGACGACGAGGATGACGACGACTTTTATGGTTAGCTGCCGCTAACAGAGCGTCGCAGATTGCCTTGAACATTATTGCCGCAGTTCTCTGGCAGAATATTCTGCCCATTTTTATCATCGCCGGTTTTGGTTATGCCCTGCAGCGCTGGCAAACCATCGACAAACAAACCCTATCAAAAACGGCGCTGTATGTGCTTAGCCCGGCACTTGTTTTTTCTTCCCTGGTTAATTCACGCCTGCCCGGCGAAGAATTGTTCAGCCTAACAGCATTCACCATTGTCAGTATGACGGTGATCGCCACATTAACCGTGCTGGTAGGTCTGGCGCTGCGGCTGCCGCGACGGTCGATGGTAACGCTGCTGGTGGTGACCATTTTTGTCAACAGCGGCAATTATGGCCTGACTCTGGTACAACTGCGCTACGGCGAGGAAGGACTATCCCGAGCGATTGTGTATTACACCGCCAGCACCATCTTGCTGTACTCGGTGGGTATTTTTTTGGCGTCGATGGGCGCGCTGCATTGGCGACAGGCCTTGGGCCGTATGCTGCGATTGCCCCCGGTATATGCCGCCATCGGCGCCATTTTGGTCTATGCGCTTAATTGGCATGTGCCCGATCCATTTTTACGCGCTGTGGAAGTAACGGGGAAAGGGGCCATCCCGGTTATGCTGTTGGTGTTGGGGATGCAAATTGGCAGTCTGAAGGGCGGCATTGATTGGCGGCTGACGGTGCCGGCGGTGACACTGCGGCTGATCGTCGCGCCGATAGTCGCCGTGGCTGTCGCCGGGCTGCTGGGGCTGACCGGATTAGGGCGGGCGACTTCGATCATTGAGGCGAGCATGCCTACGGCCGTTATCACCATCATCCTGGCGACAGAATTTGATTTGCAGCCCTCAGCGGTTACGAGTATCGTTATTCTCACAACGGCGCTAAGCCCGTTTACCCTGGCCGCCACCATTGCGCTGCTGGGGTTGTGAAAGTGTTCGAGACATGAAGAAAGCATTGCTTCGTTCGTGGATTTGGTGGGTTGGGATAACGGCCGTGATCTTGGCGGCCCAACCCGTACAGGCGCAGTCACCAAACGGGTGGACCTCAGCGGCTGCTTATACGTTTGGGCAGGCCATGACCTTTTCGCTCAATGGCGTGAGCGACGCCGACATCCAGAGCCTATCGCTGTCGTTTCAAGCGCCGGAATTCGACAACACCTTCGTCGCCGAAGTGCCTCTGCCCGGCGGGACAGCGGCAAATGGACAGCCGGTGAATGTGAGCCATCGGATTGATTTGTCTCAGGTGCGGCTGGCTCCGTTTACCACGGTTACGTACTGGTGGTCGCTGCAATTGGCCGACGGCCGTACCATCACCCTGCCGGAACAGCAAATTCATTACCAGGACGATCAGTTTGCCTGGCGCGAGTTAGCCCAAGACAATGTGCAGGTTCATTGGACCGGCGACGATCTGGCTTTGGGACAGTTGGCGCTGGACGTGGTGGCGCAGGCGCTGCCCCGCTGGCAAGCCATTGTTCCCCTGCCGGCCAACCTGGCCTTCAATTTGTACCTGTACCCTTCGTCGGCCGATTTGCGGGCGGCGCTGCGCCTGACCGGGCGCGACTGGGTGGGCGCTCATGCGCACCCAGAGTTAGGCGTGCTGCTGGTGACGGCCGTTAACAGCCGCACAGCCGCCGCCGATTTAGGCCAAAGCATTCCACACGAAATGACCCATTACCTGCTCTACCAATCGCTGGGGCCGGTGGCTTACCAGACCTTGCCGGTGTGGTTGGGCGAAGGGTTGGCCACGTTGATGGAAAGCAACCCGAATCCGAATTATGCGCTGGTATTGGAAACGGCCGTAAACGCCAACCAGACCTTGCCCTTTAGCGATTTATGCGGCCGTTTTCCGGCCGCCGAAGACAAAGCGGTGCTGGCCTACGCCCAAAGCCAATCGCTGGTCCGCTACATCCAGGCGCGTTATGGCAATCAAACCTTAAACGCGCTGCTAACCGCCTACGCCGACGGACAAGATTGTGACGGCGGCGTCCGGCAGGCGGTCAACCAATCGCTGGCCGACCTGGAAAAAGAGTGGCTGGCCAACCAACAGCCACAGACGCCGCTGGTCCGTTTTTTTAGCCAAAATGGCCTCTGGCTCTTGCTGGTAGCCGGTGGATTTTTGTTCACCGGCCTGATCATCTGGCAATCAAAGTGAAACAATGAGTAAAGCAAAATTTTCAAACGCCGAATCCGGCGACCAAGTAAAGAAACTGCTCTTGCGCGGCACCGAGCTGCTGCAACGAGGCGATGCCGAACAGGCGGCGCGCGTATTGGAAAAAGCGTACGCCCTGGACATGACCCATCCTGACGTAGCCCTGAACCTGGGCGGCGCCTACATTTTAAACAAGCGATTTGCCCAGGCGGTGATGATTTTGGAGCCGCTCAGCGAAATGGAGCCTTATAATGCGATGGTCTGGACCAACCTGGGCGCGGCTTATCTGGGCAACCCGATTCTGGCGCGAGACGCAGAACACGAAAAAGCCATCACCGCCTTTGAACGCGCTCTGGAAATTAACCCCATTGCGCCGCATGTGGCTTATAATCTGGGCCTGATTTTCCGCGATCGACAGGAAACGGAGCGGGCAAAGTATTGGTTTGGGCAGGCGATTATGGCCAACCCCAACGACCAGGATGCCCGCAATTTATTGGCAAAATTAACGGCCGTTGACGAAGAGGAGTAGGGGCTAGAGAAGCAAAGCCCCACAAAAACCATGCGCGCATTGTTGCAACGAGTCAGCCGGGCGCAAGTGAGCGTCGCCGGCGAAGTGGTCGGCGCGATTGGCCCTGGGTTTGTGGTCTTATTGGGCGTTACCCACAGCGACACACCCGCGGAAGCGGACTGGCTGGCAAATAAAATCACCGGCATTCGCCTATTTGAGGATGCCGATGGCAAAATGAACGCGGCGCTGGCCGACATGGATGGATCGGTGTTGGTCGTGTCGCAGTTTACGTTGTATGGCGATGCACGCAAAGGGAGACGGCCGTCTTTCACCGACGCCGCCCGCCCGGAACACGCGGAACCCCTGGTGGATTATTTTGTAGAACAATTACGCCGTCAGGGGCTGGTCGTAGCCACCGGCATTTTTGGCGCAGCCATGGATGTGGAAATCCACAATGATGGCCCTGTCACTTTAATGGTCGAACGAAACAACGAAAGTTAGGGCAAATAGATAGCAAGACCACCCTTGTTTCCTCTTTGCTCTCTTTAAATTTGGAGGAGTCAACAAAAAGAGATGAAAGCAGCATACATTTTAGGAGTTTTGATTATTTTTGCGGCCCTGGTGGGCTGCGGACAAACGGCGAATACCCCGGCAGAGGTTGTTAGCCAAGGAAACGGGACAACGGCAACGGCCGTGCCCCAACCCACCACACCGGCAACGGCCGTGCCGGCCAGCCCCACAGCCAGCCCCATACCGCCCACAGCCACCATCGAACCAACCGCCACCCCGGCCGGTACAGAAACCCCCACGCCCACGCCCACCAGCGTCTGGGTCAACCCCACCGCCACCGTCGATCCGGCCATCCCCATAGCGACCTCAGCGCCGGAAGGAACCATCACCCAACCAGATTATGCCGAAAGCGAATGCAGCGATAAATACCCCTGCAACGAAGATGTGGCCGCCTGGGAGGCGCGCATCCAGGTGCTGCCGGGCTTCCAGGTGAAATATTACACCCGCGTCGAAGGCCAGCCGACCAGTATGGCTTTCGGCCCGGACGGTCTGCTTTATGTGGCCGTAGCCGAAGGCACGATTTTCCGCATCGACGAAACAGGCGCGCCCAAAGCCTACGTCGGCGGCTACAAAACCCCGACCGGCATCGCTTTCCACCCCTACAACGGCGAATTGTACGTCTCCAGCCGGGTGATCGAAGAAAACGTAGATGGCGAATCGGCCGTTTCCATTGTGAATCACGGCCGTATCATCGAAGGATTGCCCTGTTGTTACACCTTCTTCCACGCGGCCAACGGCATCGCCTTTGGCCCGGATGGGTACGGCTACGTTTCCGTCGGCGCGCGCGCCGATCATGGCGAAATTTTGGGAACCAACGAACAGGATACCCTGCACCCCTACGAAGCCACCATTTTACGCTTCAGCCCGGATGGCAAAGAGGTGGAAGTGTATGCGCGCGGGCTGCGCAATTCTTACGACATCGCCTGGGATGGCAACGGCGACCTTTGGGCCACCGACAACGACCCGGACTTTGGCCCGCCGGAAGAGGTGCACAAGGTTGTGCCCGGCGGCGAGCATGGCTATCCCTGGTACGACTGTGACGTTTGCTTCTCGCCCCCGGCCGGCGTCGAAGTGATCCCACCCACATACAGTTTTATGCCCCACGCCTCGCCCACGGGCATTACCGCCTACCTTTCCGGCGTGTTCCCCGGCTATTACAACAGCATGTTTATGGTGTTCTGGAGCGCTTTCCCCGGCGCGCAAAAAGTAATCCGCATCAGCCCGGAAGATGGTCCGAGCGATTTTTCCCTGGGCTACGCGGCTCCCATTGATGTAACGGTTGGGCCGGATGGCAATTTATATGTGGCCGATTGGGCCACGGGCATCATTTTCCAGATTAGTTATATTGGCGAGTAGGTTAAAAGTTGAGTGGTGATGGGGTGCGGCTGTAACACGAAGCACCTCATCACCTGAACGTATGCTTATGACTGAATTGAGCGAAAGGTACACGGCCGTTCTGGAACGCATCGCCGCCGCCGCCCGACGAGTTGGGCGACAACCGGCAGATGTGACGCTGGTAGCCGTCACCAAAACGTGGCCGGCGGAAACCGTGCTGGCGGCTTATGCTGCCGGTATGCGTCACTTCGGCGAAAACCGGCCGGAAGAATTGGCGGCCAAGCGCACGGCCGTTGAGCAAGTGCTGGGCATGGACAGCGGCATTGTCTGGCATCAGATTGGCACGCTGCAAAGCCGCAAAACAGGACTGACGGCCGTGCACGCCGACGTGTTCCATGCCCTGGACCGGCTTAAAATTGCCCACCGGCTGGCGCGCGAGTTGGCACAAAACGGCCGTCTCCTGCCCACCTTCCTGGAGGTCAATGTGTCTGGCGAAGCCAGCAAATCCGGCTTTGACGTGAGCAATTGGGTAGAAGACGCAACGCAGCAAGACAAAATCCGTACTGCCGTGCGGACAATGAATGAGCTGCCCGCCCTGCCCTTACGCGGCCTGATGACCATGGCTCCCTGGGACGCGCCGGAAGCAGAAATCCGCGCGGTGTTCCGGCAAACCAAACGTCTGGCCGATTGGCTGAATGAAATGGAAACGGCCGTTCATCTGACCGATTTATCGATGGGTATGACCGATGATTTTGAACTGGCTGTCGAAGAAGGGGCAACCCACGTGCGCGTTGGCCGCGCCCTGTTCGGCACGCGAACCTGAGCATTCACAATGGAGTTGAAAAATCGCACATGATAATTTTATTACAACTTGTTAACCTGATTTACTACGCCCTCGTCATCCTGATATTTGCCCGCTTTGTGTTCTCCTGGGTACGCCCGGACCCCTACCACCCCACCTGGGGACCGATTTTGCGCTTTGTATATCAGGCGACTGAACCGCTTCTGGCCCCTATTCGGCGCTTACTGCCGCCGCAAGCTGGATTGGACTTCAGCCCCATGATCCTGCTGTTTGGCATTTATATTTTGCGCATGCTTTTGTTTAGCCTGCTGTAGTCGAACAAGACGCCAAAACCCTGAGGGTTACGGAAAACCCTCAGGGTTTTAAATCTGAAAGCGTGGCAAACCGATACCCTCGCTTCTGCAGCGCGGGCAAGATGCGGCGCAAAATCTCGACTGTTCCCTGTCGCTCGCAGTCGCCGTCATGCAAGATGATGACTGCCCCCGGTCTTACATTACCCAAAATATATCCTGTCGCAAAATCCACTGAATGAAACTGCGCGTCGTAAGGGTAAATAGAGCCGACGACACAATGGTAGTCATACGGCCGTATCTGCTCCAACATCCGCACGCTGTAAAATCCTGAACCCGGCCGGAACCATCGCACCGGACCAAAAGGCGCAATCAGCGCGTGAGCTTCGGCCAGTTGGCGCTCAAATTCTTCCGGCGCCAGCGTGATGCTGCGCTGATCGCTCATCAGGTGATTGCCCAACTCGTGGCCATCACGCACAATCCGCCGCATCAGATCTTCATTTCCGGCCACCTGCCCGCCAATAATAAAGAAGGTCGCCGGCACGTTATATTCGGCCAGTAGATC
Organism: Chloroflexota bacterium; assembly: GCA_029559155.1. Lineage (GTDB taxonomy): Bacteria > Chloroflexota > Anaerolineae > Promineifilales > Promineifilaceae > Leptovillus. The sequence continues at coordinate 12,151 of JAKQCM010000245.1, forward strand.
GAGAATTTGCGGCGTTAATTCGGCGTGCGGGCCATCGTCTATGGTCAGCGCTACCACTTTTTCGCGGGTATCAGCGCGAAACAGCACCTCGTCCGAGGTCGTTTGCTCCACCAGGCGCGAGAACAAACGGGCCTTAAAGAAAAAGGCGGCGACTGCGGCCAAAGAAAGGCCGCTTAATAAAAGAAAAGATTTGTTCGTTCGAGACATAGCCTAACGATACCCCGGTACCCGTTTGTTGCCCCTATTCACAACGACTTGTTAACTTGTTTCTCAGTCCGGTTCCAACATGCGGCGCAAAACTTTGCCGACAAACGATTTGGGCAGCTCATCCCGAAATTCAATATCCCAAGGGACAGCATACGGCTCCAGGCGGCGGCGGCATAAATCCAACAATTCTTCTTTTGTCAGGTTCGCGCCTTCACGCGGAACCACAAACGCTTTCACTTTTTGCCCGTCTTCGGCGCGGCCAACGCCGACCACAGCCACCTCCAACACGCGCGGATTTTCATAGAGCACTTCTTCTACATCGCGCGGGAAAACGGTGTATTCGCCAAAAACGATGGTGTCTTTTTTGCGGCTGATAATGCGAAAATATCCGTCTTCGTCTTGCACGGCCACATCCCCGGTATCCAACCAGCCATCATCCAACACGATGCTGTTGTCGAGGGCGCCATCAGGCTGCCAGTAGCCCTGCATCACCTGTGGGCCGCGCATCACCAGTTCGCCAATTTGCCCCACGGCCAAATCTTCGCCGGTGAGAAAATCAATGATTTTGGCGTCGGTGTTGGGCAGCGGCACGCCAATCGAGCCAGGTTTGCGCAGACCGTAGAGCGGGTTGGCGTGCGTGACCGGCGAGGCTTCGGTTAGACCATAGCCTTCGACTAAACGGCCGTGACTCAACTTCTCAAACGCCTCCTGCACCTCAATTGGCAGGGGAGCCGCGCCGCTGATGCACGCTTTTACCGTTGATAAACCATAATTCCGCACGTCGGGCATTTGGTTGATAGCTGTGTACATCGACGGCACGCCGGGGAACATCGTCACTTTGTAGTCGCGGATATGCTCTAAAACTTGCAGCGTATCGAAAACCGGCAGCAGCACCAGCGTCGCGCCGACGGCGATAGGCATGCTCATGGCATTGATCAGCCCGTAGCTGTGGACCAGAGGAATCACCGAAAGGAACACTTCCTGGCCGAAAACCAGGTCGGGAACCCAGTGACGGGTCTGTAAAGTATTGGCGACGAGATTGTAATGCGATAAGGCCACGCCTTTGGGCTGACTGGTGGTGCCGCTGGTGTAAAGGATCACCGCCAGATCTTTGGGCTGCACTTCTATGCCTAACGGCGTGATGGGCGCATCTTGCCGCACGGTGAACATGCGCATGCCCAGGGCGCGGGCAGCTTCTTTGTGATGCTCTTCGTTGTCGGCAATGCCAAAGCGGGCGATGAGCTTTTGGTAGACAGAGTGGGAAACGGCCGTGCGCAAATCGGCAAAAATAAACTCTGCCAGTCCGGTCTGCTGGCTGATAGCCTGCGCCAGTTGGCTAAAGCTGTGCACTGTCACCAACACTTTGGGCTGGGTTTCGCGCACCTGTTCAATGATCGTGGCCGAATCGGCCTCCACATTGGGCAGCACAACCACCCCGCCGGCGCGCAGCGCGCCATAAAACGAGATCACAAACTGGGGCATGTTGGGCAAAATAATCATCACCCGGTCACCGGGACGCACGCCCAGGCCATGAAAAACATGGCTCATCTGGTTTACCTGGTCGTTTAGCTCTTTGTAGGTCAGGCGGGAACCATAGAAGCTGATGGCAACGCGGCGCGGCAGCCAGTCGGCGGCGCTTTCCAGAAAATCGGGTAACGGCCGTCGCGGAATCGGAATCGAAGGCGGCGTGCCTGGGCTGTAACTTTTCAGCCAGATGCGGTCATGGAGCGGGTTGTCCTGGCTGATGGCGTCGCGCCAGGAGCGGTGGCGGCTTTCTACAAATCGTTCAATCGCCCGCGTCACGGCGTCGTGGCGTTCCAACTGCACCTTATGCTTGGCCGATCCCACGTCGATGACTTCCGCCTGGGGAATCATCTTGCCCACGTCTTCAAACACGCGACGCGGAAAATAATTATCCCGCTCGCCGGTGATGATGAGCGTGGGAGTGGTGATGTTGCGCATCAGCGGCCACCCCTGCCAATGGCGCATGTTGTTGGCCATCATGTTTTTGACCACGTGAATTTCAGCGTCAAAGCGGGTACGATATTTCCAGAACGGCCGTAACCAATTCAACGGCAGTTTCAGCAGCCAGTTGGCAAACTTCGGCAGCGGATATTCTCCCGCGGTGGCAATCAACACCAGCTTCTCCAACTGCTCCGGATGGGCGTTCGCATACTCCACGGCAATCGAGCCGCCAAACGAGTGCGCGACCAGGGTGAACGTAGGCGGCAGGGTCAATTTTTGCGTGATGGCATACAAATCGGCCACCAACTCGTCCATGGTATAGCGCGTATAAGGCGCATCGCTCTGTCCATGCCCGCGCAAGTCGGGGGCAATTACCCGAAAATTATGGCTGGCGAAATAATTGATCTGGAACTCCCAAGATTCCAATACCCCGGCATACCCATGCAAAAAGACAATCGTGCGCTCTGCGCCCTCCGGCCACAAATCCAAAACACTCAATTCCGCGCCACTGACGCCGGGAATCGGCACATTGCGCCGGTAGAGATCATAATCAAATAAAATCTCGCGCCGTTTCACGCCAAGCAATTTTTTCTTCATAAGCGCACCTTTGGAAGATGAGATGGTTTGTCCCGCTGTATGACAATCCTGGTCTGCCGCGCGGTGAGCAAATACCAGAGATGGCCGCCCCTTCACCTATGCTAACCGAACGCCGAATGAGACGCAATGGATTGCCGCCTTTCGCTGCAAGCAACCAACCTACCACTCAAACAATTTCTGATTGAGCTGCCCAAAATGTTAACATTAGCCCAGGGTATACTTCGTGAATCACGAACCGAATCGCCTGAATCGTTTGAATCTGGTCTAATCTAGGCAGCATAATCCAAAAGAACAGGGTCGTTATGTCAGTCTCTAAAATTTTGCCTGGAAAATAATTTAGTGAGTCCGAAGCATCAACAAGCAATAACATATGCTTTCGACCGTTTACGAAATGAGCTTTCGCCCAGGCTCACCTATCATTCTCTTTGGCATGCCCAAGAAGACGTCTTGTTAGGCTGTATGCAAATTGCTCAGGAGATGAACATCGCGGAAGAAGAATTGCGGTTGTTACAAGTAAGCGCCGCTTTTCATGATATTGGATTTGTCGTGGACTACACCAATCATGAGTTGAACGGCGTACGCATCGTAACAGAGATCTTGCCGACCTTTGGTTATTCTGAGAAGGAGATAGCCATAGTGACGGGAATGATCATGGCCACACGTTTACCGCAATCACCGACTACTTTGCTGGAAGAAATTTTAGCTGACGCCGACTTCGGCGTTTTAGGACGCGAAGACTTTTTCGAGCGGAATCGGAACTTGAAGCAAGAATTGGCCAATTATGGGCGAGTGGTTGATGAAAAAACGTGGTATGAAACGCAGTTGGCGTTCTTAGAAAGCCATCAATACTTTACAGAGGCAGCCCGGAAACTACGCGATCCGATGAAGCAGGAGCACATTGCCACGTTGAAAAAGATACTGCAAGCATTAGAATAATGCGCCGCGCCTCGTTTAGGCATGTGAATAACACACCTTGCAAAACTGAGATTGGAGATTAGAGACTTGTTCAATATCCGATCTCTAAACTCCAATCTCCTGTAGGTTGTTTAATCTGCGTTCCACCAGGCTTACCGGGCTAAAAACGCGCGAACCCCTCACCTTCGTAGGCTGATGTCGCCCGATTTCCTGCGCGAAAATTTGGTTGCAGATGAGCCTATCGGCGCAGTATGAAATGGCCGCTGAAGCCACGTTTTTTGGGGGCGCAACTAGCGGCTAGAGCATGAGAACCCTTAATCCACCGGGTTGATGATCGTTCGAATGCGGGCGGGCACGTAAGGCAGGCGATTAAACCAGTTCGGCCATATGGCTACTTCCGGCACTGCCCTTAAGGGCAGTTGCTCAAATAAATAGGCTATGGCCAGATCGGGTGGCTGCCCTGAAATATCGTTCAACACCTGGTCCAACTCCAGGTCGGCAGCGGCCAAGACTTCACCGGTCATTTCAAAGGTAACCCGTCCAGCCTCATCCACGCTGACCACGTCGCCGCGGGTATATTTGATGCTGTCGGGAACCAAAACGTATCCTTCCGGCACGGCCGTTGCCAGCGCTTCATACACAATGCCAGAGGCGGCGTTGGCGTTAACGGCCGTGCCCACAACATCCGCCCGCATCTCCAACGCCAGCCTGTCAGTCTGTTCGCCAGGGAAATGGGAGTACGTCTCGTTGTTCACGCTCACCACACGCACCGAATCTCGCGCCAAAAACTCAAACGGCGTCGTCTGCGCCTCCATCTCCAAGCCGAGACCGCCTGCAAAAATTGCAGCACCTGCGCCCGCAGCCGCTCCTGGTCGGCAGGCGTGACAGCCTTTTCTTCACGCACGCCGCCGCCCTCAATGGCCTCCAGGTTGCGCACTTCCAACTGCAGCGCCAGCGTGCCCTCAATTTCATTCACCAGGTTCGCAGCCACATTACCTTGCGGCCCCGGCTCAACCGCCACGACTTCCACTTCGGCCGTGCCGCCCTCCACACCGGGAACGATTGCCTCGTTGAGGGTCTGAAAAACGATGGTGCTCCCCGCCGATGTGCGCACGCGTGTGCCCGCAGGAGCCACCACTTCTTGAGCCTGCCGATTCACAAAAACCACTTTCCCCCTGGCCGAAGCGCTGGGTACTTCGGTCACGCCGCTGGTTTCGGCGTTGGCCTGCCAGGATTGATTGGTGCTCAGGATGCGCGCGGGAACGGCGGAACGGCCGTAATCCACTTCTTCCAGCGCCGGGTCAGCAACGATTTGTTTGGTGATCTCGATAGGCAGCACATCCGGCCGCAGCCACACCGTCGCCCCAGGCACCGCATACGACACAGCCACAAACACCACGGCCACAACCATAAAAAACAGCAAAATGGCCGCATAACGGAAAATCCACAGGCGCGGGCTGCTCACCGGAGCCAGGCGACGGCGCGCTTCCTGCCGGTCGCCTTCCTCAATTTGGGTCGGGCGCAGTTCTTCGGCTTTAACGCCGCCAACAGTGGGCAGCCCCACTACTTCGGCCCGACGACGCCCGCGCCACCAGCCCCGGCGGCTGTGTTCGGCCGCCTCTACAGAAATGAAGACCGGCAAACCCAACGCTTTGGCCTGGCGGGAAATGTCGGGAACGGCCGTGACCAAACCCACATCCATCCGTCGTCGATCGGCATGACGCCGTAAACGCACCAGGTCCAACCCCTCACGCAGCACGCCGCCATCCGCCGGCAGCACCAACAACACCCGGTTCGCCCCGGCCCAATCCAGCCGGTCGCAGATAGAGGTGATGTCGTCGGTCTCGTCGAGAAGAATTACGGTAGGTTCAGACACAAATTTTCAGGAGTAACAGGTAGGTGGAAGCATCAGAATGGTCCAACCTTCGAAGATTGGACCATTCTCCCTAACTCATGATGCGTAGGAGGTAGTTGGCATTTGAATATAGCGGTCTGGACGTTCTTGCTTCTGGCGAATGGCGAAAAATCGCCTTTCAATCTCTTTGAGAACGGCCGCGTCATAATAAACCATGCCACAGTTTGTACACACCTGGACAGGTGTGTCGGGAACCAGCAGATACTCGCCCTTATAGCTGTATAGATATTCGATACGTCGTTCTTCGTATTGGTCGCTGCCACAAAAATTACATGTTAAGGGCTTATTTTGCTCACTCATTTTCAACGTTTCCTCGCGTCCAGGGGTCTACAAACTTCGGCGGACCTGGGACATAAACGGTTATCAGGACAGTTTTGCCACCTCGCCAGCCACAAACAGCGTGTACCGGCGTCTCGCCAGCAAAGCCAACGACCAGACAACTTTCGCCGCGTCCGGTATCGGCATATTGCTCCAGTATCTTACCATTTAACAGAGCCTCTTCGATCTGAGAAAAGGTTAAGCCATCAATTTTGCGTTCAATCTCCGCGTGAAGGCTGTAGAAGTACCGGTCTGTGCGAATGTGCATCTGTAGTTGTTCAATGTCCATAAGCAGCAGGCTTGTTCCGGTCCAATGAGTTATTGTCAGCCCGCTGGACCGGGAACAATGAATGCTTTATTTCAGTATGGCAGCTACCAGCCCCGGCACAATCGCCAGAGCCTCGGCAATTTTCCCGGTGTCGTGGCCGCCGGCCTGGGCCATGTTGGGGCGTCCGCCGCCGCCGCCGCCCACCACCTTGGCCACCTCGCGCACAATATCGCCAGCCTTCAGGCCACGTTTGATGAGATCGTCGGTGACAGTGGCTACGAAAATAGGTTTGTCATTTTGGATGGCCGCGAGAACGGCCGTGCCCGATTTCGCCTTATCTCTAAACCAGTCAGCCATCTCACGCATGGTATCCACGTCGGCCACATCGACCTGCGCCGTCAGGACATTGATTCCGGCAACCGTCTGCATTTGGCCCAGCAAATCGACAAATTGGTAACGCGCCAGTTTCCGCTGCAGCAGTTCGGCCGTCTTTTGCAGATTTTTGTGATCCGCCAGCAAGGTTTCCAGGCGACTTTCCAACTCGCCCACCGGCGCATTCATCAAATCAGCCAACCGGTCCAACACATCCAGCCGCTCGGCGATTAGCGCCTGCGCGCCGCGACCGGTCACGGCCTCCACGCGGCGCACACCTGCGGCCACCGCTCCCTCGCTGATAAAACGGAACTGCCCAATGTCGTTGGTCTCGGAAACGTGCAGGCCGCCGCATAATTCCATGCTGTATGCCGGTTGATCGCCGCCGCCCAGGGTGATGGTGCGAACGATGTCGCCATATTTTTCGCCAAAAAGGGCCATCGCGCCCATCTCAATCGCTTCCTGCTGGCCCATATATTTGATTTTTACCGGATAGTTCGCCAGGATAGCCTGGTTGATGTCGGCCTCGATGGCCGCCAGCGTGGCTTCGTCCACCGCTTTGTCGTGGGAAAAATCGAAGCGCAGGCGGTCGGGCGCTACCAGCGAGCCTTGCTGGGTCACATGGTTGCCCAGGTGGGCGCGCAGTTCACGGTGCAGGATGTGGGTGGCGGTGTGGTTACGGCGAATGTCGGCGCGACGGCCGTCATCAACCATCAACCGCGCTTCCTGCCCCAGAGCAATCTCGCCCTTGACCACCTCGCCTCGATGGACGATCAGGCCAGGAACCGGCTTGCTCATACTGTCTACGCGAAACTCAGCGCCGGAATCGGGAACCATAATCGTGCCGGTATCGCTGACTTCCCCACCGGCTTCCACATAAAATGGCGTCGCCGCGGTGATGATTTCTGCTGTCTGGCCCTGGCTGATGGTTTTCACCGGCTCGCCATCACGGACCAGCGCAATCACGTCGGAACGCAGGCGCGATCCGATGTAGGGATCGTATTCTACGCCGCCATCTAACTGGCCCGATTCCTGCAAATCGGCTAACAGGTCGCCATAAACGCCTGTGCCGCGTTCGTAGGCTTTGAACGCGCCGGAGCCGCTGGCCAATGCGTGCGCCGCGCGCGCCGCATTGTACCCCTTCTCGTCGATGGTAATGCCGCGCTCCTTCACCAAATCGCGGGTAATTTCCAGAGGCAGACCAAAGGTGGCATACAAATTAAAGGCGGTCTGGCCGTCGATTTGGTTTGCGCCGGTTGCGGCCATTTCTTCCAAAATAGCCAGCAGTTGGTTAAGCGCTGCGTCTAGGGTGCGGGCGAAGCGGCGTTCTTCTTGGGTGAGGGTGTGGCGAATATGCTCGGCGCGCTGGCGCAGTTCCGGGTATGCCTCACCCATCTGGTTAATGTAGACCTGGGCCACGTCGGCCAGGAATGGCTGCTGAAAGCCAATTTGCCGGCCAAACCGGGCCGCACGGCGAATGATCATGCGCAGGACGTACCCCGCGCCGGCCGCGCCCGGCCGGACCCCATCGGCAATGAGGAAGGTAGCGGCACGGCCGTGATCCGCAATAACGCGGTAGCCGACATATTTTTCCTGGCGCTGTGCATCCGTGTCGCCCAACAGCTCTTGCACTTTGTCCATGACCGGCAGGAACAGATCGTTGTCGTAGTTGGCCTGGGTTCCCTGCACAACGCTGGTAATGCGCTCCAAGCCCATGCCTGTATCGACGCCGGGTTTGGGCAGCAGCGTGCGCGTGCCGTCTTCAGCCTGATCGTATTGCATGAAGACCAGGTTCCAGACTTCCAGCCAGCGGTCGCAGTCGTTGTCTAGCAGCACGGAGCAGTCGGGACGGCCGCAGGTGCAGGCTTCCGGTCCCCAATCGTAATGCAGTTCGCTGGTGGGGCCGCAGGGACCAACGTCGCCCATCATCCAGAAGTTGGTTTTGTCGCCCATGCGTAAAATGTGGTCGGCGGGTACGCCGATCTGGTTAGCCCAGATGTTGTACGCTTCGTCGTCGCTGGTATGGACGGTGAAATAGAGCTTGTCGGCCGGAATCTGGCACACTTTGGTCATGAAGTCGTAGGCGTATCGGCAGGCGCCCTCTTTGAAATAATCGCCAAAGGAGAAATTGCCGAGCATTTCAAAGAAGGTGTGGTGGCGCGGCGACGGGCCAACGTTTTCGAGGTCGTTGTGTTTGCCCTGGACGCGCATACATTTTTGGGAGGTGGTGGCGCGGGAATACGGCCGTTTCTCCTTGCCCAAAAACACATCCACAAACTGATTCATCCCGGCGTTGGTGAACAACAAGGTCGGATTATCGTGCTGCGGCAGCGGCGCGCTGGGCACAATCTCGTGGTTAAATTCGTTGAAAAACTCTAAAAATGCCTGTCGTATTTCGTTGCTGGTTGTTGGTTTCATCTGTTCCTCACTTGAGATTGGAGACTGGAGATTGGAGATTGTGGGTGATTCAATCTCAAATCTCTAATCCCCAAAATTGTACCTTGACAATAAAAAACCGCCAGACTGAGTACTCGGTCTGGCGGTCGTTGGGCCTGTAGGGTAAACGGCGGGTGAATCAGGCAGCGCAACAATCCAGACCTTCGGTCTGGCCGGCAGCAGCAGCGGCGCTGTTGGGTGTTGGGTGCAGATTCAGGCGTTTCATGGCAGGCATGGTAGCAAAGTGAGCCTGGTTTGTCAATGAACTGTAAAAGGTTGAATGTGGGCCAGGGCTTCGGCGGATTGGCTGGCTTCCCAGAGGTCAACGGCCGTTTGCAAATTCAGCCACATTTGCGGAGAAGTGTTGGTAAATTTCCCCAACCGCAGCGCCATATCCGCTGTCACACTGCGCTTTTCGTTGACAAGCTGGTTGATCGACCGGCGCGAAACGCCTAATTTCTCTGCCAATTCTGCCTGTGTCAGGTTTAATTCTATTAAAATGTCTTCCCGAATAAATTCACCGGGATGTGTCGGACGATTTTCAGGTATCAGCATCATCATGTTCTCCCACAGAAGGGCGGGAACCCTCAGCAAGAGATTTTCCTTTGCTGAGAGTTCCCATTTAGATCAATTCTTCATTCCAAATCAAGCGTGATAATCTTCAAAATAATTGAATATATCCTCCGTCCGTTTGTCACGAAATGAGTTGATCATGCAGCGCACTGTAACCAGTGTGATTACACATGTCAAGGATGTAACCATTGGGCCTATGATAAGTCTAACAGCATGAGTATGTCCTTAATGCTGGAGGGCTATTTATGCAAATCCAAGATTGGAGCGTTAAGGTTTAGACATACCAAAACATTTAAGAAGTTTGATCCGGAGGCAAAGATGACGCAAAAAATTCAGAAAACAGATGCGGAATGGCGCGAACAATTGACGCCGGAACAGCATTACATCACCCGGCAAAAGGGGACGGAACGCGCGTTTACCGGTGCCTACTATCACAACAAAGAGAAAGGCACGTACCACTGCGTAGCCTGCGGCGCAGAGCTGTTCAGCTCGGAGCAGAAGTATGATTCCGGCTCGGGCTGGCCCAGCT
>JAKQCM010000247.1 GCA_029559155.1 Chloroflexota bacterium
GGCTGGGTTGGGAAGTGTGGCTCGATGGGCAAGAAATCACCCAATTTACCTACTTCCAGCAAGCTGGCGGTCTGAACCTGGACCCGGTCGCCGTCGAAATCACCTATGGCCTCGACCGCATCGCCCTGGCGCTGCAAAACGTGAACAGCGTCTGGGAAATCAACTACGGCTCAGACATCCCCTACGGCAATTTGCTGCTGCAAAGCGAGATCGAACACTGCCAATATTACTTCAACGTGGCCGACGTGGAAGCCATTCGCCAGATTTACGACCATTACGAAAACGAGGCAAAGCGCTGCATTGAGGCCAATCTGGTCATGCCCGCCCACGACTTTAATCTGAAATGTTCCCATCTGTTCAACATTTTGGATACACGCGGGGCGATTGGCGTGACCGAACGCGCCAATTATTTCCACCGGATGCGCCATATCGCGCGGCAGATCACCGCGCTTTACCTGGCGCAGCGCGAAGCGTTGGGTTTCCCATTTATGCAGGCGTGGTCGGAAACGGCCGTAACCAAACCCGCCTACCTCCTGCAATTTGCCCAGATCGAACAGCCGCAAACCTTCCTGCTGGAAATCGGCACGGAAGAACTGCCGGTTGGCGACCTGGACTCGGCCATTCGCCAATTAAAAGAACTTGTTCCGGCCACATTCGACCGGCTGCGCCTGACCTATGACCGCGTCGAAGTCAGCGGCACGCCGCGCCGGTTGGCCGTGCTGGTAAACCGGCTGGAAGGCCGCCAATCAGACCTGGAAACGGTGGTAAAAGGGCCGCCGGCCGACCGCGCCTTCGACGCTGACGGCCGTCCGACAAAAGCCGCCGAGGGGTTTGCCCGTGGCAAAGGCGTCGATGTCGCCGATCTGCAAATCGTCGAGGAAGGCGACAAGCGATATGTGGCCGCCGTCGTGCGCGAAGAAGGCCAACCCACCGCCGCCGTCCTGGCGCAAATGCTGCCAGACCTGATTGCCGGGCTGAAATTTACGCGCAGTATGCGCTGGAATCGCAGCAACGTCGCCTTTAGCCGTCCGGTGCGCTGGCTGGTAGCCCTGTACGGCCCGGATGTGGTCCCCTTCGATTTTGCCGACATTGTGAGTGACCGGATCAGCCGTGGGCTGCGCCCCTACGATTCGCCTGAGCTGCCCATCTCCGACGCGGCGCAGTACGCCGTGGTGATGCGTAAGAATGGCATCGTGCTGGACAAAGAAAAGCGCAAAGAAGCGATTACGGCCGTTGCCAGCAAATTGGCCGCCGAAAAGAAAGGCGCCATCCCCGATGACCCCGATTTGCTGGACGAAGTCGCCAATCTGGTAGAACGCCCCACGCCGATGCGCGGCCAGTTTGAAGAGCGATTCCTGGCCCTGCCAGACGAAGTGCTGGTGGCCGTGATGCGCAAACACCAGCGTTATTTCCCGGTTTATAACGAAGACGGCCGTTTGCTGCCCTACTTCATCGCCGTGCGCAATGGCGACGAGAAACACCTGAACACGGTCGTAGATGGCAACGAGCATGTGATCCGCGCCCGTTTTGCCGACGCCGAATTTTTCTACAACAACGACATTAAATTTACGCTGGCCGATTTTTTGCCGCGCCTGGAAACGCTGACGTTCCAGGTTGATTTAGGCTCGATGTTGGACAAAGTACATCGGCTGGAAAAGTTGACGCCGATCATTGCCGGGATGGTGGGGCTGACGGCTGAGGAAACGGCCGTTGCCGCCCGCGCCGCCAGCCTGTCTAAAGCGGATCTGGCTGCCGAGCTGGTGGTAGAAATGACCTCGCTGCAAGGCACGATGGGCGCGCACTACGCCCGCCTGAGCGGGGAGTCGGAAGCGGTGGCCGTGGCCCTGGCCGAGCAGTACAAAAGCGTCAGCGGCAGCAAACCCGGCATGGCCCTGGCTTTAGCCGACCGCCTGGACAGCCTGACCGGTTTGTTTGCCGCCGGACTGGCGCCCAAAGGCTCCAACGATCCCTTTGCCCTGCGCCGCGCGGCCATTCAACTGATTGAAAATCTGGCCGCCCACGAGATGTCGTTTGATTTGCAGGCGGCGTTGGCTGCTGCCGGCGCGCTGCAGCCGGTTCCGTTTAACGAGAAAGTGCAGGCGGATGTGCTGGCGTTTGTGAACGGCCGTCTGGAAGGCTTGCTGCGAGATCAGGATTTGCCGGCCAGCGTGGTGAAGGCTGTGTTGGCGGCGCAGGCTCACAATCCTTACGTGGCGCAGAAAACGGCCGTTGCCCTACAACAGGCCATTGCCGCCGAGGATTGGGAGAATTTATTGGATGCTTATGCCCGCTGTGTGCGCATCACCCGGTCGTTGGATACGGCGTTTGCGCTGCGTCCGGCAGACTTTGCGCTGCCGCAAGAGCAGGCTCTGGCTGCTGCGTATGCCCAGGCAAAGGCGGCGCAAGATGGCTCCGTGGCGGCGTTGGTCGGCGCGCTGCGGCTTCTGCAGCCGACAATCAGCGCGTTTTTTGCCAATGTGTTGGTGATGGACGAGGACACGGCCGTGCGCGAGAACCGCCTGGCCTTATTGCAGCACATCGCCGCCCTGGCGGATGGCCTGGCCGATTTGTCACAGTTGGAAGGGTTTTAGGGGAACGGCCGTTTGGCAAGGGCTAAACTCAGGGTAAATCGGGGGGGACAACGGCCGTTGTCCCCCTTTTTTGTTTCTTCTCTAATCGGGCAATCCGTTTGGCGACATCAAAATAATCTTCGGAGGCGATGAGCAGCCGGTTTAAGACAAAAGCCAGCAAAGCCACAACGACCGAACCGGCTACAATTTTGTCGTAACGGTTTTGCGCAATGCCGTCGAACAACAATGTCCCCAGCCCGCCCGCGCCAAATTTTGCCCCAATGGTGGCAATGGCCACGGCCACAACGGCCGCAATGCGCACACCGGCCAAAATAACCGGCAGCGCCAGCGGAAGCTGCACTTTTGTCCACCGCTGCCAGACGTTCATGCCGACCCCTTTGGCTGCTTCCAGCGTTGGTTCAGGCACGCCTTTGAGTCCGGTCACCATGTTGCGCACCAGAATGATTTGGGTGTAGATGACCAGGGCGGCGATAACGGCCGTTTGGTTCAGCCCAAATATCGGCAGCAGCAAAATGAGCAGGGCAATGCTGGGGATGGTATAAAAAACGCCCAAAATGCCCAGCACAACCGACGCCAGCCGCTCGTTGCGCACCAAAACCACGCTCAGGGGCAGGGCGATCAGCGTGGCAATCAGCAAAGAGACGACTGTCATGTAAAGGTGTTGGCCCGTGAGCCGCAGGATAACTTCTGGATGGTTTAGCAGGTAGCTCATGCGCCCTACGTCTCCCCGGCCGAATTTTGGATGCCCGCCAGCGTCAGCCGCCCAACCGGCTGCCCGGCGTCCAGCACTGTCAGCGCCGGAGCCGCCGAACCGAGCAGCGTCGACAGCGCGCGGCGCAAATTGTCGTCGCAGGCGATGGTGGGGTAGCCATCCAGCTCGTCGCCCGGCGGCAAAGGTTCCATCGCCGATTCCACGCGAATCAGGCTCAACTGGCGCACAATGTCGTCCGCGCCGATGAGATCGCGCACGAACTGGTTGGCCGGATGGCTGAGGATGTTGAACGGGGTGTCGTATTGAACGATACGGCCGTCGCGCATGATCACTATTTTGTCCGCCAGCCGCAGCGCCTCTTCCACATCGTGGGTGACAAACACAATCGTCTTTTTGAGTTTGCGCTGAAGGCGCAGCAGCTCGTCTTGCAGGCCGGTGCGCGTGATGGCGTCGATGGCCCCAAACGGCTCGTCCATCAGAATCACGCCGGGGTCGCCGGCCAGCGCGCGGGCCACGCCCACACGCTGCCGCTGTCCGCCGGACATTTGTGATGGGTAGCGGTCGCGGTATTCAGCGGGCGGTAAATCGACCAGAGTCAACAGTTCATCCACTCGCGCTGTGATGCGTTCCGGCTCCCAGCGCAGCAGTTCGGGCACGATGGCGATGTTTTTTGCCACCGTCAGGTGGGGAAAAAGGCCAATTTGCTGGATGACATAGCCAATCTGGCGGCGCAAACTGGTGGCGTCCATCTGGCGCACGTCTTGTTGGCCCAGGTAAATCGCCCCGGACGTTGGCTCGTAGAGGCGATTGATCATTTTGAGCAGGGTCGTCTTGCCGCAGCCGGATGGCCCCAGCAAGACGACAAAGCCGCCCTCGTCTACCACAAAGCTGATGTTGTCAACGGCCGTGCGCGACGCATTGGCGAATTGTTTGCTGACGTTTTCAAAGCGGATAGTACTCATATACGTAAAAGACCAGGAGACCAGGAGACTGGGAGACTAGGAGACTGGATCGGAACAACTTTCAGTCTCCAGTCTCCAATCTCCAATCTCCAGTCTCCAGTCCCCGGTCTCCAGGTCTTAATCGTTATTCTTTGATCAACCCTTGGGCGACTAAAAATTCTTTGGCGACGTCGGCAGGTTCACGGCCGTTGCCGCTGACTTCGTTGTTCAGGCGCTGCATCGTTTCATTCGTCAACAGGGGGGCCACTTTGTTCAGGATGTCGGCGATTTCCGGGTTGGCGTCTAACACGGCCTGACGAATGACCGGGGCGACCTGATACGGCGGGTACAGCCCTTTGTCGTCAACAAGCGAGAGCAAGTCATAGGCCGCCAGTTCGCCATCGGTGCCAAAAGCTACCACTACGTCCGCTTCGCCGTTCAGCAAAGCCTGGTAGCGCAGTCCGGGGTCAACCGTTAAGAAATCTTTGAACTGGAAATCGCCATACACGCGCTTCAGGCCAGGAATGCCGTCCTCGCGTTCGGCAAATTCCGGCGGGCCAATCAGGACAAGCTGGTCGGCGTTAGCGACCATATCGGAGAAGGTGGTGATGCCCAACTCGGCGGCGCGGGCTTTGGTCATGGCCAGAGCCTGGGTGTTGTTCATGGGAGCGGGTTCCAGCCAGACCAGCGAGAATTGGTCGGCGTAGCCCTGTTTTACGGCGTCGAATACAGCTTGCGGATCACTCATGACGCCCAGTTTCAAGACGGTGAGCAAGCCGGTGCCGGTGTATTCGGGATAAACGTCGATCTGGCCATCGAGCAGGGCCTGGTGAGCCACGGGAGTGCCGCCCAAATTGAGTTTGCGCTCGACGGTGAAACCGGCGTTTTCCAGCAGTTGGGCGTACATTTCGCCCAGAATGAACTGTTCCGTAAAATCTTTGGAAGCGACAGTGATTGTTTTATCACCGCCCCCGCCGCAGGCAGCCAGACCCAGAGTCAGGATGATGACTGCTAAGATAAATAACCAGGGTGTTTTTTTCACGTTTTGCCTCCTAGCAAATTCAGACTGTTCAATAAAATAACGACAGATTTTTTAGCAGAGAACGGCCGTTGCCGCAGTCTGGAAAAAACGAAGAGAGAAGCCATCAGGACGGGGGCTGCAAGCGATTTTGTAATGCGCCCAGAAGCAGATCGGCCGACAAAGCCAGCAAGGCTACCGGCACAGCGCCCACCAGCAAGATTGGGATTTCATACAGGGCAAAACCGCGCACAACAAAGAGGCCCAATCCGCCAATCCCAATAAATGCCGCCAACGTGGCGCTGGCGATGACCTCGACTGTGGCCGTGCGGATGCCGGCCACAATGACCGGCAGCGCCAGCGGCGTCTCGATGCGCCACAGGCTTTGTCGATTTGTCAGCCCCATGCCGGCCGCCGATTCACGGATAGCCGGTTCGATGGTGCGGTAAGCGGCGTCGGTGTTGATGAGAATGGGCGGGAAGGCCAGAATGGTGAGGGCGATGATGGCCGATGTACTGGAAAGCCCAAAAACTGGTATCGCCAGAAATAAAATGGCAATGCTGGGCACAACCCGCAGCGCATTGAAGGTGGTGATAACGGCCGTTGCCGCCGCACGGGATCGCGATGTCCAAATCCCCAGCGGCACGCTGGCGGAAATGCTGATAACCAGGGAGATTGTGACCAGCAGTAGATGCTCGCCAAGCGCGTTAGCAAGCTCAGCCGCGTGGCTTTGAGCGTAAATGAGTGTTTCAGACAGTAAGTTGACCATAAAACCAGGGCGAGGGTTAGCGGTTGAAGGGTATGGGCGGGTATTTAATTGTATAATGTTTTATCTGAATAGTTTGTGGATCGTGAGGAAATGTGGTGGGGGTAGGCTCTTGAAGATCGGCGGCAAGTAAGCGCTGCTTGTTTAGGGGAGCAGGCGATTGTAGAAGGCGTTTGTTGTATGTGCGAAAGTTTGAGCCTGGCAACGTCATATCTAAACTCCATATTGCGCAGTAGTGGTTGAAACGGCCGTCTTAGAATGAACCATTACGCAATGTAATACCTGAAGACAATCACATTATAAAGAAAAACTTACCATTTGTCAGTTCGGCGACAAATGGGCTGGGTTGGCCCACAATAAGCTATCTGGCCCGGAAAATAGTAGTACTTTGGTACTTATTTTCTATTTACCTCCCTGATTTTTCTACTAAACTATTCATGCTGACAGCCAAAAGGCAGCTTCTTTGAAATGGCATCTTAGGTTGATACTCGCTTAGGCTCCATATAAACATGAAAACAATCGGTACACGTTCCCAAAATTTTGGCAAAATTAAGCGCCTGACAATTTTAATCGGCTCGCTGCTGCTGCTGATAGTCGCGGCCGCCAAAATCTATTTTTTGCGCCAGTCACTCTGGGTTACCCTCATCGACTCTTTGTTTAGTCTGGGCATATTTTTTTTGGTTTTTACGGTGACTTTTTATTTTGCCGATAAGTGGCATCAGACATTGGTGCAAGAGATTGAAGCACGCGGCGATATGGCCACGCAACTGCGGCTGCGCAGCTCAGCTTTGGAAGCTGCGGCAAATGGCATCGTCATTACGGACCGAAATGGGAACATTATTTGGGTAAACCCAGCGTTTACCTCGCTTACGGGGTATGAAGCTGTTGAAGTCATCGGCCAAAATCCCCGAATTCTCCGGTCTGATCTGCACCCACCTGAGTTTTACCATGAAATGTGGAAAACTATCTTAAGCGGGCAGTCGTGGCATGGGGAAATTATGAATCGCAGGAAAGACGGCCGTCTCTACGCCGAAGAACAAACCATTACCCCTGTCTTAGACCAATCTGGGCAGGCCAGCCACTTTATTGCCATTAAACTCGATGTTACGCAGCGCAAACAAGCTGAAGCTGATTTGCGGGAGTTTGCCGAGCGGCTGCGAGCGATGCACGCCATCGATCAGGCTGTTTTGGCGCGCCGGCCGCTGGAAGACATGATCCAGGTCGCTTTGCAGTATTTACATCGGTTTATTCCCTGGACATGGGCGGGCGTTTTAATGCCGGATCCTTATACGGATACGGCCGTATCCTTTACCGCGCGCCATCACCAGGAAGCCAACTTTGAAGTTGACAGACCGTTTCCCTTATCCTTTGCAGAAGTTGAGAAAAATGCCGGCACAGGTGAGATTCGCTTTGTATCGGAGGCTGATGCGGGAGACGGCCGTTCCCAATTAGACCTCATTCTGCAAGCGGCCGGCGTCAAAGCCTATATTAACCTGCCACTACTGTCTCAGAGCGCAAAAACAAAGGGTCTCATGCTCTTAGGGGTTGAAGATTCGGCGATATTTGCCCCTAAACAACTAGACATCACCCACGAAATTGTCGATTCGCTAGCGGTAGCCATCTTACACACCCGGCTCTATGACGCCGAACGCCGCCAACGAGAACGGGCTGAAGCTCTGCAAGAGATGGGCGCCGCCCTCAGCACTACCCTTGATTTCGATCAGGTTCTGGGATTGGTGATCGATCAGATCGTGCGGGTCATTTCCTGCGACGCAGCCAACATTATCTTAATTCATGGCAATTATGCGCGTCTTGTCCATTCCACCGGCTACGATAAATATGGCGCCGCCGTGGTTTCCAAGGTTGCCGGTCTGGCCTTTGAAATTAATAACACACCCAATTTGGACCACATATTAAAGACAAAAAGGCCGCTCATTATTGACGATGTTTACACATACCCCGGTTGGCTGCACGACAAAGGGGTTTCGCACACGCGATCATGGGTGGGTGTGCCGGTATTTGTCGAAGGTGAGCCAACGGCCGTTTTCGCCCTCTCCAAAGCCCAGCCCAATTATTACAACGAAACCCACATCGACTTGCTGCAAGCCTTTGCCGCCCAGGCCAGCCTGGCTCTGGAAAACGCCCGACTTTACGAAAAATTACGCGCCCATGCCGCCCAACTGGAAGACCGTGTTGCCGAGCGCACCCGCCGTCTGGCCGAAGCCAACGAACGTCTGACCGAACTAGATCGCCTTAAGTCCAAATTCATCTCCGATATTTCACATGAACTGCGTACCCCCATTACCAACATGAATATGTATCTGGACCTGTTAGAACGCGGCAAACCGGAGAAACACGAGCGCTACCGCCAAATCCTGAAACAAGAAACCATTCGTCTCACGCAACTTATGGAAAGCATTTTTGATGAGTCACGGCAAATGGGCCATCTGCGACAAACCCAATACGCGCCGGTTGACCTAAACCATGTGGTGGGCGAGGTGCTACCTGCCTATGAAAAACAAATTACCGATAAACAACTGGCCTTAAACGTCGATCTCGATCCACATTTGCCTCTGGTTTTTGGCGAGCGTTCGCAGTTGGCCAGAGTTATCACCAACTTACTGCTCAACGCCATCAACTACACGCCCGAAGGGTCTATCACCATCAGCACGTTCAGCCAGGCCGGCGACGTTCATGTGCAGGTAGAGGACACAGGCGTGGGCATCGACAATGAGGATATGCCCCACTTATTTGAGCGTTTCTACCGCGGGCGGTATGCCAGCCAATCCACCATTCCCGGCGTGGGCCTGGGTCTGGGGGTGGTGCAGGAGATTGTCGGCCTCCATCATGGGCGAGTCAATGTCTTCAACCGCACCAACGGAGGGGCTGTGTTTAACATCTCCTTCCCCGGTAAAATGCCGCTGCCGCGAGATTGAACCCGGTTTGATTTTGCCTGAATATGTCCTACAATGGGATTTGTTTACCCCACTATTATTTAAAGAGGTGATCCTGTGGAAGCGACCTCAACCCACGCAATAGACCTTACCCTGTTAGAACCTGTGCTTGCCCGGTATCACGGCCGTTCCCGTTCCGCCCTCCTCCCGCTGTTGCATGAAGCCCAGGCCGTCTACGGCTGGCTGCCCCGCGAAGTTCAGGAAGCCGTCAGCCGCACCCTGCGCGTCCCCTTGGCCGATGTACATGGCGTGGTCGAGTTTTACACCATGTTCTACAACCAGCCGACAGCCCGGCGCGTAATCCGCGTGTGCGAAGACATCGCCTGCACTTTGCGCGGAGCCGATGCCGTCGCTCAGGCCATCGAAGCCGAATTAGGGCTGCAACCAGGCGAAACAAGCGCCGACGGCCGTGTCACCTATGAGCGCGTCCCATGTCTGGGCATGTGCGAACACGCCCCCAACGGCCTGAATGGAACCCGCCTCGCCGGCGACCTGACCCCAACGGCCGTGCCCGATTTTCTGGCCGGCGTCTACCCCGAACCCGAGCCTAAAATCTACGGCACGCCCCTGCTCAAACTCGGCCGTATCGGCAAAATGGGCCCCCTCTCTTTCAAAGATTACCTGGCTCACGATGGATATGTCGGCTTGCGTCGAGTGATGCAGTACACACCCGAACAAATCATCCAGATCATGGAAAGCAGCGCCATTTTGGGGCGCGGCGGGGCCATGTTCCCCATCGGCTTAAAATGGAAATTTACCCGCGGCGCGCCCGGCACGCCGGCCGAAAAACACATCGTCGCCAATGCCGACGAAAGCGAACCAGGCACATTCAAAGACCGCGCCATCCTGGAAGGCGACCCATACAGCCTGATCGAGGCCATGAGCATGGCCGCCTACGTTATCGGCGCAGAAAACGGCTGGATTTTTGTGCGCGGTGAATATCCCCGCGCCTACCAACGCCTCTGCCATGCCGTCCAACGCGCGCAAGAAGAAGGGTACTTAGGGCGCAACATTCTTGGCCGCCAGGGGTTCCATTTCAACATCGAAGTGCGCCTGGGCGCCGGCGCATACATCTGCGGCGAAGAAACAGCCTTGTTTGAAGCCATCGAAGGCAAACGCGGTTTCCCGCGCATCAAACCACCCTTCCCCACAACCAACGGCCTGTTCCAGCAGCCCACAGCCATCAACAATGTGGAAACATTGGTGGCGGCGCTGACAGTGGCGCGTATTGGCGTGGATGAATGGCTGCGCTTCGGCACAGACGAATCGGCTGGGACCAAATGGTTTTGCCTCAGCGGTCACGTCCAGCGGCCCGGATTGTACGAGCTGCCCTTTGGCGTCAGCATCCGCGAACTGATTCAGATGGGCGGCGGCGTGCGGCAGGGCAAACAAATTCAGGCGGTGCTGATTGGCGGCGCGGCGGGCGCGTTTATCGGCCCGGAGCAGTTAGACGCGCCGCTGACGTATGAAGGCGCGCGCCAGCACGGCTTCCCGATTGGGTCTGGCGTGGTGATGGTGCTGGACGAAACGGCCGATATGCGCCGCATTCTTTATAAACTCAGCCACTTTTTTGCCCACGAGAGCTGCGGCAAGTGTTTCCCCTGCCAGATCGGCACGCAGCGGCAAATGGAAATCCTACAGCGTATTTCGGGCGATGGCGGCCCGCAGCCTGGCGATCAGGCGGCGCTGATGGATATTGGTTTTACCATGACCCAAACATCCTTGTGCGGTCTGGGGCAAACGGCCGCTTCCGCTATTATGAGCGCAATTCAATTATGGCCGGAGCTGGTCGGCTAACGGAAGAGGATAGACAAACCATGAGCGAAACTGTCACTTTAACGATTAACGGCCGTTCCATCACCGTTCCCCGCCAGACCACCATCCTGGACGCAGCCCGGCAGTTGGGCATCGACATCCCGGTCATTTGCTACCATCCACACCTCATCGCCAATGGATTGTGCCGCGTTTGCTCGGTGGAGGCCGGTGGGCGCACCCAGGCTGCCGCCTGTGTCACGGCTTGCGCTGAAGGCATGGTGGTGCAGACAGACAGCGATAATGTGCGACACGGCCGTCGCACCATTCTGGAAATGCTCGCCGCCACCGTCAATCTAGCCGAAGCGCCAGAAATCCTGGCGCTCATCGCCGAATACGGCGCTGACGCCGCCCGCTTCCCCGACGCTGTGCCTCGTGAATCCCCCATCCACGACGACAACCCCTTTTACCTGCGCGACTATAACCAGTGCATCAACTGCTGGCGCTGCGTGCAGGTTTGCGCCAACGATGCCCAATTCGCCTTCGCGCTCAATTTCGATCATCGGGGTTATTTCACCACCATCGGCACCTTCATGGGCGATGGCATGATGGATACGACCTGCGTTTTTTGCGGCCAATGTGTGGGCGTTTGCCCCACCGGCGCGTTGAAGCCCAAACGGCAGGCGCTTTTAGAGCAGGGCGTGGACCCGGACGACATTTTTTACCAGACGCGACAAAAGAGGAAGCGTAAGCCTTAATCCATGAGCTGCTGGGGATTATGTGTGCTTTTGCAAGACGAGCAGATGGGATAACCCCAAGACGGCCAGGGGTGTTTTTTCGGCAGCGTACAAGGTTTTTTTGATGCTCTTGCCTAGCCTGGGCAGTCGATGTTCGATGTTGTCGTAGCCGCCAAAGATACGGCCGTGATACACCACCGTCACCCCCAAGCCGTCAAACAACCTGATCAGGCCGCCTTTGGTGTATGTCCGCACATGCGGGGCCAGTTTGTTGCGCCACACATCCGGCAGGTAATTCACCAGCG
>JAKQCM010000254.1 GCA_029559155.1 Chloroflexota bacterium
GGCCAAAAAAGGCCAGCCGGGCCACCTCGCGCCCTGGCGCGTACACACCGACCACGCCGCATTCGTCGTGGGGTTTGTCGTCGGAAAGAAAGTCTATGTTCATAAGTACTCCTTAAAAAGAGACTGGAGATTGGAGACTGGAGATTGGCGATTTGACGATTCCCAATCTCTAATCTCCAGTCTCCAATCTCCTTCTTGCATCACGCACAATATTGGCGGCTTCCTCCCCGGAGTCTGCCAATGCCGTCAGGTGCCCCATTTTGCGGCCGGGGCGGGCTTCTGTTTTGCCGTAGAGGTGCAGTTTGACGGCGGGATGGTGGGCGAGAACGGCCGTCCAGTTGGGGGATTGCGGAGTGCGGATTGCGGATTGCGGATTGTCCTTATGGGGGAACCACAAGTCGCCCAGCAGGTTGGCCATGGCGGCGGGGCTGAGGTAGCGGGTGTCGCCGAGGGGCAGGCCGCAGATGGCGCGGAGCTGCTGCTCGAACTGGCTGGTGGCGCACGCTTCGATGGTGAGGTGGCCGCTGTTGTGGGGACGGGGGGCGATTTCGTTTATGAGGAGACGGCCGTCGCCCGTCAAAAAGAACTCCACGCACAACACCCCCACCACGTCCAGCGCCTCCAATACCACTCGCGCCATTTCTACTGCGTCCTGGGCAACTTTGGGCGGTACGTCCGCCGGAGCGGTGGAAACGTCCAAAATGTGGTTGGCGTGGTCGTTGGCAATCACGCCAAAATGGGCAAAGCTGCCATCTACCCCGCGCGCCGCCACCACCGACACCTCGCGCTCAAAGTCCACGAAGGCTTCGAGGATGGCGGGTTGGTGGCCGATAGCGTCCCAGTGGCGATTGACGATTGACGATTGACGATTGACGATTTTTTCCTGTCCTTTGCCGTCGTAGCCGGAGGTGGCGGTTTTGAGGATGGCCGGCGCGCCAATCTCCTCCAAACCAACCGTCAAACTAGCCAACGAACCAACCGCCACAAACGGCGCGACCGACAGGCCGTGCTTGACCATGAATTCTTTTTCGCGCAGACGGTTTTGGGCGACGTGCAGGGCTTGGGGGCCTGGGTGGAGGGGGGCGAATTCCTGGCAGGTAACGGCCGTTTCCCCCGGTACGTTCTCAAATTCATACGTCACCATGTCCACGCTCTGCGCGAATCGCCGCACCGCGTCCAAATCTTCATACGGCGCGGTGAACTCCTGGTCGGCAATCTGGCCGGTGGGCGAATGGCGGTCCGGCGAGAAGACGTGGACGCGGTAGCCCATCTGCCGGGCAGCCAGGGCCAGCATCCGGCCCAACTGCCCGCTGCCAAGGATGCCAATGGTGGCGGGAGGAAGAAGTGGTTTTTTCATGTGGGTGGTAGGGTATCGTTTAGGATTTTGGCGGTTTGGGCCTGGCGGAAGGTTTCGAGTTTGGCGCGATATTCGGGGTATTTGTTGCCCAGGATGGCAATCGCCAGCAGGGCGGCGTTTTTCGCGCCCGCTTTGCCAATCGCCAGTGTGCCCACGGGCACGCCGCCGGGCATCTGCACGATGGAGAGCAGGGAGTCAAGGCCGTTGAGGGCTTGGCTTTGCACCGGTACGCCCAGCACCGGCAGCACCGTCTGCGCCGCGACCATGCCGGGCAGGTGGGCGGCTCCCCCGGCCCCGGCGATGATCACTTCAAGATGGCGGGAAACGGCCGTGCCCGCATATTCCGCCATCCGCTCTGGCGTGCGGTGCGCCGACACCACCTTCGCTTCATATGGCACGCCAAACTCATCCAGTGTTTCCGTGGCGTATTTCATCGTCTCCCAATCAGACGTACTGCCCATAATGACGCCTACTAATGGTTCGTTGTTCATTGTCATTTCCTTAACGCAAAGATGCAAAGGGGCCAAAGGCGCAAAGAATTAGAGGCCGTTGACCACGCGATGGATGCCTCGTTTGACAAATTTTTCGCCAAAATTGATGACCAGACCCAGGCGCAGGTTCATCAGTCGTAAATAGGTCAGAGTTTGCGCTTCAAAAATAGGATTGTAGGTAACGACCGCTTTATTCTCTACAATGACCAGTTTTTCCACCAACAAATCAACACGCAGAGGAGAGGCAAGCTGATGGTCCTTATATCGGATCGGCACTTCAAGCTGTCGTTCCACACATAACCCTTCGTCCATTAGTTCCCAGACCAATGCCTCTTCATAAACACTTTCCAGTAGTCCTGGCCCGCCTAAGGCCCGATGTACTTCAATCGCTGCGCCAATAATCCGGTAACTGATCTCATCTTCACGCGAAGCAAAAACCCTTTCCTCTCTCTTTGCGCCTTCCATCCTTTGCCCCTTTGCGTTAAAAATCCAGATTTTTCCGAATACGGCCTAAAACCGGCCGTTCCCCCGGCACAAAATCCTCGCCGGCCAGTTTTTCGTAGGCGGCGATATAACGCGCGGCGACCTGGGCGACGAAGTCGTCGGGCATGGTGGGCGGCGCGCCGTCGCCGCGATAGCCCTGGGCGGCGTACCATTTGCGCATGAATTCTTTGTCGAAGTTTTCCGGTTCCGTGCCCGGTTGGTAGCTGTCGGCTACCCAGTAGCGGCTGGAGTCGGGGGTGTGGATTTCGTCTATCAGGGCGAGACGGCCGTTAATCACCCCCATCTCATACTTCGTATCCACCAGGATCAGACCCGCCTTCTCGGCGATGGCCTGCCCGCGCTGAAACAGCAAGATGGCCACATGCTCAATTTCCCGCCACAAAGCCGGCGAGACCCCGGCGACCAATCCCCGGCTCAGGTCGTGGATGGTCAGCCGTTCGTCGTGGCCGCCCTTTTCGGCTTTGGTGGTGGGCGTGATGAGGGGGCGCGGCAGGGGATCATTCTTTTGCAGGCCGTCGGGCAGAGAGATGCCATACGGCCGTCTGTCCCCCTGCTCATACAAATACCACAACGACGTCTTTGTCACCCCGGTGATGTAACCGCGCACGACAATTTCCACCGGCAACGGCTGCGCCTCGTGGGCGATGGTCACGTTGGGGTCGGGTACGCTGATGAGGTGGTTAGGCACAATGTCGGCCGTCTGGGCAAACCACCAGGCGCTGAGCTGGTTGAGCACCTGCCCCTTGAACGGAATCAGCCCCAGCACGCGGTCGAAGGCGCTGATGCGGTCGGTGGTGATGAGGGTGCGACGGCCGTTCCTCAC
>JAKQCM010000264.1 GCA_029559155.1 Chloroflexota bacterium
AAAAGGAACAGGCCAACCGGCTATCTCTTCCAGAGCGCTTTCTGGCCCATGCTGGCCCTCAACTTCGGCGCTGATCAGGGTGCGCCCGGCGACGGTGCGGCTGTAGACCCGCTCCCAGGCCAGCAAGTGGCGTACAGGCGATTCGATTTCCTGCAAGACGTTGCCAGGGTGAAGGATACGCAGATGCACGGCCGTGCCCTCGGCCACCGGGTTGCCAAACCGATCAAACGGCACGACGACCGACATGGCGTAGTGCCCGCCATCGGCGATGATGGAACGCGCGCCCACCAGCGGCGTTATCGGCTCGATGGGTTTCTGCGGCCGCAAGTCCAGATCCGCCTGGCCGCGCGCGCTGCCGGAGGCGGCAAAAAGCGTCACCGCGCCAGAATGGGTGGTCAGGTCCGGCGGGATTTGAAACCAGGCGCTGCCGCCCTGAAAGGCAGACCGCAGCACGATGGGGCCGTAGCTGCCAACGGCCGTCAGGGTAACGGCCGTTTGGTCGGGCACAGCCACCGGACCCACCGTCACCACAACCGGCTCGCCGACAACGGCCGTGCGCGGCGCGCTGATGGGCAGGCTGCCCGTCAGCACAAACGGCGTTTCCACCGGCGCAGCGCGGCACGCGGCCAATGCCAACAACAGCGCCAGCCAGACCAAGCGGCGAATGGATCGGGGACTCACTGCGCGCCTCCCACAAAATAGTTCACACTGACGCGCAGCGAGGCGTAACCCGCGCCTTCGGGCAAGGGAATACGTTCAGCCCAGTTCGCGCTGGGATTCATTTCTTCCTGGAGGATGTTGGCGTACACATCTCCGTTGTCCAGCAGCACGGCCACATCCTGGTACGGGGTCAAGAGCAGATCGAAGGGTTGGGTCCGCTGCGGCCTGACGCCTTCCTCCTGGTAAAAATCATCAACCCACTGGACGCGGTTTTGGGCATCGTAGAGGGTAACGAGAATGTGGGGGATGGTGGCTTCCTGTGTGCCGGTGTTGTGCAGGCGGCCGGTGAGATGAATACGGCCGTCAGCGTCCACGCGGGCTTGAATATCTTGGGCGGCTACTTCCCGTTCGAGATCGTAAGTGGTTACCAGCGCACGGCCGTAAACGGCAAACGATGTCGGCGGATTTTCTATGTCCAACGGGAAGAAAGCGTTGGGTTCAAACTCGATGGGCGCAGGCTGACCGGCCAGTGTCAGTCCGGCCACGCCTTCAAAATCGACCCGAAACGGGGTGACTTCTTTGGGCAGGAGTTTGTGGATGAGCGCCTGTTGGGCGTTGTACCAGACAATTTCCTGGCCGTTTTTGTCGTAGAGGTGGGCAGCGACGGTGATGTCGGCCGGGTCATTGTCGGTGTTGATGAGTTCGCCGACGACGCTGTAACGGCCGTTTACCCACACCAGCCGCGCCGACAAAATTTGCAGTTCGGGGCGGTCCAACACATCGCCAAAGGCCGTGGTTGCCGTGGTCACGCGGCGGCGTCCGGCCGCATACCAATCGACAACACCCTTGCGAAAAAAGGTGTCCGGCGGGATGGTGACATCTGGGGTGTCGGGTTGGATGACCCAACGGCCGTCGCGCAGCCGCAGCACGTGCTGGCGGGTTGTGGCGTAATAATCCAGGGCGGTAATGAGGGTGCTTTCAGCCTCGACCACAATCCGGTCCGACTCGCGTTCGACGACGCGCACCACCACGCTGTCTAATTTGCCATACGAAGCCACCAGGCCGTTCGTAACCGACATTTGCAACAGGTATTGATCGTATGTGGGGCGAGCGACGGGGTCCAAACGTTCATAAGCCAGAGGGAAACGGCGAAAGTCCAGGTCGTCGTAGTAAGCTTCGACAAGATGAACAGGGTCGGTGACTTGCCTCTGACGCAGGGTGAGGGCAACGGCCGTGCTCATCACCAGGATAACCAGCAGCAGCAGCGAGCGCACCAGCCGCGCCGAGGGAGGCGCGGGTTTGGGCCGGGGCAGCGACTGGATCCAATCCAGCCAGACCTGCCAGCGCAAGACCGGCGAATTGTCATCTGGCGGCACAGCCGACCAGCGGAGCAGGCGTCTGTCCAGCCAGCGCCAGACGCGCCCAAACAGCGAGGCGGGCCAACGCAGCCAGTCAGCGCGGTTCATAAGCGCGGTGAGTCCGAGAAAGCCGGCTAATTTTTGCGCGGGTGGCAGCCAGAAAACGGCCGTCATCACCATCATGCCCAGGATCAGCGCGCCCATCGGCACTGTGCCCCACATGATTTTTTGATAGGTGGGAATATCTTTGCGCGGCAGCACTTCCGGCAGCGGTGGGATGTCCCCTTTTTCCCAGACCATGATGCCATTTTCCAGGCGCTGCAAGCGATGCCAACCAGAAAAAAACAGCAGCGGATCGTAAAACTGGTCGTTGGAGAAAACAAATTTGAGGTTGTACTTGTCCGGCACGGCTAAAAATTGCTGCAAGGAACCAATCCCCGGAATGCCGCTGTATTTGGCCCCTTCCAGCCGCTCGATAGGCGTGGTTGTAAGCTCGGGCAGGCGGCGGGCGGAGTGGTAGTTGCCGTCGATCATGTTGGCTTCCATATGGGCGCTGAGCCAGGCAACCTGATCGCCAAAACCGAGGGTGAGGTAGCGCCAGCGCCAATGTTCGTCTTTTTCCATGAAGCGCACGATGGGGTTGATGTCGATGGGCGCGGGTTGGAAGCGGCGGAATTGGGTCAGATTGGCGACAAATATGGAGGCGAGAACATAACTGAGAACCAGGCCAATTTGGGCGGCGCGCCAGGTGAACTGGCCGAATTGTTCGTTGAGATAGCGGGCGAAACGGCCGTGGCGCATACTCCGCACAAACTCTCCGGCAAACGGCAGCAGCACAATCGTGGCCCAAAATGTAAATCGGTCCAGAGTCAAAATCTCAAACGCCCCACCCAGAAGCAGCTTAGGGTAAGGCGTTGTGCCGCCCGTCCCCAGAAAAAATAGCAAACACCAGGAAAGCATCAGCGGCCATGCCTTCGTAGAAAACCCTTTGTAGACCACATACGGCAAAATCAGCAAGGCCACGCCATACGGAACCAGCCAAAAAACCAGCCCGGCGGAGGTGTTAACCAGAAACGAGTCACGCGAAGCATGGGGGATAGACACCTGGGTAATCGGATCGGAACGGCTCCACAACCAGTAAGGCAGCACGACAAGCACCAGAACAGCAATCATGCCGACGCCGTAGACGCCCGCGCGAAACGTAACCGGAACAATGCGGCGCAGGCGGCGAAAGAGCAGCGGCTTCAGGTTTTTGCGGGTCACTTTGCCCGGGCGTTGGGCCAGTTCTTCCGGCAGCGGCGTGCGAAATTTTTCCACTATCGCCAAACCCATCACCGGAGCAACAAAAAAGACCGCGCCAAAGAGGGTGGTGACGTGATGCCCGGCGGTGGTGGCCGCGTTCATCGTCCAGGCGGCAAAAAGTATTTTCCACTCCCCCTTGTCCAGCCAGCGGTAGACAAAGGGCAGCGCATTTAACAAAAAGCCCAGAGAAAACGTGGTGGGCAGTTGGCCAAAAACGTGGACCGTCTCGGTGATGCTGGAAGAAAAAACAAACAGCAGGGCGGCGTAACCGGCGGCTTCCTCGCTAACCCAGATTTTGGAGAAGCGGTAAATGCCCACGGTACACATCAGCAGGGCGAAGGTTTGAGCGATGACGAAGGCGTATCCCAACCCGACCAGTTTGGAGAGTAGGGCGATGGTTTGTTGGGAGCCGGGCGGGTAGCTGGTGAGGGTAAAGCCGGTGTACCAGCGAGAGTCCCAGGGATCAAACCAGGAGCGGGCGTAATGGTCGCCAAAAAAGATGTGGACGAATGCGTCGTAGGTGCGAGTGTAGGTGTAAAAAGAGAGGGTGGCGTGGTAAGCCAGGCAGATGATCAGCGCGGCGAGAAGATAGGGGTTTTGTCGGGCGATGAAGGCGCTGATCTGGTTGGGTCGAAGGACACGGCCGTTTTCCCCTATAATCGGCTCGTCAGGCGTCAGCGCGGGGTCGGTCCCGGCGGGTAATTCGGTAATCGGACTGCTCATGCCTCATAGGATACGTCTGGATTTGCAGCCCTGCGTCACTTTTTCACCTCGACTTCACGGCATGGCATAGCAAACTGGTACCAACCGGAGCCAACCCACCCTCCTTCGAAAATAATTTAACGCAAAGGCGCAGAGGCGCAAAGGTGCAGAGAAAAAATCTGCGCCATCGGCGAAATCTGCGGATTTTCATTGATGGTGGCCTCGACGTGAGCTCAGCCGAACATTGCGCCTGCGCTCCTGTGATCTCCCCTGCCAAACGCCAAACTCACAACCAGCCAAACAGACGGCCGATGGGGCGCGCCATCAAAAATTCAAAGATAACATACCAGAACAGGCTGCGCGTCCAGCGTTGGTCGGAAGCGGGATCGAAGGGCACGGCCGTTGCCTCTATCGGCGGCAAAATCAGTTCATCCAACGGCAGTTTGGCAAAGATGCGCCGCGCCCGCTCCGACTGGTAAGGATGCGTCAC
>JAKQCM010000279.1 GCA_029559155.1 Chloroflexota bacterium
CGCGTTGGCAAATTCTGCCTGAACTCGCATCCAGCCATCCAGGTTTTTTGCGGCTTCTGCCTTGGCGGCTTCGAGTTGTTCTTCTAATGAAGGGGCGGCTTGTTCGGTGTCTGTGGGTTCGGGCACGGCCGTTTCTTCCGCCGCCGACTGTCCATTTTTGCCCAAATCCTCGGCTGCCAGGTTTTCTTCACTATTTTCCACGATAGATTCTTCCTTGTTTACAAAATTCTCACTCACTGAGATCTAACTCTACTCCATAATTTTCTTTTAGCTCTCCGGCCGGCAGTTCGTCCATGTAGTATTCATATACCAGCCCGCTCATGAGATCGGCTATGTAGCGCACGGCCGCGACGTTACGGCCGTACATCATCCGCGTTGGCCCAATCACGGCAACTGTGCCGCTAAATTGCTCCATTACCCCATACCGCGACAAGATGATGGTGCAATCTTTTAGCTCTTCCCAACGTCCTTCGCCGCCGATGAGCACCTGAACGCCCCGTGAACCGGCCGTCTGCGTGCCAGATATCACATCAGCCAGCAGTGTCCGTTCCTCTAGCACCTTCACGGCTTGCCGCGTCCCTTCATTTTCCAGTAAATTTACCAGACCGTCCCGGTAAATATCGCTGATAGCCCGGTTGTCTGCCCGTTGGATGACATCCAAAATGAGGCGGGTCACTTCTGCTTCGAGCGTATCTGTATAATTTCCCAGAGCCACAATCTCGTCGTAGGCCGCGTTGCTGTATAAATCATTAAGCCGCTGGGCCACTGCGCTTAGTCGTCCTTGCGGCAGTGGTTCGGCCAACGTCAGCATTTGCTGGTTCACTTCGCCGCCCGTCAGCACCAAAATCATCAGCACCAACCGGCCTTGCGTAGAGATGAGCTGTAAATGTTTAAATTGATTGATGCGTCGCTGGGGAGCCGTGACAAAACTGGCGCCTTGTGACGTGTGCGCCAATATCGCGGCTGCCAACTGCATCCATTGGTTCATGTCCAGCCGGGCCTGATGAAATTGATGGCGGATCATCTGGCGCTCGTGAAGCGGCAGCCGAAATTCGCCCAGCAATTTTTGCACGAAATACCGGTAGCCGGTTTCTGATGGCAGCCGTCCGGCGGAGGTGTGCATCTGCACGAGGTACCCCATTTCGCCCAGAGCAGCTAATTCGTTGCGTACGGTCGCGGAACTAACATCCAGATCGTAAATTTCCACCAGCATTTTGGAACCGACAGGGATGCCGGTGCGAATGTAGGTGCGAATGACCAGGTCTAGGATGCGTTCTTGACGATCTGTTAGTGTTTGGAACATGCCTTTATCACAATAAAGGCGAACCTTTTCGTTCGCCTGTTTTGCCGTACTGAGTGCACTGGCACTCTTGTTGGTAGAGTGCTAAAGATGTACTCAAAATATCATATCATGCGACCAGATCAGCGTCAAATAAGAACAGCGTTAGATATTGGGCATTTACCGGAGGGATCAGGAGGGCGGGAGCGATTGTCTGAGGGGAGTGGAAGATGTGGCGGCGTCGTCGGGTTTGGGAGAGGTGGGGGTGGGTACGGCCGTTTTCCCATTTTCCAACCGCGTCCCATTTTCACGGTCAATAATCTGCCAGATCGTCCGTAAAATGATCTTCACATCCAGCAATACCGACCAGTTTTCCGAGTACCACAAATCAAATTTCGTGCGTTCGTTAATGGACGTATCCCCACGCAAACCATTGATTTGCGCCCAGCCGGTCATGCCGCCCTTGTCCCGATGACGGTCCATATAACGGGGCACAATCTTGCGGAACTGCTCCACATAATGAGCCTGCTCAGGGCGCGGCCCTACCAGACTCATCTCGCCAATGAACACATTGATCAAGTTGGGCAGCTCATCCACTTCGATTTTGCGGATCAGTTTGCCTAATTTGGTTTGGCGGGGGTCATTGTCGGTTGTCCAGCCAGGTCCATCTTTTTCCGCGTCGCTGCGCATCGACCGAAACTTAATCATCAGAAAGGGCTTGCCATCCAACCCCATGCGCTCTTGCACGAAGAAAACCGGCCCTGGCGATTCCAATTTGATGGCAATTGCCACCAGAAGCATGAGCGGCGACAAAAAAATGAGACCAAAAGCGGCCACCATAAAGTCAATGACTCGTTTGAAGATGAGCATATAGCCGCGCAGGGCAAAATCACGCACGGTTAGCAGCGGCAGGCCGCCCAAATCATCAATGGTGGCCTCTGAGGTTACAAATTGAAAAATATCGGGAAAAGTCTTAATAGAGACTCGGCCGCGTTCGCAATAGGAAATCACGCGTACGGTTTCTCGGTGGCCTTTTTCCGGCATGGCGATGATTACTTCGTCGATGCCATGTTTTTCGATGAGCATGGGCAAATCTTCTGGCCGGCCCAACACCGGAACGCCCAATAACTCTTTCTTATCCTCGCCGTTTACAATGCCGATTAAGTTGTAACCGAGCTGAGGCGACCACAAGATGCGCTGCACAACCACCTGCGCCATGTCGCCCGTGCCCACAACCAGCAGTTTGTCCTCGCCGATGCCATAGTTGTTGCGCAGAACAGAACGCATTAACTGATGAAATATACGGCCGATCAGCAGCAGCACAATGGTTAAAACCCAGGCATAAATGATCATGGCGCGCGGATAATCGCGGATAACTTCATTTCCCTTAAAAATAAAGGTAGAAATGGCCACGGACATCAGCGTGCCAATGGAGACGGCCGCAAACACATAATAAAATTGATCCACTCTTGATACAGCACGCGGAATATAATACTGCCGATAGAAAAACAGCACGGCAATAATCGAAGCAACCTGCACCAAAATTAAACCGGCATAGCTAGAAATTGGCGAGGGACTTAATAACTCATCTGGCCAGGGAATGGATAACCGCAGCCGATAGGCTACAATGAACGCAGCGCAAATCAACAACGCATCGAGGACGACGAGAGAAATGGTATAGATTGTTCGTATTCGCTGATTATTCATACCTGTTACCCTTCCAGAGTAATTGTAACAGAGGTATAACGGCCATCAAACACGGCATTTAGGCGTTTAGACATCTCTTAACCTACGCCAACTTAAAACTCATGTAAATATTCTATTTTCCTGATTCGGGAAAACTCGCAACGCGGAGAAATTATATGAAGAACAAAATTTATACCAGTTTCATGTCACTACTGCTGGTCATTCTTGCTTTTGGGACCGGGTATTATGTTGGGCAGTCGCCGCTGGCACCTGTGGCTTTTTTTGGCGCAGCCAGCACAACGCCAGACGTGGCTAAAGAATCCTTTGCGCCTTTCTGGGAAGTTTGGGATTTGGTGCACAATCGGTATTATGAACAACCGGTGGATGATGTGGTTTTAACCAAAGGGGCCATTGATGGGATGCTGGCCACTTTGGACGATCCGCACACACGGTATTTAGCGCCGGAAGATGAGGAAGCTGCCCGTGATACGATGTCGGGCGAATTTCAGGGTATTGGCGCTGAGGTGGAGGCTGTCGACCAGGATATCGTGGTGGTTTCTCCGATTGAAGGCTCGCCGGCCGAGGCGGCAGGGCTGCAGCCGGGTGATATTCTGCGACAGGCAGATGGCGTGGATTTAACCGGCATGGATGTGTATGAAGCGGCACAGTTGGTACGGGGTCCGGCGGGCACGGCCGTTCGCCTGCTCATTGAGCGCGATGGTGAATCGTTTGAATTGGAAATTGTGCGCGACTATGTGGCCTTAAAAAGTGTGCGCAGCGAACTGTTGGATGGCAACATCGCCTACGTGCGTCTGTCTCGTTTTGGCAACCAATCTGGCGAGGAAATGAAGGATGCGCTTACCG
>JAKQCM010000303.1 GCA_029559155.1 Chloroflexota bacterium
AAATGTCGACAGCCAGATGACCAGCAGTGGGGCGTGGGTGTCTAGCAGTTGGATGCCTACCAGTTGAGCCGCCCCGGCAAAAACGATGAGCGACATGCCAATGCCTTGCACGGCCGTCATGCCAATGCTCGCCGCGGCCACGCCGGTTATCAGGGCAAACGGCAGCACGCCCAACTGAATGGGCAGGATGGCGCGCAAGCCGGCCATAAACTCTGTGCGAGGGGTCGTCGGTAACATGGGTTGGATTATAGTCTACGCCTGTCTATAATAAGAATCCATTTTATTTTGTCCTTGTAAAAAAACCCTAAGGGTTTGACCTGGAGTGGTTTTAGGCCATGCGCGGCAAAACCCTTAGGGTTTTGTAGAGAACCCTAAGGGTTTGACCTGGAGTGGTTTTAGATCATGCGTATTAAAAAACCCTTAGGGTTTTGTAGAGAAAAGGAAAGCGCCTATGAACGCATTGGAAACAACCAAACAGTGGCTTGGGCTGGGGAATATCTTGTTGATTCTGGCGTTATGTATTCCTGCGGCCATTGTTCTGGAATTTACGCACGGCAATCCGGTGCTGATTTTTGTGGTAACGGCCGTGGGCGTCGTCCCCCTCGCCGGGATGATTGGTCAGGCTACGGAATCGCTGGCGGAAAAAGTGGGCCAGCGCATGGGCGGCCTGCTCAATGCTACGCTGGGCAACGCCGCCGAACTGATCATCTCGCTGGTGGCTTTGCGCGCCGGGCTGGTAAGTCTGGTCCTGGCCTCCATCACCGGCTCCGTTTTGGGCAATTTGCTGCTGGTTTTGGGCCTTTCCTTGCTGGCCGGCGGCATTAAAAATGGCAAACAAACCTTCAACCGGTCCAACGCAGGCATCGACGCCACCTTGTTGATCCTGTCGGTTATCGCTCTCGGTATTCCTTCCCTGTTCAATTGGTCCCTAGAGCCAAACTTTGCCGCTGTCGAGGGGTTAAGCATCGGCGCGTCCATCGCCATGCTGGTGATGTATGGCCTGATTGTCTTATATTCGTTCACCTCTCAACCCAACCACGACGATCCGGTGATGCGCGAAGCCCACGCGCCGTCCGGCTGGACCTCCACCCACGCCCTGATCATCCTGGTCATTGCCGTGGCGCTTATCGTCTGGCTCAGCGAAATCCTGGTCGGGGCCGTCGAGCATGTGACCGAATCCCTGGGCCTGAGCGAGTTTTTCATCGGCATTATCCTGATCCCGCTGATCGGCAATGCCGCCGAGCATCTGGTGGCAGTGCAGGTAGCCCTGAAAAACAAGATGGATTTGAGCCTGAGCATTGCCATCGGCTCCAGCTTGCAGATTGCCCTGTTTGTCGCGCCGCTGTTGGTTTTCTTGAGTTTGCTGCTGGGTAACCCGATGCAGTTGGAGTTTAACCAGTTTGAATTGGCGGCCGTGGCGGCGGCGGCGTTTATTGCCGCGTTTGTGTCGTTAGACGGCGAAAGTATCTGGCTGGAGGGGGCGATGCTGCTGATGGTGTATGTGATTTTGGGGCTGGCGTTCTTTTTCTTGTAACGGCCGTGTCCCTCTTCCCTCTCATCCTGACCGCGAAAAACTCATCACAACGAACAAAGAAGCAAACAAGTGTAGCGGTCAAGAGTTGGTTGAAGTCATTCTGACGAGTCTTCGAGGAAGAATCCCTGTGCGCCAAATGGGGATTCTTCACTCCGCAGACTCCGTTCAGAATGACAGCCATTCCAGTTAATTTTTTGCGCTCTTCACACCCTTTACCGCTTAACTTATTCGTGACCCTCACAAATTCGGCTATTTTTAGACTGGCTGAGTCTCTACTCTTTTATTCACCTGTTCCCTTATTCTCCCATCGCCGTTGGGCAGGCTCTGTAGTACAATCTTGTTCATCTGACAGCTAACCCTCAGTATCCCAATTCAATGAAAACGAACCCTTCCCGCGACTGGCCTCTTCGCCACCTGACCGATTTGCTGCAAACGAGCACCCTTGGCGTTCCCAAAGAGCAGGTTGATGAAGCCATCAACCGGTCAGAGCTGCGCATTCTGCCCTTCATCTATGGCAGCACCTTGATCCTCTTTGTCGCCTACACTCTCATCCAGGCCGTATTTCTGAGAGAACCCGGCTTGCCTTTATTGCTGGGCGTGGCCGTCTTCAGCCTGGTCGCGCTGTGGGTGGTCTGGTGGATGCTTACCCAGAACAGATTTGCGCCCCGGCACGTTGGCCGATTGGGCGCTTTTTTGGCGATTGTGGTCCTCATCAATATCCAGCTTCGTTTTTACCTGACCCACGATCCCAAACAGGCGGCGAATCTGGCGTTGTTTGTTTTTGCCGTGAGCGTGTTGTTCCATGCCACGCAGTGGTATCTGGCGATGCTGCTGCTGGCTTTTCTTTCGCTTTTCCAGGCCTTTGCCTGGTTTGTGGGCGGCCAGGATTTTCGTTATTACTTTGTGGTGCTGCTGGCCTCGGCCGGCACGGGTTATATAGCCCATGTCGGGCGCGTGCTGGCTTATCGCCGCGCCGAAATGCTGCGGGTATTGACTCAGGAGCGCGAGCAGGAATTACATCGCCTGAACGCCGAAATCAAGCAGTTCAACCAGCAGCTAGAAGGCATGGTGGCCGAACGCACGCAGGCGCTGCAAGACGCTTACGCTCGCCTGGAGCGCCTGGACAAAACCAAAACGGATTTCATCGCCATCGCTTCGCATGAGATGCTGACGCCGCTGACAATCATCAATTTAAACGCCCAGATGTTTATCGGCGACGCGGACATCCGGCAGAATGCGCAGTATGCGCGCTGGGCGCAAGGAATTGATAAGGGTGTGGTGCGCATGCAAGAAGTGGTTGATCGTATGTTGGATGTGGCCAAAATCGACAGCCAGTCGTTGGATTTGCACCCTGCTCAGTTAAACTTGCCGTTTCTGATTCGTCAGGTGGTGAATCGTTTTCGCGGCGCGGCCGCGGAGCGCAGTCTGACCCTGTCTCTTGGCCCGATGGCCGATTTGCCAGAGGTGGAAGCGGACGTAGAGGCGATGAACAAGGTGTTTTATCATCTGATTATGAACGGCATTAAGTATACGCCGGACGGGGGAAGTTTGCGGGTAGACGGCCGTTCCCAAACCATCACCCACAACGGAAATACCCTGCCTGCCATCGAAATCATCGTTCAGGACACCGGCATCGGCATAGCCCCTGATGCGCAGGAATTCATCTTCGACAAGTTTTACCAGACCGGCGAAGTCACGCTGCACTCCTCTGGTCGCACCAAGTTTAAGGGCGGCGGCTCCGGCCTGGGGCTGGCCATTGTGCGCGGGATAGTAGAGGCTCATAACGGCCGTGTCTGGGTCGAAAGCCCCGGTCTGGACGAAGCCGCCTGCCCCGGCAGCCAGTTCCACGTTCTCTTGCCGCAGCGCCAGCTCCAACAAAGCTGACGCGCTAAATTTTGCGGCAGATCAACTCCCCTTTCCCCAGCGGCACAATCAACGCATCCACTCTGGGGTCGGTCTGCGCCCGGTCCAGAATGGGCCGCAAGGCGTCTTGATGGCTGACGGCGTTGTCGGCTACCAGCAGCCCGCCGGAAACCAATCGCGGCACAACTGCCTCGTAACAGTCGGCGTACACTTCTTTTTCGGCATCTAAAAAGCAAAAACCGATACCTGCCATGGCCGGTAAATGGCTGCGGGCGTCGCCGGCCACCAGCGTTACCACATCGTCCACGCCGGCCAGGGCAAAGGTTTCTTTGGCCAGGGCGATTTTTCCCGGCAGCACTTCAAACGTGGTCAGGCTGCGGCCGGTGGCGCGGCAGGCCAGCGCCAGCCACAGGGTTGAATAACCGGCGCTGGTTCCAATTTCTACCACCTGCCCGGGTGGCGCAGAGGCCGCCAGCAAGGCTAAAAATCGGCCTGTATCCGGCGGGATTTGCCGCAGCCGGGCGAGGTGCGGCGTGCCGTCGGCGCGGTCACGGCCGTCTATCTTTTCCAATTCGCGCATTCGCGCCAGTATGGGTTGGGGAATGGGATGGAACATGGGGTCTCCGTGATGGGGGATGCGTGATGGGGGATGCGTGATTGTAGTTGGAGGGATTGTGTTTCACGCATCACGCATCATTTTTTAGCCGCGCGCTTCCAGCGGCAGCCACTGCCGGTTCATGTCGCCAATGTAGACTTCCTTGGGGCGGATGAGACGGCCGTTGGCCATTTCCTCGAAGCACTGCCCCAGCCAGCCGCCTACCCGGCCCACGGCAAAGGTCGGCGTAAAGAGCGCCGTGTCCAATCCCAGGCCGTGCAGCAGCAGGGCAGTGTAAAATTCGACGTTGGTTTGCAGGTTACGACCCGGTTTGTATTCCGCCAGCAGGGAAACGGCCGTGCCCTCAACCGATTTCGCCAGTTCATACAGAGCCATATCGCCATCCGCGCGGTACATTTTCTCGGCGGCGACCGCCAGCACTTCTGCGCGTGGGTCACGCACTTTGTAAACGCGATGGCCGAAGCCCATCAGCCGTTCGCCGCGTTCGATTTTGGCCCGCAGGTATGCTTCTGCGCGGTCCGCCTGCCCGATTTCGAACACCATGTCCAGCGCCGGACCCGGCGCGCCGCCGTGCAGCGGCCCTTTCAACGCGCCCACCGCGCCGGTAATCGCCGAGACCAGATCAGACTGCGTGGAAATGATGACCCGCGCCGTAAACGTGGACGCATTCAGTCCATGATCGCTGACTGTGTTGAGGTAAGTCGCCATGCCGCGCGCCTGAGCGGGCGACGGCCGTTCTCCCTTCAGCATGTACAAATAGTTGGCCGCATGTCCCAGGTCGGTTGTAGGGGCGATGGGATTTTGGCCCTGGCTCAGCCGCCAGTAAGCGGCCACAATCGTCGGGAAGCGGGCCACCAGAGCCATCGCCAGAGTCTCAGAATCAGCGTCGTTCAGGTCCAGGCTCAAGGTTCCCACCGCCATGCGCAGCGCGTCCATCACCGGCGTGCCGGTGTGGGCGATGGCTTCCAGCAAGGTGAGGGTGGCGGCGGGTAACGGCCGTAACGCCGCCAATTTGCCCTTGAAGTTGGTTAGTTCAACGGCCGTTGGCAGCCGGTCGCGCCACAGCACATACACCACCTCTTCAAAAGTCGCCTGAGCGGCAATATCGGCCAGCGGATAGCCGGCAATGAGCAGCGTGCCGGTCTGTCCGTTCACGTAACTGCGGCGCGTCTCAGCGGCAACGACTCCTTCCAAGCCAGGTTTATAAGTAAGCGTTTCTGGGTTCATAAGTTCCTCGAATTGTCAATGTTTAGATTTCTCCAGGAAGACCTGAAGGGTTGAGTTCCAAAAGGTCTGACTTCAGACCTGAATCCGGTGATGCGTGATGCGTGAGCCGGGGACCCGCACGCATCACGCATCACAGGTTCCACCGTCATCCTGCCATCTTATTAGGTTGATTCAGTGTTGTCAATGTTGATTTGATAATCAATACTTGGCGTGTTACAATGCCTCTACTTTCCGCGAGGAGGATTTTGAGCCATGCAGGTACGAATGCCGAAGATATTACAAACCGAACGGGAGATACGGCCGTTTACCCGCACCACGCCCTTATTGCACAGCCCGTACCTCAGCCAGTTAACCGGCGCCGACGTCTGGCTGAAGCTGGAAAACTGGCAAACCACCGGTTCCTTCAAAATTCGCGGCGCGCTGAGCAAAATCGGCCGTCTTTCGGCGGCGCAGCGGGCCAGGGGTATTGTGGCCGCTTCGGCCGGGAATCATGCGCTTGGCGTGGCCTATGCCGCCAGCGTTTTGGGCGGCGTGACGGCCGATATTTTTGTGCCGGGCACTGCCCCCCAGGCCAAAATCGCTAAATTGGCGGCGTATCCGGTGGCTCTGCATCAGGTTGGCGATACCTACGAAGCGGCTCATCAGGCCGCCGCTGCGTTTGCCGCCGAGACAGGCGCGCTAGAGATTTCCGCCTACGATGACCTGGATGTGATTGCCGGGCAGGCCAGCGTGGGCCTGGAGATTTTCCAGCAGCGGCCGCAGGTTGATTTGCTGTTGGTTCCGGTGGGCGGCGGCGGCCTGATTGCCGGGATTGGCAGTGTGACGGCCGTTCTCAGTCCGACGTGCCGGGTGGTGGGCGTGCAGCCATCGGCCAGCCCGGCGGCGCTGCTCAGCCTGCGCGACGGCGTGGCGTATGATCCCTTCGACCACGAGCCGACGCTGGCCGACGGTCTGGCGGGCGGGTTTGGCGCGGTTCCTTTTGCCGTGGCCGCCAATCTTATCCATGACGTGCTTTTGAGCGATGAGAAGACGATGCGCCGGGCGATGTTTACGCTGTTAGACCGGCATCAATTGGTGGTGGAGGCGTCGGGAGCCATTGCCATTGCCCCGCTGCTGGCCAATCAAATTGACATAACAGGGCTGACTGTGGTGTGTGTGTTGTCGGGCGGGAATGTGGACACGGCCGTTCTGCGCGACATCCTCAACGAGTTTTCATGACCGCCAAAACCTATCTCACGGCGCAAGAGGCCGCCCGCCGGCTGGAAATTCGCGTGCCGACGCTGTACGCCTACGTCAGCCGGGGCCTGATCCGCTCGGAGGAGGGTGAGGGCAAATCGCGGGCGCGGCGGTACCTGGCGGCGGATGTGGAGGCGTTGTGCGCGCGCAAAGAACTGCGGCGCGATCCGGCACGGGCGGCCGAATCGGCGCTGCATTTTGGCGCGCCGGTGTTGGAATCGGCCATCACGCTGATCGAGAACGGCCGTTTCTACTACCGCGGCCACGACGCCATCACCCTGGCCGGAGAACGGCCGTTTGCCGAAGTGGCCGCGCTCATCTGGGGCAGCGATGAGCCGGCCTGGTTTGCGGCAGCCCCGCCGCCTGTTTTGCCCGACGCGGCCCTGGCTGGCCTGACGCCCATCGAGGCGTTTCAGGCGACGCTGCCCCTGGCGGCGGCGGGCGATTGGGCGGCGTATGATTTGTCGCCGACGGCCGCCGCCCAGACCGGCGCGCGTATTTTGCAGGTGATGACGGCCGTTTTCGCCCGGCAACCAACCGGCCAGCCCGCCAATCTCCCTATCCCGCAGCGCCTGCAAGAAGCCCTGGCCCCCGACCAACCGCAGGCCGCCGACCTGTTGAACGCGGCGCTCATTCTTTGCGCCGACCATGAATTGAACGTCTCGTCGTTTACAGCGCGCTGCGTGGCCTCGGCCGGGTCCACGCCTTATGCGGTGGTGATGGCCGGGCTGGCGGCTTTGCAAGGCCCGAAGCATGGCGGGTTCACGGAGCGGGTAGCGGCGCTTTTTCGGGAGACGGCCGTGCCGGAGCAGGCGGCGGCAGTGGTGGCCAGCCGCTTGCGGCGCGGCGAGGAACTGCCGGGGTTTGGTCACCGGCTTTACCCGGATGGTGACCCGCGCGGGCGGGCGTTGGTGGATATGACGGCGCAGATGTGCCCGGCGGCGACGGCCGTGGCGCTGGGTAAGGCCTTGGAAACGGCCGTGTGGCAGGCTGTTGGCTTGCACCCGACCGTGGATTTTGGCCTGGTGACGTTGGCGCGGGCCTTGGACCTGCCGCCTGGCGCAGCGCTGGGGTTATTTGCTCTGGGGCGCACCGTCGGTTGGATTGGTCATGCTCTGGAGCAATATCAACTGGACCAGATGATTCGGCCGCGCGCGCGGTATGTGGGGGTTGTGCCGGGAAGATGATACGTGATGCGTGATGCGGTCATGAATTACGCATCACGCATCACATTTATCCCCACGCCGTAACGGCGTCCAGGGCTGCTTTTTCCTCAGCAGAGAGTTGGATGGCCGCGCCTTGCAGGGTGTCGGCGAGTTGGGACAGGCTGTTGGCGCCGATGATGGCCGAGGTGACGGCCGGGTTGGCCAGCACCCAGGCAATGGCCACCTGGGGGATGGTGGCCTGGTGGGCGGCGGCGAGATCGGTGAGTTTGTCGACGGCCGTGAACCCCATTTCGTTCATGTAGCGAGATTGCACGCCGCCGGCGCGCACGGATTGCGGCAGGGGTGTGTCGCGGCGATATTTGCCCGTGAGAAATCCCCCGGCCAACGGGCTGTACGGGATAACGCCAATGCCCTGATCCAGGCACAGCGGCTGCAGCTCGCGCTCAAATTCGGCGCGATGGACCAGATTGTAATGAGGCTGCAAGCTGTCGAAGCGGCTGAATTGGTTGATATCGCTGATCCACAAGGATTTTGCCAGGAGCCAGGCCGGGTAATTAGAGCAGCCGATGTAGCGGATTTTTCCGGCGCGCACCAGATCGTTGAGCGTCTGTAATGTTTCTTCCAACGGGGTTTCTTCGTCGGGCCAGTGCATCTGATACAGGTCAATATAGTCGGTTTGTAGGCGATTCAGGCTGTCATGGACGGCGTTGAGGATGTGCTGGCGAGAGAGTCCCTGATCGTTGGGTCCATCGCCCATTTGGCCGCGCACTTTGGTTGCCAGGATGACGTCCTGGCGGCGGGCGCTGCTCTGCTGGAGCCAGTCGCCGATGATTTGCTCGCTGACGCCGCCATCGTTGCCTTCTGCCCAACGGGAGTAGACGTCGGCGGTGTCGATGAAGTTGATGCCCTCGGCGGCGGCCTGATCCAGGATGGTGAAGGCGGTGGTTTTGTCGGCCGACCAGCCAAACTGCATGGTCCCCAGGCAAATGGTGGATACTTTGAGGCCGGTGCGGCCCAAACGACGATATTGCATGTGTGAACTCCTTGTTAGTTGTTGGTTTGTGGCGGTGGGGTGGCTGTTGGTGTGGCGGGCACGGCCGTTCCCCCTTCGGGTGGCAGTTCGCCATTGGCTTCGGCCGTGGCGGCTTCGGCCGTGGCGGCTTCAGCCGTGGCGGCTTCGGCGGCGGCAGCTTCCGCGGTAGCGGTGGCGGCAATGGCCTCACGGACAACCGCTTCGCGGGCGGAGCGATCGGCCGGTTTTTCCAGGTTGGGGTGGTCGTAGTTAAAGTAATTGTAGGCGGTGCGGGAAATTTCGCGCAGAATGGGGAAACTGATGTCGTGATCGAGCCAGCCGCTGGTGTCATCGGCGGTGAGGGAAAGGTATTCGACGATGACGTAATCGCCGCCGGGCGAGAAGACGATACCGGCATCGCCGTGGGTGACGAGATCCCAGCCGTGTTTGTGGGAGACAGGCACATCTTCCGGCACGCCGAAGCGGATCAGGTTGCCTTCCTGGTTAAGAACCATCAAGTCGATAATGGCCTGGCATTCTTCGGCGGTAATTTCGCCGGGGTAGACGGCCATGAGGGTTCCGCCGCCTTTGGCGCAGTAGTAGATCATGGAGAGCAGCGACCCCATTTCTTCGGCGGTGGTTTGCATGGCGGTGTCCGGGATCATGGGTAGATCGGGTTTGGAGTTGGCCGGGGTGGTATAGGTGCTGGGCCTGGTGGCGGGGGCGACGGCGTCGTAGGGGACGGCCATGAAGGTGTTGACGAGGCCGAGGCGGTGCATGGATTCGGTGAGGATGTCGGCGCCTTTGTAGGTATTGGCTTCGCCGGCGATTTCGTGGAGGAGGAGGTTGGCGCCAAAATTGCTGGATTTAACGGCCGTGTCATAAAAAAGCCCTTGCACATACTCATTCGGCGGGCCATCCAGAGCGCGGTAAGTTTCTAAAAAGATGGCGATCTTCAAGATGCTCAGGCCAGAAATGGCTACATCGGCGTTGATGTTGATTTCTTCGCCTGTTTTCAGATCCATGATAAAGATGCTGCCCATCCCGCTGAAAGCATCTAATTGTTTCTGGATGCTGTTGCGCATGAAATTGATATCGAAAGCCGGGGCGGGTTCATCTTCGACGATCAGGTCGGCCGTGCGATCTTGCGGTTCGTAGAGGGCTTTTTCGATGGCCGGCATACTGGCTTCGATGTTGGTGGCATAACCGGGTTGGCCCATTTCGAAGGTTTCCGATTCGTCGTTGAGTTGGGGCGGCTGCGCGGGTTGGTCGAGAAATTTGGCGATGGTTTGCAGCCGATTTTGCAGGGCGGCGGGATCATGGCTGGCCTGGAGTTCGATGTCGATGGGTTCCAGGGTACGGCCGATGAGGTAGCGCAGGTAGCCCTGCCAGATGTCTTGCTGATCGATGTAGGTTTGAGCTTCGGCGAGCATGGCGTCTGTGTTCAGGCTGAAGCCGACTGTTTGGGGGTCCAGGTCTACGAGTTCCTGGCGATAGGTGAGGCGGACGGGGGCGAAGTAGTGGTCTTGGAGGGTAACGGCCGTTTCCTCGGCCGTCAGTCCGCTCACATCGACGCCGGCAATGGTCATGCCGGGCGGCATATTGCTGCGCCCTTGCATATACAAAAACCCCTGATACAACAAATACAGGCCGCCCATGATCAGGAGCAGGAGAAATAAGAATTTTTGTAGGGCTTTTAACATGTTAGCTCGGGCATTACCTAGTTGGCGTTTGCATCGCTCAGGTAAGGATTGTCGAAATTGAAGAAGTTATAGGTGGCCCGGGAAATATCGGCCAGCAGCGGTGAGCTGACTTCCCATTCCAGCCAGTCTGGCTTGTAGAGTATTTCGACGATCACGTAATCGCCGCCGGGGGAGAAGACGATGCCCGCGTCGCCGTGGGTATCGCTGATCCAACCGTGGCGGTGGGCGATGGTAACGGTTGGCGGGACGCCAGCTTCGAGCAAGCTTTCGATTTTATTTTGGGTCATGTAATCCAGCATTTGCTGGCATTCTTCCTGGGTGATCTGGTCGGCGAAGAGGGCGGAAATGGCTCCGCCTTGCCCCTGGGCGCAGTAGTAGATATTGGCCAGCAGCAGGCCGATATCTTCGGCGGTTAGCTGGCGGTAGAGTTCGGGATTGGTGCGGATGCCTTCGGCGGAATTGGCGGGGGTTTCTAACGGCCGTTGCCCTGCACGCGGATCAGCGCCAAATGGAACCAGCAGGTACGAATTCACCAGGCCCATGCGCTGCAGCATGTCCGTCACCATGCTGGCTCCCAGATAAGGATCATCTGTGCCGGCAATGACGTTCAGGAGTTGGTTGGCGCTGGCGGGGTCCGGTTGAATCATCAGCGTATCTGAAATAAGTTCGCGTTGGGAAAGGGTCGGGACGTTGTCCAAAACGCGGTAAGTTTCCAAAACGATCGGAATACGCAGCAGATCGATGCCCGACATGGG
This sequence comes from Chloroflexota bacterium, assembly GCA_029559155.1. Classification (GTDB taxonomy): domain Bacteria; phylum Chloroflexota; class Anaerolineae; order Promineifilales; family Promineifilaceae; genus Leptovillus. Next base: position 11,113 of record JAKQCM010000303.1, read on the forward strand.
GACGCTGGAGTTTATGTCTACTTCTTCGCCGCTGTTCAGATCATAAACAAAAATGGCCGCTGAACCGCCGGTTGATTGTTCGTATTCCTGCATGTAATTGACGAGGAGACGGGTCAGCAGGTTGATATCTGGCCGCTGGGGTTGCAGCGGGTCGATGACCAGATGCGCTTCACGGCTGGATGGCCGGTAGAGGGCGGCTTCCACGTCCGCAAAACTGGACTCGATATTGGTTTTGGTTCCCGATTCGCCATATTGAAAGCTGAGGCTGTTGGGCACGGGCTGCGGCGGCTGCGCGGGCTGGTCGGTGAGGCCGGAGATGTCCTGGAGTACTTCGCGTAGGGCTTCGCGGTTGTGGGTGGCGTAGAGCGGCACGGGTTCCACTTCGACCGGTCGCCCCCACAAGAAGCCCCAGAAACCGGCCCAGAAATCTTGTTGGAAGCGTTGATAATCGGCCTGGCTGAGCATGGCTTCCAGGTCCAGCGTAAATTCGGCGCGGGTAGGGCTGATTTCGAAGGAGTCTGTGTTGTGGTAGATGAGGACGGGGGCGTCCAGGTAGCGGTTGTTCAGGACTTCGCTGGCTTCTTCGCGGGTCATGCCGCCTACGTCGATGCCGGCGACGGTGAGACCGGTGGGGTAATAGCTGCGCGCGCCGGCGTATTGGTAAAGTTTAAATAGAAGGAAGATGGTTATGGCGACCAGCAGCGAAACGGTGATCCACTGGCCGAGTCCGGGTGAGCTGTTTTTATTCATCGGGTGGCCTTTGTGTTGGGGAATGGGGCATAGGATTGGCGGTAGCGCACGGCCGTTTCGATGGCTCGCTGATGGAAAGGCAGTAAATCGGGCAAGTCATCTGGCCGGAACCAATCGGCGGCGATGATTTCGCTGCTCAGGGTGAGCGGCGTGGGTTGGCCTGCGGGCAGCCAGGCCAGAAAAATGATGCCGATGTGAAATGGTTGGTCGATATCGTCGATGGCCAGAACTGGGCCGAGCACGGCCGTTAGCCCTGTTTCTTCTTGCAGTTCCCGCAGCGCGCCATCTTGTGGCGTTTCATGCCGTTTAAGCCAGCCGCCGGGCAATCCCCACGGGTGTTCCGGGTGAAAGACATGTCGCAGGAGCAGGACACGGCCGTTTTGGTCTGTCAGCACCAGCCCAACGCCCACCGGTCGTTTAGGAACAAACAACCGGATGCCCCAATGCATAAATTGGCGTAGAAACGGCCGTTGCATGGAGCGGGCGATTCGGTTTTTCCATGTATCTGAAAATGACATGTCTGAGTATCCCGTCGCCAGGAGCGGTTTGTTTTCTTAGACTGCCCCTGGAATCAACTGGTCAGTATAACAAAAAGCGGAATGGTCGTCAGCCGGGCCTGGGGTGGGAGTAAGGGGATTCTCATGTAGGTGAGGGGGCGATGAGGGGAAACGGCCGTTCTCCCCGCAAATTGCTGCCCGCAACTTTCAATTTTTTATCCCGTATAGTCCGACAGATGCGCCTACTCCGGCGCTCAGATTGCAAAAACGTATTGGAGGTTTTGTGATGGCTCAATCAAAATTGGTACGCAGCGACACAGATAAAATGGTAGCCGGCGTCTGTGGAGGTCTGGCTGCTTATCTGGATATCGATCCGGTGTTGGTGCGGCTGGCTTTTGTCGTGTTGTTTTTTGCCAGCGGCATTGGTTTTCCCATTTACCTGATTTTGTGGGTTGTGATGCCTCGGGCAGCCACGGCCAGCGAATCAGACGCGGTGGTGATACAGGACAACATCAAAGAGATGAAAGAAGCGGTCAGCGCAAATGCCGGGAAAATTGGACGTCCAGCAACGGTGGGAGTTGTTTTTATATTACTGGGACTGTACTTCTTGTTAGAGCAGTTCGGTTGGGCCGGTTGGTTAGGCGGCGCGTTTTGGCCGCTGGTGATCATTGGTCTGGGCGTGGTCTTATTGATCCGCCGTCGCGGATAGTGTGTACTGGTATAGGGCGATTGGGGTTTCTCAATCGCCCTGTTTTTCTTTTCGACGTGTTGACGTAAGCAGGCGCAAACTGGAACGGGAACGGCCGTTTTCCTGCTTCATCTCCTCCGGTCCTATCTCTTTTTCCAACACAGGCAGCACAACGGTAAATGTCGTCCCCACATTCACTTCGCTTTCCACCTGAATGTCGCCGCCGTGCGCCTGAGCCACCCACTTCGCAATGGCCAGCCCTAAACCCGAGCCACCCTGTGAGCGATTGCGCGCCTTATCTACCCGGTAGAAGCGATCAAAAATAAAGGGCAAGTCCTCGGCGGGAATGCCCACGCCATTATCCCGAATGGTCATCTGTGCCCAGCCATCCGTTTGCGACAGGTTCACCGTCACCCGGCCGCCTCTTGGCGTGTATTTCATGCCATTTTCCACCAGATTCAGCAGCAGCTGCTTCAGGCGATCCGGATCGCCATTGACGCAAACCTGATCAACTTCGGCCACGACCACTTCAACCGGTTTATTCAACAGGCTCACCTGACGGTACACTTCAAAAAGCAGATTGTCTAATTCCACCGGTTTCAAATTCAGGGGCAAGCCGCCGGCGTCGGCGCGAGCCAGGAGGGTCAGATCGCCAACCAGACGGGTCAGGCGGTCGACTTCCTCTTGAATAATGCCCAACGATTCCGGATCGCCGTCGCCCATGCGCCGCATGAGGTCGACGTTGCCGCGAATGGCGGTTAGCGGGGTTCGTAATTCGTGAGAAACGTCGGCCAGAAGGCGTTGTTGGGTTTGGAACAGGCGCTCCAGGCGCTCCAGAGTTTCGTTGAGGGCGCGAGCCAGGACGCCGATTTCATCAATGCGGTCCGAATGGGGGACGCGCATACTCAGGTCGTCGGCGCGGGAAATCTGGTTGGCGACGGTGGCAATGTCGTCCAGGGGGCGGAATAAACCGGGTGTCAGCCACACCGCCAAGAATAAGGAGGCTGTTGCGGCGGCGAAACCTACCAACAGGGCAACGGCCAGGAGGCGGTTGTAGGTGGTATAGGTGTTGAGCAGTCGGGCTACTTGCAGGTAGCCCACGATTTCTGCGTCTGGGTTGTCGTTGAGGTAGAGGGGGGTGGTGTAGACGCGTAAAGGGGTGTTGTCGACTTGGATGAGGCTGGAAACGGCCGTGTCTCCCAGACTATCCGGGTCCAACAGGCCAAAATAATCGGTTAGGTTATTCGTCTGCGCCAGCACATTGCCAGACTTGTCGCTCAGAATCATGAACGTAGAGGCCGTTTCAAAGGTTGCCAGGTCACCGGGAAGATTTACCCGGAAACTTCCCTGACGATCTGGCACGAGCCTCTCCGGCGTTATTTCAGCGGCCAGCGTTTGCAGGTCGGCGTCTATTTCCGCCAAAATCCTGTTGCTCGGCAAAAAGTAGACGATAACGGCAAACAGAACAAAGGCAGCGGAAAAAATGATCGTGTAGATCAGGAGCAGACGAGTTTGAATGGACAAGGGTTAATCAGGCTTCTTCGCGTAGGACGTACCCGATGCCGCGCACGGTATGGATAAGCCGTGTTTGCCCGTCGGATTCGGTTTTTTGGCGCAGATAGCGCACGTATACCTCGATGATGTTGCTTTCGCCGCCAAAATCATAGTTCCAAACGCGATCAAAAATAACTTCACGGGTGAGTACCTGGCGTGGGTGGCGCATGAACAGTTCCAAAAGCTCATACTCTTTGGCTGTCAGGTCAAAGCTGCGCTCGCCGCGTTTGCCCTGGCGCGTGCCGGTGTCTAATTCCAAATCGGCAAAGCGGTAAACCTGGGGCTTGGTGGGTTGGGCGCGGCGCAGCAAAGCGCGCACGCGGGCCACCAATTCGTCGAAGGCAAAGGGCTTGACGAGGTAATCATCGGCGCCGGCGTCCAGGCCGACGACGCGATCTTCGATGGTTTCTTTGGCTGTGAGCATGAGAATGGGTACTTCGCTGGCCGCGCGGATGCGGCGGCAAACTTCCAGGCCGTTCATGCCCGGCAGCATCAAGTCGAGTAAAACGAGGTCGGGCGGATTTTCACGCGCCAGGTCCAGGCCTGTTTGGCCATCGGCAGCGGCGTCAACGCGATAGCCTTCAAATGTAAGGCCGCGTTGTAAGAATTGGCGAATTCGATCTTCATCTTCTACTACTAAAATTCTAGCTGACATACATACCCTCCAATCAGGTTCATGTACAGATTATAAACTGACCAGGCAAGTACGCAATAGAGGGGGGTGTTTAGACGGCCGTTTCACGCAAATTCTCAGCGAAAGCAAATCTCCCCACGTTATGTGCCGACCGGTTCCAACCTGATGGTTTTTAGGGAAAGGTTGACTTGTCGGAACCTGCAAGGCTACAATCTTATGCGGGAAGAGGTTTATGTTAAAACAATTGAAGACAGGAGAAGGCACATGGACCCACTTTATGAGATGGGACTGAATGCAACGAAGTGGCTGCAAGACAATTTTCCTCAGCTTGCCGGTTTTTTCTCCCTGATTAGCACCTTGGGATTGGAACAATTTTATTTGGCGCTGTTTCCGTTGGTTTATTGGTGTATCAATAAATCCGTGGGCAAGTTGTTCGCGTACTTGTTTTTGCTGACCAACGCTTTAAACCCGCTGCTAAAACATGCTTTTCGTGGGCCACGGCCGTTCTGGTTTGATCCCAATGTCATGTTATGGGAAGAAACGAGTTACGGCGTGCCCAGCGGGCATGTGCAGCTGGCAACATTAACCTATTTGTTTATGGCCGGTTGGATTCGGCGCTGGTGGGCCTGGGTGCTGGCCGTCATCATGATTATCCTGATGGCTGTGAGCCGGGTGTATCTGGGTTCCCATTTTATCCATGATGTCATCGTCGGTTTTTTGGTCAGCGGCTTGCTGCTGTTGGGCTTTGTATTCTGGCAGCAATACTTTGCGAAAAATTTTGGCCAGCGTATTTTGGGTTTTAAATTGATGTTCGCCGTATTGGTTCCGGTGGTTTACGCGGCCATCTACGTGATTGTTCGCCTCATCATCGGCGCGCCAGATCTGACGGTGTCCTGGGCAGCGTATATTCCAGAGGCGGAATTGGCGGGATTGGAAGGCGTGGCTACGGCCGTTGGCGTGTTACTCGGCGCGAGCATTGGTTTGTTACTGGAGTCCAGCCGAATTCGCTTCCGCAGCGAGGGTGACATCGGGCGGCGGATTGGCCGATACGTGCTGGGGATGGCCGTTGCCATTGCCCTGTGGGCTGGGTTAGACGCAATTTTCCCCAGCGACCCATTGTGGTTAGCCATTCCTCTGCGCATTTTGCGTTATTTTCTGGTGGGTATCTGGATCACGTATTACGCTCCCCTGGTCTTTGTGCGCTTCAAATTGGCCGCAGCCGACCCCAAACCGGGTATTGACCTGACGATATCGTAACGATAGTCTCCAAGACCCCAAGGGTTTGCTCCTGAGAATTTGGATTATTTGGGTGTCAAACCCTTGGGGTCTTCTTGTAAATAAACTATCAGCCGTAGGCCGGGCATGGCTTACGGCTTTTTTTGCGCCGTAAGCTGCGCCAAAATGAGCAACCGTTCACTCTCTTCGTCGAATGGGTCGCCATCGTAGCTGCCCGTCAGGCTGTGGAGGCGGAATCCAGCTTCTTGCAGCAGCAGTTCCAGCTGGTGAGGATAGAGGTAGTGGTAAGCTGCCTGGGCGATGGTGCGGTGGATGGGGCCGCCTTCCGGCGGCGAGGCGTCATAAATCCAGGTGATGTGCAGTGTCTGCGCGGCTTCGTCCAGGCGGTTGGCGGCCATCTGAAGCACCGTGCGCCCATTGGCCGGGTCGGTGAAGATGGTTTCCAGCGTTAATGCCTGGTCGTTGGGTGTGCTGGCAACGGCCAGGGGGTTGATGAGGTCGATAAAGAGACGGCCGTTTCCCGCCAACACCTTGCGAATCCCCCGCAGCGCCAGCGCCGTCTGGTCAGAATCCAGGTGGAGCAGGGTGTTGTAGGGGATAATTGCCAGGGAAAATTTGGTGTCGTCGGGCAGCGAAAGGTCGGTCATGTCGCCGGCCGCCAGGGTGATGCGTTGGCGCACGGCCGTTTCTTCCTCTGCCAATCGCGCCTGTGCTCGCGCCAACATAACCGGCGAATTATCGACGCCGGTTACGGTGAAACCGGCGCGGGCTAACGGCCGTAACAACCGTCCGCTGCCACAGCCCAATTCCAAGATCGGACCACCGGCTGCCTGCGCCAGCGCCAGAACCAACGCCACATCGTCAGTTAACTGATCGTGGGTTAAATCGTAGTAGGGGGCAATTTGATTGTACATACCATCAAGTTAAGGGGTTTAGTTCCCATCATCGGTTGCCATTAAACTCTGGTTTGCGTTTCTCCACAAAGGCTTGCAGCGCTTCCAGATGGTCGGGTTGGGGCCAAAGCGATACAAACAGCTCGCTTTCCAGGCGGTTGGTTTCGGCGAGTGAGTGGTGAACGGCCGTATGCGCCAAAGCCTTATTCGCGGCCAACGCCCCACGCGAGAACTGCATCAGGTCGTCGGCCCAGGCCAGAGCGGCGGCCAGGACATCTGTGCCTGGCGGCGTAATGCGGTGTACCAGCCCGATTTGCCGCGCTTCCTCCACATCAAAAAGCCGCGCCGTCAGCATCAGTTCGATGGCCCGGCTCTGACCAATAAGCTGCACCAGCCGGCCTGTGCCACCCCAACCGCTGGTCAGCGCGTTTTTCACCTGAGCAAAACTGAAGCGCACATGGGCGGCGGCGATACGCAGATCGCAGGCGGTGAGGATTTCGCAGCCGCCGCCAAAGGCATCGCCGTTAATAGCGGCAATCACCGGCAGCGGCAGTTCGGCTAACTGCGCCAACGCGCCGCTCATGATCCGGTTTAACCGTTCCCCGGCCGCCGCTTCCGGGTGGCGGCTTAATTCTTTCAGATCGGCTCCGGCGGCAAACGCCCGTTCGCCGCTGCCGGTAACAATCAACACCCGGAGGTGGGCATTGTGGGCGGCCTGGTCCACCGCCGCGGCGAACGCTTCTTGCGCCGCCCAATTCAGCGCATTTCGCGCTTCTGGTCGATTGATTCGCAGCACGGCCGTGCCATTTTCCTGAACGTGATACTCGATTGGCTTCTTCATACCTTCCGAGTGTAACAAAAACAGAGGCAAGAGTGAAACAATCGTAAAAAAGGGAAACGGCCGTTTATCGCCAGCCGTGGGAGTGCTAGACTATTCTTGACGCTGAGACTGGCCGTCAAGATGCTGTTTAAGGCGAGATTCTCATGGAGAACGGCCGTTACTGGAGACAACATTCATGCACACCCGGTCAAATTCCCACATTTTTGATTATCTGGTCATTGGCAAAGGGCTGATGGGCGCGGCGGCGGCGCGGTATCTGAGCCAGGTGACGCCCAACGTGGCCCTTGTTGGCCCGGACGAACCGGCGGATTGGGCCAATCATCGCGGCGTTTTCGCCAGCCATTACGACCAGGGCCGCATCACCCGCCGCCTGAGCGAAGATGCCGTCTGGTCGGCGCTGGCGCAACGGGCCATCGGCCAGTATGCCTACCTGGAAAAAACCAGCGGTGTGTCATTTTATTGGCCTGTTGGCGGATTGTATGTCGCGCCACACGGCCGTGACGCGGCTTTTCTGGCGGCTGTGGCGGCTGTTAGCCAGCGGTTTAGCCTTGATTTTTCTCTCTACGCTACATCTCTGGAACTGGAACAGGCGGACGGCCGTTTGCAATTCCCGCCGAATTATCATGGTTTGTTCGAGCCGCCGCCGGCCGGATACATCAATCCGCGCGGGCTGCTGCAAGCCCAGATGACCATCGCCGCGCAGCAAGGCGCGTGGGTGGTGGCCGAGACGGTAACGGCCGTGACGCCCCATCCCCACGCTGTAGAAATTTTGACCGAAACCGGGCGCGTTTTGTGGGCGCGCAAAGCCCTCATCGCCGCCGGAGCCTTTGCCAACTGCTATGATCTGCTGCCGCGCAAGCTGGATTTGCGCGTAAAAAGCGAGACGATTTTGCTGGCGCGGTTGTCGGAAGCGGAGGCCGCCCGCCTGCGCGGCCTGCCCACGGTGCTGTACCAGATTGATTCGCCGGATATTGACAGTATTTATTTGCTGCCGCCGATTGTGTATCCAGACGGCCGTGCCTACCTGAAAATCGGCTGCAACACGCGGACCGATCAATGGCTGCCCGACCTGGAGGCCATGCGCAAGTGGATGATCGCCGGAGACAGCGCCGTCATGGAAGAGCCGATTCGCGCCGCCCTGGAGGAGATGATTCCCGGCTTGCAGATTGAGACCGCCACGACGCACCGCTGCCTGGTGGCTTACACAGCGCACGGCAAACCCTACGTGGATCAACTGACGGAGCGGGTGTACGTGGCTGCCGGGGGCAATGGCGTGTCGGCGAAAAGCTCGGACACGTTGGGCTGGCTGGCGGCTAATTTGATGCAAACCGGCGGCTGGCCGTTGGCGTTTGAGCGGGCGTTGTTTGAGGCGCGCTTTGTCTGAGCGTGGACGCTCGCTGCCCTGGCCGGCGCTGCTGCTGTTGGCGGCTCTGGTTATCGGGGCCGCCCTGATCAGCGCCGGCGTGTTTGATCCGCCGGTGAATGGGGTGATGGTGGGGGAACGGCCGTTACCATCCCCCACCTCGCTTGTTCCTGACCGTCCGTTCCTGATCTGGTTGGATGAATCCTTACCCGCTACCAATTACACTTTGCGTCTGACGGCCGTTCACAAATCCGGCGAACCGGATGTGGGATATGGCCTGATCGTCGGCGATGGCGACATCGCTACAGGCGATGGCGCCATCGGGGTGACGGTGTTGGTTTCGCCGTTGGGGTATGTGACAGTGCGTGTGGGGGAAACGGCCGTGGTGCCCTGGCAGCCCTGGCCGCATGTACACACCGGCGCAAAACCGAACGAGATCTGGTTGAACGTGGGCGGAGTGGAGGGTAATGGCGGTGTATCCGTGCGCATCAACCGAGAGCTGTTGTGGGCCGGCGAAGTGGGCCAGCT
>JAKQCM010000309.1 GCA_029559155.1 Chloroflexota bacterium
GCAGCACACGCTGGCCCCGGCCAGCAGCGAACTCAGCAGGGCGGCCATCAGCCCATGAATGTGGAACAGAGGCATCACGTTCAGGCAGTGGTCGGCGGAGGTCAGGGCCAGGGTGTCGCGGATGTTGCCTACGGAGGCGCAGACGTTGCGCTGCAACAGCGGCACAATTTTAGGGCGCGAGGTGGTACCGGAGGTGTGCAAAATCAACGCCACATCCTCCGAACCGGCAGGCCCGCCGGACGCGGGGGAGACCATCGGCAAACTGCTGGTGAGGCTGAACCGTCCGGCCGGATCGTTGTCGGCGACAATCAGTTCCAGCAAAGGAATGCCCAATTCCTGGGCCGCGGCGACGGCCGGCGAGGCGCTGCCTTGTTCCACAAGGAGAGCTTTGGCGTGCAAATCTTCCATGTAAAAGGCGTATTCGTTTTGCTGGTAGGCGGGGTTGAGCGGCGCGGCTGTGGCTCCGGCGGCGACGCTGACGAAGGCGGAAGCCATTTCCGGCCCGTTGGGCAAGACGATGGCTACGCGGTCGTTACGGCCGATGCCGTAGCCGTTTAACGTGGCGATGGTCTGCTGCACATGCTGGCGCAGGGCGTGATAGGTGAGGGGGAGACGGTCCGGGGCGGTGAGGGCGATGGCCTCATCGCTGCCCAGGGCCAAGAGTTCGGTGAAAGTTGTGGGTGTTGACATGGTAAGCTCCTTGATTATTTTTCGGCCGGCTGTCGATAGTGGGGGATAACTTGCTCTTCAGTTGTTACAAACGCATGGATATGGGTAGTAACCTGGTGGGATTGGTCCAATCGTCTAGATTGGACCAATCTGAAATTCCCGCATTTAAGGTAAGGTGCAGCCTCCGGGGATGGACGAATTGGGGTCGATGTAAAGTTGTTGGGATTGGCTTGTGCCGGTGGCGTCGTCTTGGACGCGGACTTCGTGGTTGTAGGTGGCGCAGCGGCGGGCTTTGGCGAAGTGGGTGAATGGGCCTGTGCCGCGATATTCGGCCGGTTGGTCGGCGTCGAAAACCCACACGGTGTAGGGACCGCCGCCGCCGCCGTAAGGGGTGATTTGTACCTGGCAGCGCCATTCTGTGCCGATATATTCGCACGATTGCACGACGTAGATCAGGGTAGTGGCTTGTTCGGAGGTGGGGGAGGCAACGGCCGTTGCCGTGGCCACAGGCGTGTTGGTAGCCGCAGGTGTGGGTGTGGCCGGAACATACACTTCCAGGCTAAACGTCAGCTCCGGCCCGATGGGTTTGTTGTCGCTGAGGGAAATGAGCGACCAGACGCTTTGGTATCTACCGGCCTGGGCGGGGGCTTTGAAGTTGGCGGTAAGGGTGATGGTTTCGCCGGGGGCCAGGTCGGTATCGATGGTGATGGGATTACCGGTGTCGGTGAACGTGTCGCCGGACAGGTAGCCCCAGGCCAGGTCTGTGGTCCAGGGGCAGTCGCCGTTGTTTTGAATGACCCAGTTGATGGGGAAATTGGCGCTAACGGGCGCGGAATTGAAGCGCGGGTTTTGATAGGTAAATGTGTTGACCAACGTTATGTCCGGGGTGCAGCTGGCCAGGAAGGCGGCGGTAGCGTCGATGGTCGGCGCGGCGGTGGCCTTTTTGGTGGCTGTGGGCGCGACTGTGGGTTTGGAGGTGGCGGTGGGTTCCTCGGCCGCAGCTACGGCCGTGGACGCAACGGCCGTAGCGGGCACACTCGTGGCTTCCGGGAGTGGCGTTTGGGTTGGCGCGGTTGTGGCGGCAGGCGCATCTGCGGCGGCGTTTTCCGTAGCGGTGTCTGCCAGAGCGGCGCTGGTTACGGACTCTTGGTCGCGGCCATTGGTCTGGCTGAAGGCATACAGGCCGCCGCCGATGAGCACAACCAGCAGCACGCCGATCAGGGCGAAAAGCCAGACGGGTCGTTTTTTAGCGGCCGGGGGTTGGGCGGGCAGGGGCACACTTTGGAATGGGACGCTTTCCAGAATGGGTACGGCCGTTGGGGGTGATACGGGCGCTGGTTGGGGGGAAACGGCCGTGTGCATTGCTGTCGCTTCCAAAGGCGCGGCCGGCGGGGTGGGCGGTGTCTCGTCGGTGGGCAGGGCTACGGTTCCGCCGCTGTGAGTATCGGGGCGGGGGAAACCTGCGGCGACGAATACGCCCGTCTTTGCTCCGGGTGTCAGGCGGATGGCGCGCAGGTCGTCGGCCATGTTTTTGGCCGTCTGGTACCGGTCGTCGGGGTTTTTGGCCAGGGCGTGGATGATGATGTCTTGCAGTTCGGGCGGCACGTTGGGGTTGAATTGGGCCGGTTCGGGAATGGGGGTGTTGACGTGCTGCATAATGACCGCCAGCGGTGTGTCGGCGGAGTATGGCAGTTGGCCGGTGGTCATTTGGAAGAGCAGCACGCCCAGGGCGTAGATGTCCACGCGTTCATCGCCGGGTTTGCCCATGGCTTGCTCCGGAGACATGTAAGAAGGCGTGCCGATCAGCGCGCCGGTGGCGGTGTAAGCCATTGTCTGGCCGCCGACGAGTTTAACAATGCCAAAGTCGGTAAGGATGGCACGGCCGTCTTCATTCAGCATGATATTGGCCGGCTTCACATCGCGGTGGACCATGCCCCGGCTGTGGGCATATTCCAGGGCTTCGGCCGTTTGCAGGGCAATTTGCACAGCGCGTTCCAGCGGCAGGGCTTCGTTGGCGGCTGCCAGGTCTTCTAGTTTTTGCTTCAGGGTGCCGCCGGAGATGTATTCCATGACCAGGTAGTAGGTATCTTCCCCGTACACGTCGAAATCGTAGATGGCCACGATGTTGGGGTGGCGCATAGAGGCCATGGCTTTGGCCTCGCGTTTGAAGCGGTGGAGGAAATCTTGCTCGCTAATCAGGAAAGCGTGCATGAGTTTGATGGCTACGTAACGATCAAGGCTTTCCTGGTAGCCTTTGTAGACTTCGGCCATGCCGCCGCGGCCAATTTTTTCAATTAGCTGGTATTTGCCGATGGTCCGGCCGGATAGTGTGTCGGTCATGGGTTGGTTTCTCTCTTGAAACTTGAGACCAAGTGAACATGAGTGAGAATTGGCGAGAAGAGGCGCTTGGCTGGGTTGATCTGTGTCCTTTTCATGTGAGGCGGCGAATCATGTTCATGAAATAGTTTGCTTGCGCTGGCCCCCGGTTTGTTGAGGGCAGGATTTGCAAGCGTTTACAGTGTGAGTATACCCGAGTTTCGGGGCTTGTGAAGGCAGTTTTCACGCGAAGGACATCGCGTAAAAGAGATCGTTTTGGCGTTTAACCAGACCGTTCAAAGCATCAAGCTGCTGCTGTTCAGCCTTGCGAATGAGAGGTACACCTCAGCCTGCGGGAAGTTCGGCGAATTGTTTTCCACGATAATCTGCCATGTTGGGTGATTTCTGGATTGGGTGGTTTGTCTGGTCGGGCAGACAGGCGTTTGGCGGTGACATGGTGGTTGATAAAGGGGTTGGGGCGGATTAACGGCCGTTCCCATTACCATCTTTTGCTCCGACTCTGAACCAGTAGAGCAGCTCTCAACTTAAGACCAGAAGAATATGGGCTGATGAGAGCCGAGAACGGCAACAAGGCTGGTTTTGTGGTTTGCAGTTCTGGCTAATTTGGCAGCAGCCCTGTTTTTGGCGGAACCCCCACCTTCACCATCTGAGCGATGAAGAGGCGGCTACTCTATTCAGGATTGACCGCCGTTTTTTGCTCCTGAAGCTGCCGGGTAAAATCGGCCGTTAATTTTTTGGCCCAGGCATCATCGGGATACCTGGCCAAGAGCGCCAAAGCCTGCTCAAACAGGGCGATGGCATCATCCGCCTTGCCCTGCTGGGCGTACAATTCCGCGATCGTGCCCAAGGTATTGGCCAGCATCAGCTCATCATCAAATTGCCGCCACAACCTGGCGCTTTCCTCCAGATGGGGCGCCGCGTCGGCTAGCCGATTTTGCGCCAGGAAGGTGTTGCCCAGACATTGGGCGACAGTGGCGCGGTGGTAGAAATAGCTGGACTGCTGCAAGTAGGGGGAATTAGCCCGTTGGAAGGCCGCTTTTGCTTCATCGTATTGCCCCTGCTCGTACAAGGCGCCGCCATAACTCACTTCAATCAAAGATTTCTCATATTCGCCGACATTATGCGAGAAGTAGGTCACGGCTTCTGCATAACAGGGCCAGACGTCGTCGTATTTCCTGGCGGCTTTCAACGTGCCCATCAAATTGTTCAGAGAGCGCAGTAGATCGGTGAACTGGTTGAGTTCACGCCAAATCGCAACGGCCTCACGCAGCAACGTTTCAGCGCGATCGTGTTGGCCGCGCCACCAGGCAACCACACCCAGAGCATTTAGAACGTTGGCATGAAATTTGGGGGGAGCGTTTGTAGCGCGGAAGCCAGCCAATGCTTGCTGTCCGTATTGTTCCGCCAGATCATATTGGCGGTTGAAGGCATAATCCATACTTAAGTTGGACCAGACATGGTGGCGCAAATCATTTGCGCGTTTATGGTCCTCGCCTGTTTGTTTAAGGATGGTTTCTGCCTGCAAATGGCTCTCGATGGCTGC